>NZ_OZ244056.1:1521586-1825903 GCF_965215465.1 Simkania sp. | reverse complement strand
AAAATAGAAGCTTCTCATCCTGATTGGGTCCCTTCCGACACCCCCACACGCCAAGTTCAGGAACGACCCACAAAAGGGTTCAAACAGGTCCAGCACGATGTGCCGATGCTTTCTCTTGCGAACACCTATTCAAGAGAAGAAGTGGCTGATTTCGTTGCCCGTGTCTACAAATTGCTCGAACGGGAAGATGTGGAATTTTGTGTTGAACTCAAAATGGATGGAGTTGCGCTTTCTGTCCGCTACGAAAAGGGAAAACTCGTGCGAGCTGTTTCTCGAGGAAACGGGCGCAAAGGAGATGATATCACTGCCAATGTGAAAACAATTCGCTCCATTCCCCATGAACTTAAAGGAGCCAACATTCCCGACCTCCTTGAAGTGAGAGGAGAAGTTTTCATACCGACGAAAGATTTTGCAGAAATGAACCGTGAACGTGAAGAAGCAGGAGATGTCACCTGGGCAAATCCTCGTAATGCCGCAGCTGGTTCGCTTAAGCTTCTCGATGCCACTGAAGTGGCTAAACGTAAACTCGACATCGTGTTTTACAATGTGATCACACGTGAAAAGATTCTCAAAACTCAAGCGGAGAATCATCATTTTCTCAAAAAAATGGGGCTTCCTGTAGGAAGCGAAAAACACTTTGCCGTATGTCAATCCCTTGATGAAATTTTTGCCTTTGCGGATCGGGTTGAAAAAGAACGTCCGTCTCTTCCATTTGAAATCGATGGGATTGTGATTAAAGTGAATCATCTGCGTGACCATGACATTTTGGGAGCGACAGGAAAAAGTCCTCGCTGGGCTGCAGCCTACAAGTTTGCCCCCGAACAATCAGAAACCGTGATTGAAGACATTACCGTCCAAGTGGGACGCACAGGGGTGCTCACGCCCGTTGCAAAGCTGCAACCTGTTTCCCTTGCTGGAAGCACCATTTCACGTGCGACTTTGCACAATGAAGAAGAAGTGGCTCGCAAAGACATTCGAGTGGGGGACTCGGTGATCATTGAAAAGGGGGGAGATGTCATACCCAAAGTTGTCGAGGTGATCCAAAGTAAACGACCTAAAGAATCAAAAACTTGGCGCATGCCCAACCGTTGTCCCATCTGTGGCACAGAAGTGATCCGTAAAGAAGGAGAAGTGGCGGTTCGCTGTCCCAATCGCACAGCTTGTGGAGGGCAAAACTTGCGACGCATTAGCTTTTTTGCGAGCAAAAACGCCATGGATATCGATCATCTTGGACCAGAAATTGTCAAAAAGCTGATCGAAATCGGATTTGTATCACGTATCTCGGATTTGTATCGACTCACTGAAAAAGAGCTGGCTCAGATCGAAGGCTTCAAGGAAAAGTCCATTCACAGTTTGCTCGCAAGTCTTGAGTCCTCAAAAAAAGTCACTCTTGCCCGTTTCATCTTTGCCATTGGTATTCCCTATGTTGGGGAAGGAACAGCGCAGCTCTTAGCCGATGCAGCTGGATCGATTAAGCGTCTCAAAGAGATGACAGAAGAGCAACTTTGCGAAATTGACGGAGTGGGTGACAAAGTGGCTCAGTCCATTGTTGAGTTTCTCTCAGACGAAAAACATCTCAAAGAAATCTATGAACTCATTGAGCTCGGCATCAAACCTACCGCAGCCCATAAGAAAATTGCAGGACATAGCTTTGAAGGTAAAACCTTTGTTCTCACTGGGTCTCTCGAGGAATTTACCCGAACAGAGGCGGCCAATCTCATCAAAGAACGTGGAGGGAAAGTCTCCAGTTCAGTTAGTAAAAAGACAGACTTTGTCCTTGTTGGGGAAGAGCCAGGTTCCAAATACGATAAGGCACAGAAGCTAGGGGTTGCAATGATGAATGAAGAAGTTTTCAAAGCTTCTCTTTAGTCACCTGAGATCTTAACCCTGGGTACTATTTTCTACGGACTTGCGGAATTGAATTAAAGTGAGGTCCTCAACTGCATTGAACTTCAATTGACAGCTCTCAAAAATCTCTTTTGTGGGGTTACGTTTTTCAATGAATCGCTTTTCAGGTCCTGTAAAATAGTGGTGAATACGGCAGTTTGAAATCGGTATATTTTGACTGCGAAAATGCGTCTTTTTGATAAACGCATTGTGAACCAATCAAGTCTCAACTGCTTCAGGTCGGTATAAGCACTTTGTGTTGATCTGTGTTATGTAGTCTTCTTCTACTCGATAAGTCAGCTTATCGGTTAATCGCTCACCTTTTTCTATGTCCCATATCTTTGATGTCCCAAACATCAACCAATGAAGTTTGATACAACCAGCAGGCCGTCTCATTTTGAAGGGGTTTTTGAGAAATTTTTTTAAGTTTGGTTTTGAGGCGGACTTGAGCAATTTGTGAAAACTTTGAAGGTTTTTTGTCGGAACAATGAACTCATCAATGTCCATGACTGCAAGCCACCTTACCTTGTTTAACGCTCTATTTTTACAACAATCTGTATACGCAGCGATTTGATAAGGAGCCCACGGGAAAGTGCAAACTTTTGCAACATATATCGCATGTTCTTCAGTAGAATCCCATTCGATGAGTTCAACTAAGCCATTTTCGATGTAAGGCCGTAATACAGACAGGTATTCATCTGTACTTTCGTTATCATACAAGTAAAATTTCGTGGCTCCTAAGATGTCATGGTGGTAATCAATCCATTCCTTGAGATAAGGTGCTTCGTTTCTAAAAATTGCACAAACTGCAAGTTCATGTTCGTATTTTTTAAAAAGTCCCTCAGTCTGCATTAGGTAACTTAGCCCTACTGAAACAAAAAAGACAATTAAGACAGAAATAGTCGCTAATTTGAGGAATTTCATAATGAATTCTAATGTGTTTTATTCGATGATGCAGTGAATCTACATTCATGCATCCAATTTTTCAAGTTTTAATATTTGTCATCTTGGTGTGTCACATATTTTTGGCTTTTAGCCTACATGAACTGGACGATCCTATCCTAATATTGACGCTAAAGAAGTTCTTGAGTAGCCTAGATTAAATTTTTTACACGACCATGAGGTGACCGAAAATGGGAAGAATAATTTTTGGAGGAATTCTCGGAGGGATCATTGCGTTTGTTTGGAGTTTTGTTTCTTGGATGGTCTTCCCTTGGCATGAATGGACTTTTCAATCTTTCCGCAATGAAGAATTTGTATCTTGGGTGATCAAAGAAAATGTGAAAAAAGACGGTGTTTACATTATCCCTCATGCGGGTTCTCCAAAAACTGCTGTGACGCCCGGTGAGCTCAAAGATAAAATCGAACACGAAAAGTCATCTACAAAAGACGGTCCCTTTGTTTATGCGCAGATCAAGCGAAAGGGGATCGATTATACGAGTCCCAAACAGTACATTATTTCCTTTTTGAACCAATTTTTGGGAGCAGCCTTAATTAGTTTTCTTTTGTTGAAGCTGTCCGAGTCTACCTACATGGGGAGACTTCTTTTTGTGACGACAATGGGACTGATTGTTGGCGTCTTGGGGAGTATCCCGAATTGGAATTGGTTTGGCGGAGGCAACCTCTTTTTGCTAGTCAACATGGCTGACTTGATCATCACGTGGTTTTTAGCAGGTCTGCTGATGGCAGCAGTTGTTAAGCAGAAGCCTGAGCGGGATCTATTGATGTAGGAACTCGCTCGCCAATCAATGTTTGGTGATTGAAGCTGTGAATTTTTACCTTCTGCAATGTTCCGATGCACGACTCATCGCCAGGGAAAATTACTTTTTTCCAACAACGGGTGCGTCCGCGGAGTTGTCCATCGCGGTTCCAACGATCGACAAGGACTTCGACTTCCTCTCCTAGCATGGCTTGTCGCTCTTCCGTGCAGATTTCATGGTAAAGACCCATCAGACGTTGCAGGCGCTCTTCTTTGACCTCTTCAGGGATGTCATCACGCCATCTCATCGCTGGTGTTCCCTTTCTAGGGCTGAAGGTGTAGAGGAATGCAACCGAGTATCGGATCTCTTTGAACACATCATAGGTTTCTTGGAATTCTTCTTCTGTTTCGGTCGGGAACCCGACAATAATATCGGTTCCAAGCGAAACGTTCGGAACAATTTTGCGGAGGAGCTCGACCTTTTCGAGGTACTGTTCTTTCGTGTAGATCCGATGCATTTTTCGTAAGATGCGACTTGATCCGGCTTGGATGGGGAAGTGGACGAATTCGCAGAGAGAGGGGAGATCACGAATCGCTTCCATGAGCTGCACTGTGATGTCAATGGGGTGACTTGTCATAAACCGGACCCGTTCAATGCCATCGATTTTGTCTAAACGATAAAGCAGGTCGTGAAAGAGTTCATTCCACTCAGGTTGATCTTTTCCATAGCTGTTCACATTTTGACCAAGCAGAGTGACTTCTTTATAACCTTGGTCAGCGAGTAAGCGACATTCTTTTTCAATATCTTGTGGAGGGCGTGAGACTTCTTGTCCTCGAGTGTAAGGGACTACGCAGTAGGTGCAGAATTTATCGCATCCTCTGATGATAGATACGTGAGCTTTCACTCTATCATCACGCTTTGCGACAAAGTAATCGAGGTTTTCTTCGAATTTATCATCGGTCTTGATCCGTTTTTCGCCTGTTTCTAGGACTTCATCGACGACATTTCCAAGATCTGTGATGTTGTTGGTTCCAATCACAAAATCGACATTGGGCAATTTTCGGAATAGGGTTTCTTTTTTGGCCATGGCCATACAACCGGTGATTCCGATGATTTTCTTCTTTTTGGAGCGGCTGAGTTGGCCGATTTTTCCCATGACCTTCCGTTCGGCTAGGTCACGAATGGAGCAGGTGTTAAAAATGAGAAGGTCGGCGTCGTCCTCATCGTGTACACGCTCAAGACCTCTTTGCACGAGTTGGCCGATCATCAGTTCAGTATCGAGCTCATTCATTTGGCATCCGTAAGTGCGGATGTAAAACTTCTTCACGTTCTTATGCATAGCTAGGGAGTCACTTGGGGTTCTAGGGCGTGTAATTGGTAGCGCGCCCTTGTTAATTTCAGTTTTTCAAAGAAGTTTAGACATCTGTATCCTTTCGTGCAAGAGGGACTAGAGAGGCGTTTTGTTATATAAAAAATGAAACAGTTAAATATTTTATAATAAAAATAATTTTAAAAATTCAAATAAGTTTTGTTTTTCTATTTTATTTTCTGTTTGTTTTAAGTGAAAATATCTGCGAAAACCCTCTTGGCAAAAAAGTAAAAAAAGAGTATATTTTCACCAAAAACAACGAATTGACTTGCAGGAAACGACACATGGCAAGACGACATAAAAACGAAACGATGCTTTTATCCAAGGAAGAAGCCGAACCGATGAGAGGATGGATCCTCCTAGACGCTAACGGAAAAACGCTTGGACGCTTTGCAGCAGAAATTGCAAAAGTATTAAGAGGAAAGCACAAAACAACTTTCACCCCACACATCGACTCTGGAGACGGAGTGGTTGTTGTGAATGCAGGAAAAGTGAAAGTTACGGGGAACAAAGAAGCCCAAAAAGAATATCATCGCTATACTGGTCACATTGGTGGAGGACGTAAAACTCCTTACCGCACCATGATGCAAAAGAAACCAATCGAAATCTTGCGTTTAGCTGTCAAAGGAATGATGCCTAAAACAAAACTCGCAAGAGCTCAAATGAAGCGGCTTAGAATCTTTGCTGAAGCTGAGCACACATTACAAGCACAAAAGCCCGTCCTAGTAGACGTATAAATAAGGTAACGTAAATGGTAAAAGAAGCACTCGCAGTAGGAAGACGCAAAAGAGCTATCGCAGCTATTAGATTTCGTAAGGGCAAAGGCAAAATCGATGTTAACGGAAGAAAATTCGAAGATTACTTTCCTTCTGAACTCGACCGAAAAACTGTTCTCGCTCCTCTTGAAAAACTAGGACTGACTGAAAGCCACGATTTAATCATTCGTGCTAAAGGCGGCGGAATTGCCGGTCAAGCAGTTGCTGCAAGACTTGGAGTTGCTCGTGCTCTTGTTGCTCAAGATGAAGAACATAGGCAAGTTCTTAAAGCAGAAGGTTACTTAACACGTGATCCACGTAAGCGTGAACGTAAGAAATACGGTCTTGCTGGTGCTAGAAAACGCTTCCAGTTTTCTAAGCGATAATCTACCAATCACCTCTCTTTTCTTTTTACATGACCCCTGGCTTTGGCCCGGGGTTTTTTTTGGACTCGAATTTGGAGAAAATTTTGGAGCGACATTTCTTGGATTTTTCGGCATCTTTTTTCAATTCAATGTGATCCACATTGTCCCTCGACAAGGGATCACATTGAATTGAAAAAAGATGCCAAAAAGACTGGGATGAAGCCCAAAATTTTCTCCAAATTCGAGCCCTTGCGTAGATGAAAGTGAAAAGAAGGAAGGCAATTCGTAGTGAGGGACAATGTGATTGCTTGGATTAGAAAAAATCTGTTGAAAAATCCAAGAAAAGCCAGCCCAAACTACTCCCCCAATCTCACCCCTTGTGTAGCAGAAAGTGAAAATACCATCCCATAGTTTCTCCCACCAATCCGGTGTGGTCAAAGTATAGAAGCAGGAGTATATAGAGCTTGATATCTAAAGTGAAAAAGAGAAGGTTAGGAGAAGAGGGCGTGGAAGGAGTCGTAGTTGGCTTGGTCTGAAGGACGTGCAACTAGGACTGCAAAGCAAATCTTCTTGAAATATTGTTGGTACGGAGCTAGCTCTTCCTGATACCAAGCGGCGACTTGTTTGGGGTCTTGCTTGAAGGCTCCGCATCCAAAGGCTCCTAGGACTAGGGAATCATGACCATGCTGCAGCGCGCAGCGGATTTGCGATTGAATCTTGCGTCGCATCCCTCTTCAAAGGCCTTCCCCTTGGGGATATGTTTTGAATCGGAGTGACGAGTGTTGCAGTCATAGGCTGCTGAGGATACAAAACTGAGCTCACGAGGTGAGGCGATCCACGCAAAATGGTTATCCTTTCTTTCACGGATGACAGGGACATGCGTTGTGTAAATGCAGCCATGCTCTGGAATCAAGTAGTGTTTACCCATTTGATCTGCGATGTGTCGATTGTCAGGTGGGTTGATTGAAGCATAAAGAGCAGATTTACGGCACAATTCTTCTTCTTGAGCTAGGCAGCCGGTTGTAACCCCTCCACCAGGTGATCGGTGGTTGGCCATATTGAGAAGAAGAGGGTTGAATCCTTCGTCTAGAAGTTTTAAGCCAGCTAAAATAGTGTCGGAATTGATGGTTTCAAAGGTTGTTTTTATGTGGGTCGGCCGGTGAGATCGATTGCATTGCTGAGCGCATCGTGGGTCCAAACTTTTGTCGACTTCTTCATTGGCTCGAGGTTGAGTGTCACTTTTGTTTTGTCAGGGAGGAAGTAAAACCCTTCATCGAGAGCTTTTTTCGTTTCTTCAAAAATTGTTTGCAATACACCGCGATTTGCAAGGTCTAGTGAAGGTGGCGGAGTGATAGAGTCTTTTTTGGACTCAGGAGGTTTCTCGGGTGCAATATTTTTTTCAGGTTTTTTTGCAAAGAAACTGAAGAATGAGTTGATGAGGGAGCGAAACCACTCTAAAGGAATTTTTAGCCATGAAAGGGGTTGCGACTCGGGAACATACGAAGAAATTGTTGAAATCGTCTGATTTATGTTAGTGCGTAAGGGTTGATTTGGATAATAATAGACGATGCGTCGCGACGACTCTGTTTTTGAAGAATCTGTTGGGGGCACAGTACTCATGGGCAAAAGTATAGAAAGGAGGGGATTTTATTGGAACTTGTTTTTAAGGTAGTTCATATAGGGCTCAGGAGAGAGAGGAGAGCCAGTTGCCCGCTCAAGAAGCTCAAGAGGGGGATACTGCTTCCCAAAGCGGTGAATTTTTTCTTTTAAAAAGTCTTTGATGAAGGTGAAGTTGCCCTGACGCATCCGGTCTTGATGGTCAGGAAAGGTTTGGGTGAAGATTTGGTAGAGTTGGGCAGCGTAGAGGTTGCCGAGGGCGTAAGTTGGAAAGTAGCCAAAGAGACCAGCAGACCAATGGATATCTTGTAAACACCCTTCTTTATCATCTTGAGGAGTGATCCCAAGGGACTCTTGCATCTTATCATTCCAGGCTTGAGGAAGGTCTGCAACTTCAAGCTTGCCTTCGAGAAATGCGAGCTCGATTTCAAAGCGGAGAATGATGTGCAAGATATAGGAAATTTCATCGGCAAAGATCCGAATGCAGGAAGGACGGCATCGATTAATAGCTTGATAAAAGGTCTCAAGATTGACTTTTTCAAGTGAAGTTGGGAAAGTGCTTTGGAGTTTTGGGTAAGCAAACTCCCAAAACGGACGGCTTAGACCAATGATGGTTTCCCACCAACGGGATTGACTTTCGTGCATTCCGTAGCTTGCAAATTCTCCGAGAGGGGCACCATACTGCTGAACGGGAAGTTGGAGTTCATAAATGGCATGTCCACCTTCATGCATGACGGCAGAAATTGAGTGCATGAAGTTAGAACAGACAGTGTGTGTGGTCAGGCGGACATCATGTGGGTGTAAACCTAAGCAAAAGGGGTGCTCAGAAAGATCGAGTCTGCTGTGTTTGGGATCAAGGTGCATGACTTCTAAGAGGTATTTGTCAAACTCAAGTTGCGATTCTTGAGAAAAACTTCCATGGAGGAAACGATCGTCGACGGTTTGTTTTTGTGAAACTGCCTTGAGTAAATCACTGAGAAAAGGTTTAAGCGCTCCGAAGAGGTCTTTGAGAGTTTGAGTCGTCACTCCGGGCTCATAAATCGAGAGAAAGGCGTCGTAAGGATGGTCTTCATAGCCAATGTAGTCGGCTTTTTTTCGACAGAGCTCAATAAGCTCATGTAAGTGCGGTGCGAACGTCTCAAAGGTGTCATTGTTTTTGGCTTGGGCCCAAGCATTGGTTGCTTTAGAGGAGGTTTTGGCAAAGGCCTTGACAAAGTCATTCGGAAGCTTCGTTTCATGCAAATATTCGCGGTGCCACTCGCGCAAATTTGCTTTTTGCTCCTCGTCAAGATCATCATCATGGGGCTTACCTGTATCTAAATCGATAAGAGCTTCGAGGGCTTCTTTAAACCTCTCACTTGTTTTTTCTCGGTGGGTGATGCTAGAAATAAGTTCGATTTGTTCACTGCGAAATTCAATGGCTCCTTTAGGCATGAAAGTTTCTTGATCCCATTCTAGGAAATAGCCGAAGGACACGAGCAAGCGAATCTCTTTTCCAATTTTATGCAGTCTGTCGTATTTTTCTTTTACCGTCATAAGGAGTTATCTTAGCATTTCAGCTGTTTTACACTTAGGGAATTTTTTTTTGAACTGCGCCTGAAATTAAGGAGCATGCTTTGGTTTGAAGAGCCTGTTCTTTGCTCATGGCTTCTAAATGGCAACGAATATTCTCGTTGTCATTGCTAATGGAAAAATTATCTGAATCTATCCACCAACCTAAGGGGTCTTGCAGATTCATGTAACAGCATACACGATCGTAAAGTTCTAGGACTTCGGGTGACTGATCAACTTGATAGGCTGAACGGAAAAAGAGATGATTGTAGCGAATGTCTTCTAAGGCTTCGTAGTATCTTTTTCGGTAATCTCTTTCCTTGTAGACAGATGCTATTTCTCGTAAAAGTTCGTGAGAGTAACGGTAAGCTTCCCAAGCTTCATAAAAAGCTTCTAAGTCTTCAACAAGCTTTCTTCGGTTGAAGAAAAGTGTGAAAGGGGATTGTAAAGTGATGCGTATTTGACGAAACTCTTTGATGAGTTCATTTCGCGCTGTTTCAGTTTTTTGAATAAACTCTTTGTGAGAAACATAGTGTGTTGTCAAAAGCTCGGGGCACTCAGAAAAAGAATTAATTCTAAGACGGTTGTAACCGAGATGAACCATTCGTGCAATCATAGAGTTTTCAGGGTAGAGTGCTTCTGATTTGAGAATGAAATCGGATGTGTCTGAACTATCTGGGTGGGCGACTAGGCCATGTAGAGGATAGAGGAGTTCACAGGGAAAAAGGCGTTGCGGCGAAGCGGGAACATCCAGAACCTTTTGGGCAACCTCGCCAAGTTTTTCGCAAAACTCATGTTCATAATACTGGATGATGAGATAAGAATCAGGACGAGAGACATTTTGAACGCAAGGCTCGGCAGTGTAGTGATGCCATCGTTGCTCAGTGATTGAAGCTTGAAAGAGAAGCTTGCGAAAAGCTCGTTCTTTACAAGAGGGGTGCAGATAAGTGAAAAGGAAAGCTAAAAGATCGAGAGCATAGGATGCAATGACGATTGCAAAATCGATGTAGGAGCTGCAGCGTGTGTAGTGAAAGGTAGTTCCGTCTTCTGAAAATGCGGGATCCACTCCGTGATGAAAGGGGAAGAAGTAATGAACCTCTTTGGATTCCGTTTTCATCAGTCCTCAGTTTTTTTGAAAAAATATTTTAGGTTTTGAGCGCATTTTTGCATAGAGTTAAAAAGATTAGATGGACCATGATTGCAGTCATGTCAAAGAAAGAGCTTTTTTTTTCAGTTTGTTTAATTTTCTTTTCAGGAGCCCTTCTCCTATTCACCCTCACTCAAATTGAACCGATACGTACGAATAATCAGCACCTTTCTATACGTGACAAAATGATCCAGCGTTATGGAGGAGAACTTGTAGAACAGTACTCTAATGTGAAAGGAGAAATTGATTCTCAATCAGTTGGTGAAATCGAGGCTCTTTTTCCGGAGGAAATTCTGAGCCATTTTAAAAATCAAGCCAAGGAACTAGTGCGCAACATTCAAGGAAGGAAAAGAAAGAAAGATTTACAGCGCATTCTAATTCATATCGAGAAAATAAATGGTGTAAGAGAAAAGGGGCGTCTTTACTTCAACTTGTGCAAAATTTTACATATGTCACGAGATATTCCTTCTTTGCGATCCCAGCAAAAAATCAAAACACAATTAAATCTCTTGCATCAAGCAATACGGTTGATATGGCTTACATCGGGAAGCAGTTTCGATAAGTATCCTCGTATTGGAAATCCTGCTGGCTTTTCACTTTTGATAAAAAATAACAATACCAACTGGGGAGTTCTGAAACAGCGAGATGAATGGAGTGAAGTTGCTGTTTGGGAAACGAGTTTAATTTTAGATTGCGAAGATTCGATTGCAGGTTCCCTTGCAATTCATTTCAAGGAAAAGAACTTTGTTTTTCAGCCATTTCAAAAAGCTAAATTCTTTAATGGCTTGTTTTTATTTCCAAAGAAAATGAATCGACGCATTCAGAAGGTTTCTGAATGGGACTTTTGGAAGGCAAATTTATTTCTTTTTTTGATTGGGCATCGTGATCTCACTTGTTGCAACATAGGGGTTTGCAGCAATCGTAAGCTTTTTTTCTGCGATAATGAAGGAGCGTTTTCTCCTCTAGAGCATCGAGTTTTTAAGGTGCATGGAAAAGATTTTAACCTGCAATTGCCAACAATGAATTTGATGGTTGATTGGCCACAGGCGCGGACTCCTCTCTCCTCAAAAGTCGCAAAAAATGTGACAACTCTAGTCAGCAACTGGTTACGAAAAAAAGATGATTTGTTGCGCTACATGGAGCATCCTTTTAATGATTTCGTGTTGAATAGTGATGCACAAAATGCCTTCGAAAAACGTTATGCAAAGACTTTAGCGATGCAATGGATTTCTAAGGAAACGACGTTTCAGGGGTTTATCTTGTCGGTATATCCGACTCTATACGAAGGTGTACCAGAGCTAGTCGATCTTTCATCACCGATCATTGGAGAGCAGGTCAGTCCAATGTCAGCCTTGCTTTTTATTTCGATGTGTCGTGGATGGTGGGAGCGTATGACAGAGCAAGACCATGAAAATTTTTTACGTTGTCTTGAAAAATACTCTGTAAATAAGTGATGATCGGGTCCGATTAAGCTTAAAGAGGCCTACTATGAAACACTTGTTTTTAATCATGCTCATCAGCTCTTGCTCAATTTTTGCCAAACAACATCCACTTGTGGAGCAGTTTTCTCATGGAACAGATTGGCAGTACCAAGATATTGTTGTGAATGGAGAGACGATTTTTCATGGAACTGCACAAAGTTGCTCAGATCGATTTGAAGTGATTAAGCCTATTTTAGCTCTTTATGACCGTCCTATTACCGTATTTGAAATCGGTGCAAATAATGGTTATTTTTGTCTTCGGATTGCGCAGGAATACCCTTCCACATGCGTTATGGCAGACACAACAGATCGTTTGCAGCAGATTTGCGCAGCAAACACCGATCTGGATAACATCATCTATCTCAAAAAACGGTTAACACTCGAAGATCTGCGTGATTTAAATTCTCGTGAACACTTTGATTTAATTATTGCTTTTCATGTTTTGCACCATGCTGGGAAAGATGGGCGTTATAAAGAGTTTTGCGAAGAACTTTTTAAGCTAGGTGATAATATCATTATCGAAACCCCACCAAAGAATGACATTTATGCCAAAGAAAATCCGACTATTCCTGTTTTGGTGGATTATCTAACAGCTCTTCCAATAGGGCAGCAAATTGGATCGTTTCCTCGACATGGGCCTGATACGATGGACCATATGCTATGGTTTTGTTTCAAACCAAAGGAAGACAATCTCAAGCTCTACACTGAGGATCGAGAAACAGGATTTTCTTTCCTTTCGTTTCGGAATCATCGTGGGAGACATCCTTCAAAAGAAGCGATCAAGGAAGAAAAAGCAAAACTTCCTTTATGGAAGAGACATATCAAGAGTTTGATTTCGATGGAGGGGAATCAGCTGCGTTAAACCTTGTGCGGATCTTGTGAATCATCTTTTCAAAGAGTCGAAAGACTCCGTTTCCTATAGGGGTTCCCATGATCAAGCTACTGATGATAATGGCAATCAGAGAGCTTCCTAAAAGGATATCGGTCAGCCAGTGCGCCCCTACGATGAGGCGTGGTAGACAGAAGAAAATGGCATAAACTGTCGCGAGAATGCCGAGCCTCCAGCCCATCAAGTAGTAGATGAAACAAGTGAATAAGATGGCTGTTGTGGCGTGATCTCCTGGAAAACTTTTTCGTGAATGATCTTTGACTTTTGTCCACTCAATCACAGAGGAAAGACGAAAAGCTTCTCGATCGATCATGGTCGGACTTTTACGAGGTGCATGGATGAACTCAGGAAACATGATTCCATTGACGATACAGATGGTAAGAGCCATAAATAAGATCGTTCCAATGAGTTGAGCAATTTTCCGTGCCTTTAAGTCTAAAGTGGCCTTTTTAATTGCATAAAAGAAAAAGAGGAACATGAAAATATCATGTATCCAATCCATGAGCCGAGTTCCTGCGAAGGCCCAAAAGTTTTGCCAAAAAGTATTTTCCTGGACCCATGTATTGAGAGTGTAAAATGTCCAGGAGTCTAGGGCGTTCCAATAGGGGCGAAAAAAAGGTGAGAGCCAGCTTAAAAAGAGGGTTATGATAATCAAAGGTGGGATGAAGAGTTTTTTCAAATTCCAATGATTCATATGCGCTAGCCTAATTTAAGAAATTTTCGACCAAAATACAGAAGGAATAAGATGGGGACCGTAAAAATAGCGGCAAAAGGTGCTACTACACGGGATTCGCCCAGGATGGTGGAGGCTTCAAGAATCATGAAAAGTGCAATGTAACCAAAGATCGCGAGAGAGAAGAGTAAGAAAGCGGGGAGGTTACGTGAAAAACGCACAGCAAAGGGAGCGATTCCTATGACGACAAAAAGAGAGAGCCACGGAAGAAGGAGCTTTGAATAGAGGTTTGCACGAATCTTATCTTTTTTTTCTTTCCAAAAAGGTTTCTGGCTTCGTTGCAGCTTGATGAGATCGGTGATCGACCGACTTTCCATAGGTTTTCTAATGTAGTTTTTCAAATCAAAATCGAGTTTTAGGCGATAGAAGGGGTAATTTTCATAGGAATCAACCTTTTCTAGCAATCCTTTTTCTGTTCTCAGAAGTACATCCACAAAAAGCCCTGTCGGAATGTCAGTTCCAATGGCAAGTTTTTTCATGTGAAAGAACTTGTCAGTTGAATGGAGCCAATAGACGTCAAAAAGTTCTTTTGCTTCGGCATCATAATCCTGATAAATGAGCCGGCTCCCATCCTCTAGAGGGAGCATATGGACGCCTTCTCCTTTTTTCTTTTGGGATTTTTTGGAGCGGAAGTTGTGTTTTTCAAAACGTTCAATGAAGGTTAAGGAGCGAGGGACGACCCATTCAAAGTTTACATAATTAATGAGTGTACAAACGGCGGCCATAAGGAAAAAAGGGCGCAAAAGACGCTTGAGCTTGATCCCACCTGCTTGAAAAGCGAGTAGTTCATTTTTCCGATTGAGTGAAAGGAGCACTTTAAGAGAGGCGATCAAAAGGGCAAGAGGGAGGAGAAGGTCGCACCGTTTACTAAATAGCATGGAGTAATAAAGAGACAGATTACCGAAAGATATTTTTTGGCTCTTGATGATTTCCTGTACATGCATCGAGTAATCGATAACTGTATAGAGGAAGTAAAAAGAGAGGAGAAAAAGAGTAAAGACCTTCAGAATTTCCTTAAGAAGGTATCGTTCCCACGTTTGCTGACAAATCATTCAATTCCCTCCACAGCCCGTTTTTGAAACCAAAAAGAGGTGAGAAGAATGAAAGGAAAGGGAAGTACGTAACAAAGAATGGACTTTGTCGGTGTCAAATGAAATGATTTCGCGGCCATCGAACAGATGAAAGTGAAAGCTGCTAAAAGAATGGCTAAAATGAGTCCCACCTTTTTTCTCTCACGTCCAATTTGTAGTCCTAATGAAATTCCCATAAAGGTGAAAGCGTATGTAATCAGAGGAAAAAAGAGA
This sequence comes from Simkania sp., assembly GCF_965215465.1. Lineage (GTDB taxonomy): Bacteria > Chlamydiota > Chlamydiia > Chlamydiales > Simkaniaceae > Simkania. Next base: position 1,811,105 of record NZ_OZ244056.1, on the reverse strand, counting down.
CGGCGACTGAGTTCAAAACGCATCCTTTTGATGGTTTTAGATTTTGCTGTTTTGCTAAAAGCTGTTTCAATCAGCTCGCTCATGGGGAGGTATTCGTAGCCGAGATGAAAGGTGTTTTTTTGCATCATTTCAGAAAGGGCTTTTGCCGATGTGGCCATAGACCGTTGGTTTTCGATGATGAGGTGGTCAAAGGCTTCGGGATCTTTTGGATCAAGATGTGAAACAATGGCGACATTTTTTCCTATAAGTTGATTATCTTCGACGTGAAACTTCTTTGCGGTGAGCAGTGTGAGACGATCACTCGATTCATTTTTCATTGCGAATACGACATCACGGGCCTCTTTCCCAACATGTGTCATGTTCATGTCAACGTAGGAACTTTGCAGCTTCAGAAGCTTGCTTTTTTTCATTAAAAAGAGGGGATTTGTGGTCATGACTTGGTGCAAAAGCTTTTGAGAGTAAAGGCGGGTGCGAGGAGTGACTTCGGAGACAATCATGAAATTGATCAGGGAAAGAAGGAATGCTGCTAGGAGAAGGGGAGTGCTGATGACTTTTAAGCTTAAACCGGCGGAACGAAAAGAAGTGAGTTCATGAGTGTGACTGAGTCGTTGCAAAAGGAGAATCGAAGCAATGAGGCCCGAGATGGGAATCGCTATCGGAAGAATGTAGGGAATCTGACAGATGGTAAAGAGTGCGATCGATGCAATATCTGAATCAAATGCAGCTAAACGAGCAATCTCTTGCAAGCGGGTGACGAGCAAGATTGCAATAAAACCACTAATACACAGGAAAAACACCTGCAAATAGTTTCGAAGAAGATAACGCCATAGGATCGGCATTTCACAACTTTACGTGAGTTAAAATGAACCTTATTGTACCCTTTTTCTTTTTTTGGCTCAAAAAAAGAGCGTTATTTTAATGGAAAGACCAATAAAATGTGTGAGAGATTTTTTGACTTTGAATCTCATTCCAGGAAAGCGACTCCTTTTGGCTTTGTCAGGAGGAGGAGATTCGCTAGCGCTTCTTTATCTATTGATAGAGTGCCGAGAAAAGCTGGACTTTGAACTTCACATTGCCCACGTCGATCATGCTTGGCGTGAAGAAAGTGAGAGAGAAGCGGCCCTATTAGAGCGTCTTGCCAAACATTTGAAGCTCCCATTTCACCATGAGCGATTAACTCCCATCACCGGATCGAATCTCGAAGATCGGTACCGCGAAAAACGGTATGCCTATTTTCAAAGACTTCAAGATGAGTGGGGATTTCAGGCACTGCTACTAGCACATCATGCTGATGATCAGGGTGAGACAGTTCTAAAAAGAATTTGCGAGGGGGCTCGTCTTGGAGGGTTAGGAGGGCTGAAAGCTAAAGCGGAGCGAGAGAACTTAACTCTATGGCGTCCACTATTGCCGATTCGCAAAGCTGAACTTCTGACTTATCTCAATCGAAAGAAGATTGAGCCCTTTGATGACTGGACTAATTTCGATGTTCGCTACCTGCGGCCACGCATGCGGCAAAAAATTTTTCCAGAGCTTGAAAAACAATTCGGAAAGGGGATTGGACGCAATTTTCATCGCCTTGGCCTTTTATTTCAGGAAGTTGCGCAATATTTAGATGAGAAAATCGAGGCAATGATGCAAAGACTTGTCCATGGTCCCTTTGGATCTTATTTAGAACATCCGTCAAAGTATCCTGAGCTTGAAATGCGTTATTTTTTAGAGGAAATGGCTCGAGCCTCTGACGCTCATCTTTCTCAAGATAGCTGCGAAGTTTTACTCAGGCTGATTGCCATCAATTCTCCAAAAGCCAAAATTCATGCTGGACCTCTTACCTATATATTAAATAAGGACTACCTCTTTCTTCTAAAAACAGAAGTTCCCTCATTTGATCGTTCTTTATGGAAAGAGAAAGGAGAATTTTCAAATTGGAAAGATTTTTGGAAAGGGACATGCCTCACCACTCCAAGTCACTGTCAAATGATGCTTTTAGATGAACTGACACCTGTTCTGCGGAAGAAAATGAAGAAGTGGTATGCAAAGCACCAAGTACCTCCATTTTTGCATGATAAGGCACCAATTTTCATGATAGGAACACAAATTGTTGGGGATTGTTTAACCGGAAAATCTGTAAGTTTCTCATAATCAATCAATTAAAAAATTGGTGGCAGAAAATCAGAAATCTTCTAAAATTTGTTAGATCAGTGATGTCGAATTCAACCCTTTGTCTAAAGAGTGTTTAAAATCTCATCTAAACTTTTCAGTTGCTTAGGAATTTCCATGCGAGTAATAGAAAGAATTAAGGGGCCAAGAAGGCCCAAAAAAGATCTCGGTTTTTATAAAAAAAAGATAAAACGGCGTATGGACAACCCTAATAAAGGCCCTGAACAGAAGAAACGGTTTCCAGGGGGATTTATTCTTTTCCTTTTGGCAGCCATTTTGATTATTTTAACTGTTCAAAATCTTTCCAGTGAGAAAGGCGGGAAAGTTTCTTTTAGTCATCAAGTTGAACACCTTGTCAACTTAGACCTCGTGCAAAAAGATGAAAGTCGTAAGACAGCTCAAAATGATAACCTTGTGACATTTACAGGGAAATTTAAGGAGAGACTGTCAGACGATTCGAAAGCGCGTTACCGCTATTTAGAGCTTTTGGATCAAAACCATGAGCTTAAAGAAGGACGCTCTGATCTGGCACATAACTTGACTGCACTTCAGGATAATGTGCGCCAAGCAGGTGAGCGTTTCTTGACGCTCAGTGGGTTGCCAATTCCTAAAGGTGGCTACACGATTGTTAGCCCTGCCTTTGATACGCATGAAAGAGAGAATAGTGTTGTGCTTGAGTCTACAGAGTCTCAAGAGCTCAATGCTTTGGCTCTTAAACAAGTTTCAACGCAAGTTGCTGCAAATCCATCAAGTGATGCAGTCAAGCGTTTTGGAATCAATGTTCTTCAATTGGTTCAAGGTTTTCGATCTCCGACCCTCGGAATTGGAAATGAAACGATGAAACAGACCTTGAAAACAAATGAGCAAAACGTCAGTACGACCCTAGCGAACTCAAAACTCACTCCTCAAGAAGCACTTGCTCAGTATCAAACCGCGCTTATTGCAGTTGAAGGAATTGTAGCCGAACTGAATAAGGAGACCAACAATGTCCGTTTAGAAGGACTACGTAGTGTCCGTAATTATCTCGTCGATCTTGAGCAATACAATCAAGTGATTGGTTCGCTCGATGAAAATGAAGCGGAACTGAGTAAGGCTCGTCAAAATGTTGCCGATGTGACTTGGTTCTTTAACAATAAAGAACTTTCGACCAAAGCTTTAGAAAGGCAAAATCCCGAAGAGTTTAGCCTGTGGTTTGCTCATGCAAAAAATGAGTGGGAAGCCTATGCAGGGAATAAAGGAGCCACATTCAAAGCTCCGGATCAGCCACGAAATCTTGTTCTTGAAAAGACTTTTAAGAGCCAAGAACCTTCACCAAATTACTTTAGTTATATCTTAATGACGATCTTACCTGTGGTGGTGATCATCCTTCTCCTCTACTTCGTCTTCTCGCGACAAATGAAAGGGATGGGGTCCAATGCGATGAACTTTGGAAAGTCACCAGCCCGCATGCTCAACAAAAGCCTTCACAAGGTCACTTTTAAAGAGGTTGCCGGAGTTGAAGAGGCAAAAGAAGAGCTACATGAGATCGTTGACTTTTTGAAAGATCCTAGCAAATTTACAGCACTTGGTGCGCGTATTCCCAAGGGGGTTCTCTTAATTGGTCCTCCGGGAACAGGAAAAACCTTAATTGCCAAAGCCGTTGCAGGTGAAGCCGACCGCCCTTTCTTCTCCATTTCGGGTTCTGATTTTGTCGAAATGTTTGTCGGTGTGGGTGCAAGCCGGATTCGCGACCTCTTTGATCAAGCCAAAAAGAATGCCCCATGTATTGTCTTCATTGATGAAATCGATGCTGTTGGACGTCATCGTGGAGCAGGAATTGGGGGAGGTCATGATGAACGTGAACAAACCCTGAACCAACTGCTCGTTGAAATGGATGGTTTTGACACCAATGAAGGAGTCATCTTAATGGCGGCAACAAACCGCCCTGATGTTCTCGATAAAGCTCTTCTTCGTCCTGGACGTTTTGACCGCCAAGTGATGCTCGACTTGCCAGATATCAAAGGACGTCTTGAAATTCTAAAGGTTCATGCACGTAAGATTAAACTCGACGATACGGTTGAATTAATGGATATTGCCCGTGCAACTCCGGGGACATCTGGAGCTGACCTCATGAACATTCTGAACGAAGCAGCTCTTTTAGCAGCGCGTAAAGGACGTTCAGCTGTTACTCGTGATGACACACTTGAAGCTTGTGATAAAGTGCGTTACGGAAAAGAGCGCAAGAGTTTGGAACTCGATAAGAAAGAAAAACTTCATACGGCTTATCACGAATCAGGACACGCCATTGTTGGGCTTTCGGTTGAACATGCAGATCCCGTTGAAAAAGTGACGATTATTCCACGCGGTTTCTCTTTAGGAGCAACCCACTTTGTTCCGGAAAAAAATAAGCTCAGCTACTGGCGTAAAGAGCTTGTCGACCGGTTAGCCGTTCTTATGGGTGGACGCATTGCAGAAGACATCTTTGTTGGTGACTTCTCGAGCGGAGCTCAAATGGACATTTCTCAGGCAACCAAGCTGGCTCGCAGCATGGTTTGCCAGTGGGGCATGAACGATGCCTTAGGACCTGTCGCATACGATGCGAACGGCGAAGAGGGAACCTACATGGCTCCTGGCTCTAGCTCAAAAAGCTACTCTGATGAAACGGCAAAACAAATCGACGATGAAGTGCGCAAGCTTCTTGATCAAGCAAATGATCGTGCGCGCCAAGTGATTTTGGACAGCAAAGATAAGGTTCAACTCATGACAGATATGCTCATGGAGTTTGAAACTTTAGATAAGGAAGATGTTCACGCAATCATGGATGGTAAGTGGGATGCTGATAAGAAACGGCAGAAGCTCAAAGAAATGAGTGAAGCTCATCGGAAAGAGCCTCCACCTCCACCTCCTCGTAAGTCCGAGAAGACTTCAGGTGGAGACATCAATCCGACTCCACAGCAGATTTAATATCCGTTTTCTAATATGGTATTGATACCCATTTGAAGATGGCTATTCATCTCTGAGAAATAGAGTTCATTGGCGCCTGTAATCAAACTCACCATCAGTGGCTGAAGCTCTGAAGCGCTTTGAAACGTTGGATTTAAGAATGTAGGGGGGAGGACGTTTGAATTGTATTGATACAATCCTGCTCCAACAAGATCTAAATCAAATAGCATCAAGTCTAACCCATATTTTCCTAAAAGTGGCTCTGCATTGTTGAAAGCATTATAGAGGTTATTGAGAAAGTCGCTTTTCATGATGAGAATAGGGTTGAGATTCAGTTGGGTCAAATAACTGTTGAGAGTCATCAGCGTCTTGAGATCGTCTTGAGCCGTGGGGGAGTATTGTCCTGAGGAAGGGAATTGAGCTTGGTTCGTAACGATAAACTCGTTCATTTCTGCAATAAAATGTGTCATTTTTTCTCGATCATTAGCGAGGCCCGTTATCAACACTTGAAGTGTCGTTTGGCTCGTATAGGCAGCATAGTATGAATCACTGCCACCCGATTTGATCAATCCACTTGTGAGCATGATTTGAATCACACCGAGCAGGTTGATCTTATCATAGGATTGAAGTGAATTGTAGTTGTAGCAGAAGTTTTCAATGGCTTGATCGACTGCATAAATATAGTCAGACGAAGCGATGATTTGCTTGTTTTCGTCAGCCTGAGCAAATAGCTCTTCGTTGACCATCAGGTCATAAAAAACTTGCTGCAGAGGATTTGTATTGTCTCCATGGCATGTCATCGAGAAAAAAGCGAGCGATGAAAGCATCATGAATAAAAATCGTTTCATTGTCGTGTCTCCAACTTGAGTTTTCGGAAGGAACAGACTATGAAAAAAAAATTTAAGTGGGAATAAAAAAGTGGTTGCGAAGTCAAAGTGGGAGAAATCTTTGGTCCGCAACCACAAAAGGCGTTACATTTAGAAGTCGAAGCGTATTCCTACATCTAAACCGCTAAATGTCAAGTCTCCATCTGGTTGGAAGCTTGCAAAGAAAGGTATTTCAAGCTGATTCCACCAGTACTGTGTTTCCCAGCCAATGTAAAGGCCAAGAAAATAGTCTTGCGAAAAGCAGTAGCCCCATTCAAGCCCCATTGCAAGTTGACTCATTGGTCTCAAGCGGTAAGAGCTATCTTGCCGCACAGTGATGTCTTGATCCTGAGTAGGATCTGTCAAGTTATCAACGACAGTGCGGTACTTTGCATCGAATTCTCCATAGAGGAGAGCTCCGCTGATTTTTCCATAGAGGCTAAAGCCCCAACCAATGTGCAAGTATCCATCGAGGCCAAAGCGTGGTCCAACTGACCAGTAGTCACTGTCTCCACGTCCAGAGCCAGTTGCTAAGTTGTCTGTGATGAAATTGTGTACAATCGCCATTGTGTTGTATTTCACCCGATAGTGCATATCAATCCAGGCAACTTTCAGACCTAAATTAGGTCGAACTGAAAAGCGGTGACTAAAAAAGTAGTCATATCCTGATTCAATATCGAGTGTATTTAGCCGGACTTGCCACTGGGTTGAACCATCTGCAGAAACAACGAGATTTTGGAAATTGGGCGCATTTGGTGTGTTGTCATCCAAAACATCCAATTTCAAAACAAAACCGATCATACTATCAGCAAGAGGTGCTGTGACAGGGTCAGCGACAACTGGATTAAAACGATCTCTTGCTTTTGTGTAATGGTAAGTCCATGTAAAGAACAGATCCCAATTATCTCGACCAAAGTCGTACCCTGCTGCGACACGAACTCCTGGTTCATAATTGAACTTTGGTTCCTTAATCTCTCCTGAGATAATGGCAGGGAAGGCAGTGAAAATTGGAAGAGGTTCTTTTGCTTTAATCGCATACTCGACTTCGTCAATGTGGGCGCGCCACCAAAGAAATTCAGCTTGTACTGAAAATCCCTCAGAGAGGCATCCATGGGCCGAGTGAGTTGCTAAATCGCGATTTGGGGGAGGCCCCATATCGGTTGCATTTTGCGCTGCAACAGCGCTTCCGCAAATCGCTGCAAGTGCGAGCGTCATTGCTTGAAAGGCTTTTTTCATGCGCAACCTCCTTGTATTACTTTCAAAGTATTATTAAAAGTCAAAGCGAACTCCTACGTCGAGACCACTAAAAGTCAAGTCTCCTTCTGGCTGAAAGTAGCCGAAGAAGGGCATTTCAAGTTGGTTCCACCAGTACTGTGTTTCCCAACCAATATGCAAGGCAAGGAGGTATTCTTTTGAAAAGCAGTAAGCCCACTCTACACCAAGAGCCATTTGAACCATGTTACGTAAGCGGTAAAAATTGTCGTGCTTGAACTTGAGGTCCACTTCAATTGTGTTTGGTGGGTTTTCAATGTTGATTTGATCGTATTTTGCATCAAATTCCCCGTAGAGCGCTGCTCCCGAAAGGAGACCATAGATGCTAAAGCCCCAACCGATATGGAGATATGAATCGATTCCAAAGCAAGGCCCAACGCCCCAATAGTCGCTGTCACCTTTCCCTTTTAGGTCTCTGATATCATTTGCACCTCCTTCGAGGACTGTTGCTGCAATGTAGTCAACACGGTAGTCCATATCGATCCACGCAGTTTTCAAACCCATGAACGGGCGTACAGAGAACCGCTTACTAAAGAAGTAATCGTACCCCATTTCAAAATCTAAGACGTTGAAATGAATATCCCATCTCACTTTTCCATTAGGGCTCAGAGCGATTCCACCAAAATTTTGTGAGACAGCGATCGGTTCAACACGGGTTTCTAAAAGGATTAAGTTATTGTCCCCAGCATTGACACTGTCTGAAGGGTTAGAGTGAAGCCAAGTCCATCTTAAGAAAAGATCCCAGTTGTCCCGTCCAAAATCGTAACCTGCAGCAACTTTAAACCCTGGATCGAATTCAAAGCTCGGCTCTTTAACAGTGAAGTTATGAGCACGGTCATTTGGAAAATTGTTAGGATCGGTGATGACAGCACTATCTTTCAGGCCGTATTCTAGGTTATCTAAGATGGCGCGCCACCAAATGAATTCTCCTTGGATTGAAAAACCCTGAGAAAGGCATCCTTGAGCGCTGTGGTCAACGATATCTCTGTTAGTGGGGACTGGAGGGCCATTAGGATGTTCTCCGTTCTGCATTGGCCTAGTTGGCGTTTGCTCGATTGTTTGTTGTGAACTATAAGAAGCTGAAAGAAATTCGCTTTCAACTATTTTGTCTTGGACATTGGCTACAAGCCCATTTCCAAGAAAAAAGGTAGATAAAAATGCAGCTGACAAAAACGAGATACATTTCATCGACAACCTCCATGATAAAAAAATTTGTTTATTTTTCAACATGTAGGATCTCTCTTTTCCGTTCAAGGAAAAACCCGTATTGTATTATGTTAGAGGAGTGTTTTTAGGAAAATAACCATGAGATTCGTTGCTTTTTTACTCCTGTTTACGGTTTGTTCTTTTGGTAGGGAAGTGAACTTTCACAACTTTGATGGATTCCAGCAGAAGCTATCAAAAGAGTACGTGACTGAAAAAATTCGCCATTACTTGAAGTACTCTGATGAAATAGAAAAATATTATGAAATCACTGCCAATGCTTTAGCAATCTACGCATCTCCCGGAGATAAGAAGCTTGGAAAAGTGGAGTATGCTCTTTATTTTGGACAAGAATTTCCAAGTGTTGTTCCTGAATTCAAACACCCACTTAGCAAAGCAAAAATTGCCATTGATCCCGGACATTTTGGAGGACAATTTGCCCGCCTTGAAGAGCGGTATGTTTCTATTGAATCAGAGGGAAAAACACTTGAATTTGATGAAGGAACACTTGCTTTTTTAACAGCGCTTCATCTGAAAAAGAAATTAGAGGCCAAAGGGGCAACAGTGCTCATGACGCGTAAAGCGATCGGAGAAGGAGCTTACCCTCAGCCCTTTTTTGAGTGGCTCAAAGAGCATCCAGAACTCTGGGAAAAAGGTGTTCCTCTCTCCACGATCTTTCTCAGGCATTACAATCGGTTAGATTTACGAGCACGTGCCGAGCTTATCAACAATTTTCAGCCTGATCTCACCCTGCTTATTCATTACAATGCGATCGATTCAGAACTTCCTGATCCTCGTCGAACCAAACCGACCAAAAGAAACTTCAATCTTGTTTTTATTCCCGGAGCATTTTGTAAGGGAGAGTTAGCGAATGCAGAAGACCGGTATCACTTTCTCCGCCTCATCTGCACTCAAGATCTCGAGCTGTCACATCAAATGGCGCAAGACTTAGTCGAGCGTTTCACGACATATCTCGATGTTCCTCCATTGAAGTCGGCTAAGAAAGAGCTTTGTGGATTTGGAAACAGCTTGGTTTCAGCTGATGGAGTTTTTTGCCGCAACCTGTGCTTAACAAGACTCATTGAAAGTCCGCTTTGTTATGGAGAAACTTTGATTCAGAATAATCTTGATGAAGCTTTGGAGCTTAGCCAGTCCCAAACGACAATTGACGGAATTCCCTGTCCACAAAGAGTTATTGATGTAGCTGAGGCTTACTACAAAACAATTCTATTGTATTACGAAGATTCAGAAGGGTTGACCTCTAGAAGCTTGGCTGCTGATGCCTGAGTGGGAAAGTAATGATTGGAAATGTTGAACACGAGGTAAGCAAGGCCTATCAGAACAATGACTCCAAACGCGATAAATTCCATTGCCCTGTATTTAGAAGGTCTACTGACGGAATAGGTCCCATCGAGTTTTCTCTCAACGATGATATCTCTATATTTTGGCCATCTCGACAAGCGTTGAATGTCTTCAAATACATTTCTATAATGATTCGTTTTTGCAACCAAATTTCTGAAATGCTGTACGTTGTCGGGAAGTGTAGTGGTTTGCCTCGGCACTTCGCCACTGTCTTGTCCAATCCTTTCTGAATTAAGGCCAGTTACATAAAACTCAACTGACTGAAACGAACCATTTAAGATGTCAACGTCAGAAACAGCCATTCTTTTTAGGAAGCCATGACATTTGTCGGAGGATAAGACCAAATTTAGAAAACTATGTTTGACGGTATCAGAAGAAGGTCGTTCTTCAGCGACAAATTTATCAAGAAGAGTCCTTGCCTTTTGATTCACAGCATTAAGAGCGGAAAGGTGATTTGGAAAGACTTTACCACTGTCATACTCTAAATAGGATGTGACATCTAAGACGTGCTCGTTAGATTCTAAGACTACGAGCTGCAAAGAATTGAACGGGTCAGTAAATCTAAGTTGGACACTCATTTTTTTAACTCGAAATAACAACTTTTTTGATGATGCTAGAGTTTAGCATAAATCTTTCTATTTCCCAATTGGAATATGTACACCATCAGGCTTTTCGAGGGGATCTACACCAAAACGTCTGACAATCACTGACTTAATTTCTCCTCGGACTTCAGGTTGCTTGACAAAAAAGTTAGCTCAGAGCCAAGTAAAACCCTACTCGAGTTGCCATTTTGCGCCCTTTTTTCTAAGAAAGAGAAATTACTATCGCTTATCATCTGAATATGGCGCAAGCATAAAAATGCTCTCAGAGCATCTTCTGAGAGCGTTTTTAACTTTCATTAGAAAAGCGTTCGAAAGGAGAAATTTTGAATCATGTAAGCTAGGGCTAAAACACAAAACACGAGACCTATTTGCTCGACTTTTCCACATGAACGAATTCCTTTGGGGTACGTGACATGTGTTGCCACAAGGTTTCTGTTATCCTTTATTTCTTGCTCTGTTGCGGGAGCTAAATCCCAAAATTGCTGACGGTAAGCCTTAGTTTTTTTTAGAGCTTCTTCATATGCTGTGACATTTTTATCAATTGTTGCCGTTTTATCTTCTCGTTCAAGATCTAGATGAGTCGCAAATAGTTCAAGAGAGATTGGAGTGCCATCAAAAATCGAAGAAGTGATTTCTTTAGCTCTCATGCCTTCAAGGTGTTGAAGCCCTAGATTGACGGTATCTGTAAGATTGAAATAACTTCTCACAAGAATATCTCTTGATGGTTTTGGGCCTTCTAAGAGTTGCTTGCACTTCACATTGACTAGCTGAATTGCTTCATAATGACTTCTCCCAATGTCTTGGTAGACAATGCTATACATGACAGGTGTATAACGATCGAGAAGCTGCTGTTGAGCAGTTGTTGGTCTAAATTCAGTCATCTTACTTAACCTCTTAAGTTGATTTTGAATTCTAAGAGTTTAGTACATGTCTAAAAAAAAGCCCTCAGGAAAACCTAAGGGCCTTTGAAATTAGTCATTATTGACCGGCATTGGCGGTGGCTTGAGAATCTCAGGCTTCCGCTGGGGTTTCCGGTTGCCACCATCCCGGCGAGGAGCTCTTCTAGGCTGTTCGTCCCGTTTTGGCTCAACGTAACCTTCAGGAGCTTCAAGAGTGGCCTTATGGCTTAAACGGATTTGCCCATTATTGTTGACCTCGAGAACTTTGACTTCAATTGACTCACCTTCTTTGTAGTGATCGTGAATGTTCTCAATCCGTTGGTAAGACAGCTCAGAAATGTGGCAAAGTCCCTGTTTGCTCAAGATGGCGACAAAGAGGCCAAAGTCTTTGATCGTGACGATCTTTCCTTTATAGGTCTGTCCGATTTCCACGTCAGCTGTGAGATTGTGGATGATTTCTTTGGCTCGGTCCATGCCCTCTTTGGTTGAAGAGGCAATGCTAACAAGACCACTATCATCGATGTCAATGTCAGCACCAGTTTCTTCCACGATCTCGCGGATTTGCTTTCCGCCGGGGCCAATAATGGTTCCGATTTGGCTTGGTTTGACTTGAACTGTTTCGATGCGTGGAGCGTGCTGTGAAAGGTGCTCGTTTGACTTTGGACAAGCTTCAAGCATTTTATGAAGGATGTGGATCCGTCCCTGTTTGGCTTGCGCAAGAGCTGCTTTCATGATTTGAGAGTTGATTCCTTCAACTTTGATATCAAGCTGGAAGGCTGTGATCCCTTTTTCATCTCCAGTGATTTTGAAGTCCATGTCGCCAAGTGCATCTTCTACTCCGAGGATATCAGAAAGAATGGCATAGGAGTCTTTTTCAAGGATCAGTCCCATTGCAATTCCGGCAATAGGGCGTTTGATTGGTACACCAGCTTGCATTAAAGCTAAGCAGCAGCCGCAAACTGAAGCCATCGACGAAGAGCCATTGGACTCAGTGATGTTTGACTCCAAACGGATTGTGTAGGGGAAAGAATCCTTATCAGGAACAGAGCATTGCATTGCACGTTCTGCAAGCTTGCCGTGTCCTACTTCACGCCGTCCTGGAGGGCCCATGCGACCTGATTCTCCAACAGAAAAAGGAGGGAAACTGTACTGAAGATAAAAGCGTCGAATTACATCGGTATTTAGATCTTCGTAGCGTTGGCCCATGCTTTCTCCGCCGAGTGTACAAACAGCAATCGTTTGCGTTTCACCCCGGGTAAATACCGCGCTTCCATGAGTGCGAGGAAGATAATCCATGTCGATCCAGATTTGGCGGACATCTTCTGGCCCACGCCCATCGCAACGCTTGTTTTCTTTAAGGATCATTTGGCGCATGTGGTGTGAAGTCACCTTTTTAATCGCCATCTGAACTTCGTGTGGAGCGTATTTGTGCTCGTCTTCAGCACCTTCTGGCAACAGTTTTTCTACGACTGTTTCTTTGATCGCAGAAAGAGAATCTTCTCTGACTTGTTTTTCTGAAATCCGAATGGCATCTTGCAGAGGAGCATTCATGATTCCATCAACTTCTTCCATAAGACCTGTAGGAAGGAGGCGAAGCTCTTCACGGTTTTTGGACTTGCCGTGTGTGGCTTGCCAATCTGAAAGCTTTTGGCAAATTAATTTAATGGCTTGGTGGCCTTCTTCAATAGCTTCCATGACTTGATCTTCTGTCAAGAAGTCGCAGTATCCTTCGATCATCAAAATCGCATCTTCAGTTCCGGCAAGCATCAAGTCGAGAACAGAGTCTTCTTGCTCTTGAACAGTTGGGTTGATGATAAAGCGGTCTTCGATCATTCCAACACGCACCCCAGCGATAGGTTTGATGAGAGGAATATCAGAAAGGACTAGAGCTGCTGAGTTCGCGCAGATTGCAAGTGGTTCAGGAGCGTTCACTCCGTCATAGGAGAGAACTGAAGTGATCAATTGAGTTTCAGTGTAGTAACCTTCCTCGAACATTGGACGGATCGGGCGGTCGATCAAACGACAAACAAGAGTTTCTCTTTCAGTGGGCTTTCCTTCGCGTTTGATAAATCCTCCGAGGGTTTTACCTGCAGAAGAGAACTTTTCGATGTAGTCGACACGTAGGGGGATGAAGTCGACTTCTGGGGGAGTCGGTCCAGTACAAGCCGTTGATAGTAACATGGTTTCGCCGGAGCGCACGATGACGGCTCCATTAGCTTGGCGGGCAATTTTTCCTGTTTCGAAGACGATATCTCTTCCACCGATCGAGACAGTGATGGAGTGGGATTCGAGGGAGGTATTTTGTTGGTTCATTAAGATTGTAACTCCTAGTTAGCGAATTGGATCTTTTTTATACCCTAAAAAGTGGAGAAAAAAAAGAAAAATTTGAAGGGGTATTCTATCAGGTTTAGATTTAAAGATTCAAGGAAGAAGTTTAGGGCTCCTTTAGAGAAGGAGCCCTAGTAAAGATTTTACTTACGGAGATTTAAGCGGGTAATTAATGTTTGATACCGCTTTGTATCAGTTGAATTGAGATAATCGAGAAGTTTTCTCCGCTGTCCTACGAGCTTCAATAGAGCCAGCCTAGAGGCATGGTCTTTTGGAGCTAGCTTGAGATGATCTGTCAGCTCAGCAATACGTTCAGTTAAAATTGCAATTTGAACGTCTGCCGACCCTGTATCTTTCTCGTGCAGCTGAAATTGTTTAGTAATTTCTTCTTTAGCACGTCTATCTAATGACATTTATAATAACTCCTTTAGACAAGTTAGAACGGGATTATAGTATGACAATGGCCATATGGTTAGCACCATTTTAACAGGCCCGGATAAATTTAGCAACCTCGTTAGATCAGAGCATAAAATGAATCTTTTAATTTGGAGTTCATAAGCCCCCATGGCATAATAGAAAATATGGCAAAAGATTTTTCGACATTTGACCAGCAGATGATGCGGCTTGCGCTAGAAGAAGCAAAGCTTGCGTTTGAAAAGGAAGAAGTTCCCGTTGGCGCAGTTTTGACGCTTGGAGATCAAGTGATTGCTCGTGCGCATAATTCAATGGAAACCAAAGGAGATCCGACTGCACATGCAGAAATTTTATGCATCCGCAAGGCTGCCGAAGCTATTGGGGATTGGAGACTTCTGGGGGCAACGCTCTATACAACACTCGAGCCGTGTGCCATGTGCGCTGGGGCGATGCTACTTGCAAGAATCACTCGAGTGGTTTGGGGAGCGCCAGACATCAGACATGGGGCTCATGGAAGTTGGGTCGATCTCTTTGAGAAAAAACACCCAACGCACCAAATTGAAATAGATGGGGGGCTTTATCAAGAAGACGCAGCAAACCTTATGCGCCTCTTTTTCAAAAGACAAAGGACGAAACATGAAGAAGACAAACTCTCCTCTAGTCGAACTCTTTGATGAGCTCATTGCCTTTCAGGAAAAAAAGTTGCTCGACTACGCCGCTGAAATCATCCCTAACGTCACGCCCGACGACATTTTGCAACCAAATGATTATGATGAACTTGAAAATCATCCCTTCTTTCGCTACGAAGAGGGAGTCTTAAAAGGGATCCAGACAGCGAAGATGGCCGTTCTAGCAAAAGTAAGAGAAGACTAGATAGTGTCGTCACAAGGGGGGCAATATAGAAGCGGCTGATGCAGGAAGCCCAAATCGGGCTTTCGAAGGAAGGCAACGATGAAATTTCTCCAGAAGTCGATTAAGGATTGAGCAACTTTTGACGACACTATCTAAGCTTGTCGCTTTTTCTTGGAAATACGCCAAAGTCTCCATCTTTCACGCCAAGAGAGAGATTTTTTCCCATGTTGGGCAATCTTTTCTAGGCAGGCATCCATGAACTCTTCGTCTTGCATAATGATGCGTCCGGTTTTGAAGTCATAGATTTTACCTTCTTCCATTTCAGAGGCGCTTGTTGCTCGAGAAAAGCCGAAGTACTTCCGTTTTAGATTGATCAATTTCCGATCAAGTCGGTGTAGCCGAGGGAAGGGGCTGAGCGCTTCCCAGACTAAGACAGCATATAAGTAGCCAAATATGAGCGAGCTGCCTGTGATCAGAAATCCAAAGAAGTTTCCATTGGAGAAGTCGAGGAACAGGTTGATCCCAATGAGGCCAAATACAAGCCATTTTGCTCTCATAGGAATCATCATAAAGAGCATCAGGCTGGCTGTTGGGAACAAGAAGCTCCAGCTGATAAGAAGAATGTAAATCGCTGGTGTGGCCCCGGCAAAGGGGATAGAGACGTTGAATATGAGCTGGGCGAGGTAGCAAATGATGCCGACAAAAAGTCCCCCTCCAAAATAGAGAGAGAGGAAATGCTTTTTCCCTTTGAGCTGAACGATAGATGAGCCAATGGCCCAAAGGAGATAGAGATCGAAAAAGACATGGAGAAGCAGTCCAAAACTAATCCCAGATGAAACAGGTTGAATGAACAGGTACGAGATGAATTGCCAAATAAAAAATTTATGGATGCCCCATGTGCTTAGGCTAAGAAGTTGTTGCGGGCTGGGAATTCCAAACACCTGGGTGAACAAGGCGTTCGAGAGAAGCGAAAAGAATGTGAGCAGGAGCGTCAGGGCAATCGTCAGCTTGATTACCTTCGGCGCAAACGACGGTCCCATTCGAAATCCTTGAGATTGGTGCATACTAGCCTCCTTAGCTTTCGCAGATTATAAGAGATTCGTTAATAAAATGGGGCAAAAAAATTTCTATGGTTCACATGTGGTATTTTGAAAAAATGTTTAAAATCATGAAATCGGGCTTGTTTTTTAACTGTAAACAAGGTTAAATTTTGTGAGATAATCTGAATCTAGAGGACATGACAACATGAAGAAAGAAGGACATCCTCCTTATCAAGACATCCTATTTGTTGATACAGCAACAGGACACAAATTTGTTTGTGGAAGCACGTTGCAACCAGAAGAAACTGAAACGTTCGAAGGAAAAGAATACCCCGTTTATCGCGTACCAATTTCCTCTTCTTCTCACCCTTTCTTTACTGGAAGCCAGCAGTTCGTTGACTCGGAAGGACGCGTCGACAAATTCCGCAAGCGCTATGCACGTAAGGTTGAAGAAAAACCAAAGCGTGAGAAAAAAGCGGTAAAGGCTGCGGCACCAAAAGAAGAGAAAAAAGAAGAAAAGAAAGAATCAAAGCCGAAGAAAGCTGCGAAGAAAAAAGACGAACCCAAAAAGTAGAATAGATTCTTCCTATGGAAGATAAAGTAAAAGAACTCTTGGGCCGTCTTCCTGATCTTGAAGCTAAACTTGGAGACCCCGAGGTCACTCAAGATCAAAAGAAATTTAGGGAACTTTCTCAAGAACATGCCTATTTGAGCGATCTCAGAGAGGCATGGGCTGATTATGAAAAGCAGTCAAAAGACCTGCAAGATAATCGAGAACTTCTCAAAGAAGAAACCGATCCCGAATTCGTGCAAGTCGTGCAAGACGACATTGCTAAGCTCGAAGCTGCTGTTCAAAACTCACGTTCTCGCATCGAATCTTTACTCGTTCCTCCAGATCCGAATGATCATGCCAATGTCATTATGGAACTCCGCGCCGGAACCGGCGGGGACGAAGCTGCGATTTTCGTAGGGGATTGCCTGCGGATGTACCGCCTTTTTGCTGATAAAATGGGCTGGAAATACGAGACTTTATCCTGCACAGAATCTGAAGTAGGAGGATATAAAGAATACATCCTTTCTCTTTCAGGTAAAAACGTGCACCGTTTTCTCCAGTATGAGGCTGGGACCCATCGTGTTCAGCGAGTTCCCGTGACTGAAACGCAGGGGCGTGTGCATACTTCAGCAATCACTGTGGCTGTTTTGATGGAGCCAGGTGAAGACGAACCGATCGATATCGATGAAAGTGATCTCAAGATCGACACGTATCGTGCTTCTGGA
Source organism: Simkania sp. (assembly GCF_965215465.1). Classification (GTDB taxonomy): domain Bacteria; phylum Chlamydiota; class Chlamydiia; order Chlamydiales; family Simkaniaceae; genus Simkania. Next base: position 1,793,910 of record NZ_OZ244056.1, on the reverse strand, counting down.
GCCGGTGGACAGCATGTCAATACAACAGACTCAGCTGTAAGGATCACTCACGTCCCAACAGGTGTTGTTGTCTACTGTCAAGAAGAACGGTCTCAGCATAAGAATAAAGCAAAGGCCATGCGCGTTTTAGCAGCACGCCTCGCAGAAGAAAAAATGCGTAAAGAGCAGCAAGAGCGGGCTTCTCTCCGCTCATCGCAAGTAGGGTCAGGAGATCGCTCAGAACGTATTCGCACTTACAACTTTTCTCAAAACCGTTTAACAGACCACCGCATCAACCTCACACTTTATAAATTGGATCAAGTAATGGAAGGGGACTTAGAAGAAGTTTGCCAAGCTCTTGTCGGCCATTACTATCAAGAGAAGCTTGCAAATGCATAGCGTGAGGGAATTGCTTCAACTTTCAACCGACTTTCTCGAAAAAAAAGAAATCACAGCTCCTAAGCTTTGTGCAGAGGAACTATTAGCCTTTGTCTTAAAGAAGAAGCGACTTGATTTGTTTCTAGATTACGATGCGCCTGTTGAAGAAAGAGAAGTGGATCGGTATCGCAGTTTGATTAAACGTAAAAGTGAGGGAGAACCCTTAGGCTATCTTCTAGAAACTACAGAGTTTTTAGATTGTGCTCTCACATTATCCCCAGCTGTTTTAATCCCACGTCAAGAAACCGAAATCCTTGTGAGCATGGCTCTCAAAGAGGTTTCAAATGAACCAAAGGTGTTATGGGATCTTTGCTGTGGAAGTGGTTGTATGGGGATTGCTGCAAAAAAACATCGTCCTCAGCTGCATGTCACTTTAGCAGATATATCCAATGATGCACTTAAATGTGCAAAGAAGAATGCAGCGAAAAATGAACTTGAAGTGACTTGTGTGCAAGGAGATTTACTCGCTCCGTTTCAAGGAAAAAAAGCAGATTTTATTTTTTGTAACCCTCCGTATGTTGCAGAAGAAGACTATCCAAACTTGGAAAAAGAAGTCCATTTCGAGCCGAGGCAAGCGCATGTTGCAAAAGAGAAGGGACTCGAGTTTTATAAGCGGCTATGCACTGAATTACCTCCCTTTTTATCGCCTGGCGCAAAGGTTTTTCTTGAAGTTGGTCATGATCAAGGAAGCCAAGTTTTGGCGATCTTTCACCAAAGTCACTGGAAACAAAGGCGATGTGAAAAAGATTGGGCAGGAAATGATCGTTTCTTTTTCCTTGAATTTAGCCTCGAACTCCCTTAAAATATAATTATGTTTGGCAATTTGACCGAAAAGTTTCAAAACGTTTTTTCAAACTTAACTTCAAATAAGAAGTTAACAGAAGAAAACATCTCTGATGCAGTGCGAGAAGTTCGCTTAGCTCTGCTTGATGCCGACGTGAATTACGGTGTTGCTAAGAATTTTATCAAGCGGGTCAAAGAAAAGGCTCTCGGAGAGGAGGTTTTAAAATCGGTCTCTGCAGGGGATCAATTTGTCAAAATCGTTCACGATGAGCTCAAAAATTTGATGGGTGGGGACGAAGCTGCGCTTGCCATTGATCGTCACCCTGGAATTATCATGCTTTGTGGGCTCCAAGGGTCTGGAAAGACGACGCAGTCGGCCAAATTGGCGCTCATGCTGAAAAAGCAAAATAAAAACCCTCTTCTTGTAGCTTGCGACTTGCAGCGTCCCGCAGCAATTGACCAGCTTGAAACGCTTGGTGGACAAGTTGAAGTTCCCGTCTATGCAGACCGAGATCAAAAAAATCCCGTAAAAGTTGCCAAAGCAGCCATCGAAAAAGCCAAAAAAGAGGCTTTAGATGTGGTGATCATAGATACAGCTGGTCGTTTGCATCTCGATGAAGAGCTCATGAAAGAGTTAGAAAAACTTAAAGCAGCAACTGACCCCCATGAAATTCTCTTTGTGGCAAATGCTGCAACAGGTCAAGATGCCGTCAATACTGCAGCGCAATTTGATCAGCGTGTCGCCATTACAGGCACAATTCTCACAATGCTTGATGGAAGCACTCGGGCAGGTGCAGCCATTTCGATTCGTGAAGTGACGGGAAAGCCACTCCTCTTTGAGGGAATTGGTGAAAAAATGACGGATTTTCAAGCGTTCAATCCTCATTCGATGGCCGATCGGATTTTGGGAATGGGAGATGTCATCAATCTTGTCAAGAAGGCCGAAGAGCATTTCGATGAGAAAGAGTCAAAAAAGCTCGAAAAAAAGCTACGCAAGGCGACCTTCACTTATGACGACTTTTTAAAGCAAATGCGCTCTGTCAAGAAAATGGGCTCATTTAAGAGTTTGCTTCAAATGATTCCAGGCTTTTCCAACATGGATGAGCTCCAGGTCTCTGATGGAGAAATGGGCAAGATTGAGGCGATCATCTTGTCGATGACTATTGATGAAAGGCTCGGGCTCGATGAGCTGTTACCACCTCGTCGACGTAGGATTGCAGCTGGGAGTGGGACCTCAATTGACGATGTCAACCGGATGGTCAAAAGCTTCAAGCGGATCAAGCAGATGATGAAAAATATGCCCGGTTTTAAAAAGAAATTCATGAAGGATCCCAACTTCAAAAAGCAGCTTGGCGACCTTGGTGCCTTAAAGAAAAATCTCTCTAAACACTCCTAATAGTTATGGGTGTATTTTCAAATCATTAATCAGGTTAATAGGTCCTTTAATTGAATAACAATTTGAGGTCTAGAGATAATCAAGAGGTATTGCATCGTGATGCCAGTGGATAGCCGTCGCGCCTATTAAACCTGTGGTTTCATAAACCATTCCAAAAACACATCCTGCAATAAAGTACGCAAGCTTGGCGGAATCACAGATCCAGAAGAGGTCATGTCCCATTGCAAAAAAGAGAGAGGTTAAGGCAATTCTAGTCGCCGGGTGTTTAATCACCTCTCCTGCTTTAGGCGAGACTCTTCCTGCTAAGGAACCTACATTAGATAAAACCACATTTTGTAAAAGATATCGAAAGAAAACCTCCTCGCTAAAGGCAGTACTAAGATCGTGCGTGATACGGTGGGCAATATCTTGGTTGGGAATTGAGCTGCATGCGTTTACAAATCCTATGGTTAGGAAGCTAGAGATTTCATACAGGATCCTAGTAGGGAGAAAAAGAAACTGAAGTGCGATTGGAACTAACGCATTCCTTTGCTCTGGGGTAAAGTCAAGAAGCTTTAGCATGTCAGGACACGCAGAGAGCCACCATTGCCTGGCCGTCCAAGAACGACTAGCCAGGTTGAAAATTATTCCAAAAGCGCAACTACAAACCTTAAATGTCAATGAGTAGGAAAAGTTTGACCAGGAATTCTTTACTTGTTGAGGCTTTTGTTCTATTTGAACTGTTGGTTTACTAATCGGTTCCTTACAATCTTGAGTTAAAGATGTCATTTTTCCTCCATTAAAAAACTGAAAAGAAGCTCTGTATTCTGAGCACATTCGGGAAAAGCTTTCTTCAATTAGTCAATTTTAATCAAGTTTAAATCAGTGAATATATGCCTATGAATAGAAATGACTCTCTCAAGAGGGAGCGAAAGATACCTCATAGCCTTCTGGGTATCCCTAGGATATCTGTTGGGTTTAAAGAAAAATCTATCTAAACTGCGTTAGCGAATTTTTTAATACCCATTTTTTTCCATTTCAGTTATGATTGTTTCTCTGAATTGTATTTTAGGAGAAAAAGCCAATGGCTCTAAAGATTCGCTTGCGACAAATGGGACGCACCAATCGATTGATGTACCGTTTAGTAGTGACAGATAGCCGCTCTCCACGTGATGGAAAGTATCTCGAAGGAGTGGGTCATTACAATCCCCACAATCACGGAAATGACGATGTCAGTGTAGTTGAAGATCGCATTCAGTACTGGCTAGATCGTGGTGCAGAGTTGACTGAAAAAGCTGAAAAGTTAGTGGCTCGTGCAGCTCCAGGAGTGATCAAAGCTCTTAGAGAAAAGCAAATTGCGAAGAAGCAAAAAGAAGTCGCGAAGAGAAAAAAGAAAAAGTAACTTTCCTGCATGCGCTTCGATATTTTGTCTCTTTTCCCTGACTATTTCAAAGGCCCTTTTGACGTCAGCATGATTAAACGGGCGAGGGAAAATGGACTGATCGAGATCGATTTAGTCGATATCCGCGCATTTGCAGAGGGAAGACATCAACAAGTTGATGACCGCCCGTATGGCGGCGGGCCCGGAATGGTTCTCATGCCTAATCCGGTGACAAAGGCCATACGCAGTGTTAGAAAAAAAAGATCCCGAGTGATCTACCTCTCGCCCCAGGGAGAGCCGCTCACGGCAAGAAAGTGCGAAAGCCTTGCTTCGGAAGAGCACCTCATCCTGCTTTGTGGGCACTATGAGGGGGTTGACCAACGAGCGATTGACCTCGAAGTCGACGAAGAGATCAGTATCGGAGATTTTGTTGTGACAAGCGGAGCTCCCGCTGCGATTGTTTTAGTAGACGCCGTCTCTCGATTTATTCCAGGAGTGATAGGCAACGAAGAAGCAGCTCGGCAGGACTCATTTGAAAATGGCCTTTTTGATGCACCTGTTTATACGAGGCCACCAATTTTTGAAGAATTAGAAGTGCCGCTTGTTTTACGTCAGGGCCATCATGCAGAAATTGAGAGATGGAGAAAAGATATCGCTTACAAAAAGACCAAGCGTGTCCGTCCTGACCTGATAGAAGAGTTAATTGAAAAGGAGAAACAGCCATGAGTCAAGGTGCTCTGATCGAAGAGATTGAAAGCAGCCAATTGAAAACGGATATCCCAGAGTTTTGTGTTGGAGATACTGTAAAAGTTCACATTCGCATTATCGAGGGAGAAAAAGAACGTATTCAGGTTTTTACAGGAACTGTGATTGCGCGCAAAGGTTCGGGCTTCTCTGAAACATTTTCTGTTTACCGAATCGCATATGGAACAAATATGGAGCGTGTCTTCATTCTTCATAGTCCACGGATTGCAAAGATTGAAGTGACTCGCAAGGGAAAAGTGCGCCAAGCGAAACTTTATTACCTCCGTGGCGTGTCTGGTAAGAAAGCAAAAGTTAAAGAAAAGATCGGTGCGAAAAAGAAAAAGATTGTGGTCGAAGCAGAAGCGCCTGCAGCTTCAGTTAAAGAAGAAAAACCTGCTGAGGCTAAAGAAAAGGCTCCTAAAGCTGAGGAAAAGAAAGCTGCTAAGCCTAAAAAAGAGGCAAAGCCAGCTCCAGAAGCTAAAGCGGAAGAAACACCTTCAGAAGAATCAAAAGAATAAAGTCTTAAAACCTGCGAGTTCCTTCGCAGGTTTTTTTTTCTCATTGACTAGTATTGAGTCCTCGCAAGTTAGTTAACCCTTGATCGAGTCCCATAGAAAGCTTCGGTGTTGTCCTACTTCGACAGTCCTAAAGGTTGCCAGCATCAGACTTCTTGAACTTTTTTATAACAATAGCTTTTCAACTTGTTTTTATTAGTGACACACCCTAGTGTTAAGTGTTTTAAACATTTGACACTCCAGTGAAGAAGAAACACGCACTTACACAACTCGAACAAATGGCTTATCAGGAAGGGTACCAGATCGTTGCTGGTGTGGATGAAGCAGGACGTGGTCCTCTAGCTGGGCCAGTTGTTGCAGCAGCCTGTGTTTTTACTAGAGATCTTGTTTTAGAAGGCGTTGATGACAGTAAAAAACTCACTCCCAAAGAGCGCGAGGAAATCTACCAAACTCTTGTCACCCATCCTGAAATAGATTTTGCAATTGGGATTGTCGAACATACTCAAATCGACATCATCAACATCTTACAAGCTTCATTAGAGGCAATGGCCATAGCAGTTAAAAATTTAGCTATAGAGCCTGATTTCTTGTTGATCGATGGGAATCAATATCCTCCGATAGAGATAGCCTCAAAGGCTGTGGTTAAGGGGGATTCCCTTTCGCAAAGTATTGCTGCAGCATCGATTTTGGCTAAACATACCCGCGATCAAATGATGCTCCAGTTTCATCTGGAATGGCCTCAATATGGCTTTGACAAGCACAAGGGGTATGCGACGCGGTCTCATCTTCAAGCTATCCAAGATCATGGGCCTTGCCCCATTCATAGGAAATCTTTTGAGCCTATCAAATCGATTTTTGCTTAAGTACTACTGATAAGTAACTTGTTTTTTAGTCCCTTACAGTCTATGATACTATAGGTTTCAGAGGATTATAGGGAAAAAACATGGAAATTGTGTTAGGCACGGCTGGTTTCGGCAGTATAAGTTTAGCTGTTTCCTATGGATTTCAAAGAGGAGTTTCACTTCTCACAGGGAATTCTGACGGTTATTTTCTTGGAACCGCAGCGGTTTATACAACTACTCAAATTGGTTCGATGTATCTGAGCGCGAGACTTATTGAACCGGGTAGCGATTATGTCAGGATGAAGTTGATAATTGTTCAGACAGTTGTTATAGCGGGGCTTTTCTTTTCGAGCATTGGTTATCACCTTCTTACAATGCGTTCAGTTCCTTTGGATCTTGCAGTGAGAGTTGGCGGGGCGGTCATTTTTGCCGCCGGAAAAGCTGGGCAATATATCGCTGATACAGTTGCCAAAATAGGGTTGTTAATTGCATTTGGGCATTTTGGTGCGCCGTTATTAGAGTATGCCACTTCGGCAGCAAATGCTCGGTGGGCACAACTCAAGTCCAATTTTGCAGTTCTACAAACTCATTTAACGCGGCGCTATGAATACTACACCTTCCCTACCTATACTTCGCGAGAACAATTCAAGGAACTTTCTAAAGAACAGTTAGAAGCGGTTCGTGTGCATTACTCTCTTTATCCTGACAAGTGGGAGGCTTTCGCGCTTTCGTTGCAAGTTGCGTTTAACTTAATTCTAACTGACGAAGATTTGCCACTGTTACCTTTGACTTCTCCTTTAAAAGAGGAAGATGACTTTACCAAAAAAGAGCTTAAGTTCATTGCGAAGGAATATTATCGTAACTACCGACTTTCTGCAGAAGAGGCAACGGTCTTTTTTCACCATCACGTGAAGCCTCCAGAGTATTTAGTCGAGAAGGAATCTTTGCCTCAGGTCCCGATTCCTAAGGCATCGGATATTCCATCCCTTTCTAAAGCGCAAATCAAATGGTTTCATAAGATTCTCATTGCAGATTGGAAAACTAAGCTGACATCTGAACAATATAGCGCTTTTGCAAAGCGTTTTTTTGAGTATAACTTGATTCCTCCAAATGAAAAATATGTGTTTGACGTTGAACTTCCACCACCAACTACCGGGATCCATCTTCACACAAAGGCCTACTACTATTTCCTGTATGTGAAGGAAGGAAGAGATGAAAAGCTTCCTTTTGATGAGAGATTGCAACTCAGGGAATATCTTATCGAGCGCAATTTCAGTTGTAGTTTCCCTACTCTTACCCCAGTTGAGCTGACACTTGCATCCGAGCCCATTTTATCTGCTGTTGCAAAGCAGTTTCGGGAGAATCGATTTCTATGGGAGCAATTAGATACAGAAGCTCAAGAGTCATATAATGCGGCTTTTAAAAGGTGCAATATCGAAGAGGTTCGAGATGGCAGACGGTTTGCATCGCTTCGAGATGGACTGTCTTCAATTTTAGGAAATTCATTTGGAATGAGGCATTATTCAAATCGCTCTTTGATGGATGTGGAAGCTGAAGAGCAGCGGAATTTAGGTTATTTAGCTGAAATACCTGCAGAGCGGGTGAACTATTTGCATCCTTCGATGATTTCTCATCTACCAGATGCGAAAATTGTTTTTGTCGAGCGTGCAGATCTTGTGCAGGCCATTCCTAAAGACAAACTCTTTTTTATTCATCCTAAGATTTACCCACTATTGTCCAATGAGCAGATGAAGTGGATGAAAAAGCTTCATAAGGGCGTAGCAGATTTATCGCTGGAGCAGACGCGACTTCTTCTTTGTCCTTGGCTTGTACGTCACGTGCCTGAGGATCGTTTAAGCGAGGTCCCCAAACAGGGGAAAGAGTTCGTCCTTTGTCCAACTAAAATCTCACCTTTTCATCAGGCCTTCTTTTCTCTTCTACAGACTCCAACAAAAGCCTGGGATGAAATGACTCTCATAGAGCAAACCCTTTTTGATCTTGTGCCTTTTGGCCAAAACCGCTTTCCGATGATTGAGAGCATTCAAAACCTTTATTCAGAGTTTCGAAACTTAGCCCGAGATTTTGGGATTAGAGAGCTTCCTTCGGACTATGCTTTGAGAATCTTAACGAATACGGCAAACCTAAGATTTTTTGCGGATGATCCAGAGGAAGCCGAAATAGAACGTCAGAAGATGCATTACGAGTTCAAGCATCTGATCTATGCACTAAAAATCATGGCAGATAAGAATCCTCCTCTTGACCAGGAAACAAAAGCAACTGTAGGAATACTTTTAAAACAGCTTTTTCGAGCGATGGACGACTGTAAAAATGCTTGGAGTTCGGGTTTAGAAAGTTTTGAAGGAAAAAGAAACGAGTTTTGCGATTGTCCGGATTGCAGTGGGATGCGTATGAATGACCAAGAGGTGTTTTTGAAGAGTCGACTTGCTGTGAAACTTGCGCTTTTTAAACGTGAATGCTTTCAAAAAGTGATCATCAAGGCTTATGGAGCGGGTGATGGTCAACAAGTCCACACTCTGGATTGGTATGCACGAGAGCTTCCACATTTGAATCTTCATTCGGGTTACTCCGATCGTCATGCCGGAATTTCAAGGACGTCAGTTGCCCCTTTAGAAATGCAAAATAGGATGATTGAAGAGTACAAGCAGACAGTAAAATCTTATGTCAAAGATCTGCTGAGTTACGGGGAAAAAGGAAATCAAGAGTTTAGAGAGCTGGCTATGGATTTCACGGCTGGAATCATTCTGCGAGAAGCGAAAAAGAGAAAAGCTTATATTGATAGTAGCTGGGCCAAGGAAGTTGCTCAGTCGTGGATCTTTGATGAGGAAAAGGAATATGAGGTGAGAGAGGGTTTTGTCAATATTATCCTTTATGCTTTTGATCATTTTGGATTTGATCCGTTATCAGAGGTGTTTACGCAGGCTCAGACGAATGGGTGCTCTCTCTCACAAAACCTTGATTTGGTCTCTATCAAACTCACCCAGCTTGATAAGGCGTAAAATAAAAAGTATTAACAAAGTCACTTGCTTGACTTCGAGCCATTTTTCGGGTATAAATCTCTTCAAACTACTACCAGGATGTGCATGTTTCGAAGTATGACAGCTTATGGAAGAGCTCACGTGACAACTGAATCGGGCTCATTCCTCATAGAAATCCATTCTGTGAACCGAAAAAGTCTTGATATCACAGTCAATTTACCGAAAGAACTCTTGCTGTTTGATATGGATTTTCGCAAAGAGTTGTCGAAGGAGGTCAAGCGAGGGTTTATCACCGTCAGGGTGACTCGGGAAGAGATTCATCCGACAGGTAGATTGACTCTGCCAGATTTGGACATGATGAAATCCATTCAAGAGCAATGTCAAACGTATGCGAAGGAATTGGGATACAACCCCAAAGAAGCCATTTCTTTTTCAGACTTGCTCAGTTATGGGTTTTCCTCAAGTGGACCACCTGATTTAGAAGTGGATGAAAACTTGCAAGAGCAGCTGCTAGAAGGGTTTAAAAAAGCCCTTTCAAAATTCATCGCGATGCGTGAACGAGAAGGAGCGACCTTGCTTGAAGATGTAGGGCCTCGCTTAGATGAAATTGAAGAGCAGCTTGATAAAATTGCAGAGCGGGTGAAAGCCGCACCTGAAATGTTTCGAGAGAAACTTGAAAAACGGCTGGAAGAATTAGATGTGCTTAAAAGTGAAGATGACGAACGCATGATGCGCGAGCTCATCCTCTTAGCAGAAAAAGTCGATGTGACAGAAGAAATGACACGGTTGCGCTCTCATGTGCAGCAATTCCGCGATCTCATGAGTTCGAAAAAGCGACGTGTTGGACGGGAACTCGACTTTTTGATTCAGGAAATGAACCGAGAAGTGAATACGACAGCAGCGAAATCACAAGATATTGAGATCACACAAGCGATTTTAGAAATGAAGACTGAGCAGGAAAAGATTCGGGAACAAATTCAAAATATCGAGTGATAGGATGCGCCCTCTAATAGGAAATGTCAATAAGGGGTTTGCGATCGTTGTTAGCGCTCCTGCAGGGACGGGGAAGACAACCTTAGTTCGAATGCTAATCGATGAATTCCCTGAGGTTTTTACCCAAAGTATTTCCTGCACAACCCGCCCTCCAAGGCAGGGAGAGGTTGATGGAAAAGATTATGTTTTTCTCACCGAATCCGCTTTTCAAAAGAGGATTGATCGGGGAGAGTTTTTAGAACATGCTCAAGTGTTTGACCATCATTATGGAACGCTTAAGGAAACAGTTGATCAGCAAAGATCAACTGGGAAGCATGTCATTTTGGTGATTGACACCCAAGGAGCTTTGGCCATTAAGGGTAAGCTCAAGGCGCTTTTTATTTTTGTGGCCCCTCCTTCAGTAGAGACTCTCAGGGAGCGGCTTGAAAAACGCCAAACAGAGTCAGAAGAAGTCATTCAAAAGCGTCTAGCATGGGCGCAATATGAAATGGATCAAGCCGTCCATTACGATTACAGGATCGTGAATGATGATTTAAATACGGCTTACCAAGTTTTAAAAAGTATTGTCATTGCCGAAGAACATCGAATTCGGCAGTAAATCGAGGAGATTATGTCAAACGACGCACTCACAAAAGAAGCCTTTAAAGAAATTTTCGAAGATAACTTTGAAATGACGAACTATGCCATTCACTTGGCACAGGATCAAATTCATGCGGGGAATGAAGAGCTCAATGTGACAGAGCTTTTACATGAAATTCGCAAACACCCACCAAAAGTGCAAAAGCCAGTCGAGCAAGAAGAGATCGCCACGCATGAGTAAAAAGGTCCTGATCACGGCGGCACTTCCGTATGCAAATGGTCCACTCCATTTTGGACACATTGCTGGGGCGTACTTGCCCGCGGATTGTTATGCCCGTTTTCAGCGCCTCTTAGGCCATGATGTTCTCTATATTTGTGGCTCTGATGAGCACGGAGTTCCTATCACTTTGAATGCCGAGATGGCAGGGCGCAGCCCCCAAGAGCATGTCGACATTTTCCACCATGTGATTGCTAATTTTTTTGAACAGCTTCGGATCTCTTTCGATCACTATTCACGAACCACTTGGGATGGACATGTGCATCCAACCCAACAGTTTTTTCTAGACCTTTTAGAAAATGGGTATATCGAGCCTAAAGTCACAGAGCAGCTATATTCGCCTGCAGACAACCGATTTTTAGCAGATCGGTATGTGATCGGTGCTTGCCCCAAATGTCACTCTGAAAATGCAAGAGGTGATGAGTGTCCTGCGTGCGGTGCCAGTTATGAAGCAACAGATCTCAAAAACCCACGCTCTAAACTCACTGGTGCGGAGCTTGTATTAAAGCCAACGAAGCATTGGTTTTTACGCTTTGATCTCTTCAAAGATAAGCTCACAGAGTGGATCCAAAAAAAGCACTGGAAATCAAATGTGGTGAATTTTGCGCAAAACTATATAGATGACTTAAAGCCACGCGCTATCACAAGAGATTCAGACTGGGGGATTCCGGTTCCTCTCGATGATGCAGAAGGGAAAGTCTTTTATGTTTGGTTTGATGCCCCCATCGGTTACATTTCAGCTACCATGGAATGGGCTCAAAAGGTAAAAAAAGATCCAAAAGCTTGGGAAAACTATTGGCTTGATCCTGAAACACGTTATGTGCAATTTGTCGGGAAAGATAATATCCCCTTCCATGCGATTTTCTTTCCAGCGATGGTCATGGGACAAAACACTTCTTACAAGCTTGTGGATGAATTGCCTGCTAACGAGTTCTACAACCTCGAAGGAAAGCAGTTTAGTAAATCGGCAGGTTGGTATATCGATCTTGAGGACTTTTTCAAAAAATTCACTCCCGATCAAATTCGCTACGCGATTGCAGCCAATGCTCCTGAGTCACAAGATAGTGAATTCTCTTGGAAAGACTTTCAAATGCGTTGCAATGCAGAGCTTCTTGGAAAATATGGCAATCTCGTCAATCGAGTCCTTGTCTTCACTTTGAAACACTACGAAGGAGAGATTCCTCCTTTTGGCAAAATGGCCTATGAAGATGAAAAGTTCTTAGAAGAAATTGAGGAGAAGACCAAGGCAATTCATCAAGCTTACTCCCACTTCCAATTGCGCAAAGCCTCTCAGCTGATCATGGAATTGGCAACGCTTGGTAATACCTATTTTGATGCGAAAAAACCTTGGAAAGCAGCAAAAGATCCAAACCTTAGAGAAGAACTAGGAACTACACTTGCTTGTTGTTTGCGAGTCTTAAATGCCCTTGCTCTCGTTTCAGCTCCCATCATCCCTGAAACAGCTGAAAAGCTTTGGGAACTTCTCGGTTATGAGCAGCCGCTTTCAACCTATCTGTGGGAAGATGTTCTCGAGAAGGGACTTCCCAAAACTCATACCTTAAAAACACCTGAAGTTCTCTTTCAAAAAGTGGAGGAGGATGTGATTGCTGCAGAAATCGAAGCTTTGAAAAAACGAGCAGAGCTTTCTGCTCCTAAACCTCAGAAAGAGGTCCCTCCCTTTAAACAGCCGGTCGACTTTGAGCAGTTTCAGCAGTTAGATCTGCGTGTGGGGCTGATTTTAAGTGCGGAACCTGTGCCCAAAAGTAAAAAACTACTCAAGCTAGAAGTTGATTTTGGAATAGAAAAACGGACGATTGTGTCTGGGATTGCAAAAGGATTTCCCGATCCCTCAGTGCTAGTTGGAAAAAAAGCGACATTTGTTGTGAATTTAAAACCCGTCAAATTGATGGGAGTAGAAAGTCAGGGGATGCTTCTAGTAAACGGAGAAGCCCCAAATTTGGAGCTTCTCGAACTTTCTAAAGCATTTCCTGGCGAAACTGTGTCTTAGATGCTCATCAAGCTTTTCACTGAACGTACAGCTCTTTGAAATCGAGTTCTTCGACGTAAAACCTTTGCTAGGAATCTTCTTGCTCTTCTTTTTGCCTTCTTCATAGGTCTGATCTCCTTTTAATCTCTATGTAACTTCTTTTGACCCTTTACTAGTTCCCGAGTTTCACCCCACAAGTTTATTTTATCAACAGAATATTTTAATTTCAAGGGGTTAAGGGGATTTTTTCCCTTTTTTCCGTCTCCTGCCCTTGTATGGCTTCTGAGAGGAGTTCCCGGAGGCCAGTGTACCTCTTCTGGGCGTTATCGGTGTTGATGGCGATGGCCAGGGCTTTTTTCGTCCCTAGGAGGAGGACCAGCTTCTTCCCACGGGTCAGTCCCGTGTATAAGAGGTTCCTAAAGAGGAGCTTAAAGTGGCTCACATGGACGGGAATGATCACACAAGGGCACTCGCTTCCCTGGTATTTGTGGATAGAGACTGCATAGGCTAGCATGAGCTCGTCGAGCTCCGAAAAGTCATAGGAGACCTCTTTTCCGTCAAAATCGACGGTCAATTTCTGCTCATCGAGGTCCATTTCGAGGATACGCCCTACATCTCCATTGTAGACATGTTTATCGTAATTATTGCGAATTTGCATGACTTTGTCTTGAGGTTGAAAGACCCGTCCCATACGTAAGAGTTGCATGGATTGAGGATTGAGTTCTTTTTGCAAGATGTGATTGAAGTTGTCGATTCCAATCAGTCCCCGTTTCATTGGCGAGAGGATTTGGATTTCATTGATTGGATCAAATCCAAATCTTTGAGGAATTTCTTTTTTGATGAGAGAGACTGTGCGTGTTAGAATTTCTTCGGGATTTTCTATTTCTAAAAAGTTGAAATCACTCTCGGCATCATAGGTAAGTTCTGGAAAATAACCGGCGTTGATACGGTGGGCACTTTGAACAATGCGAGAGCCACGCCCTTGTCTAAAAATGTGCTTCAATCGCGTGACAGGGATGCGTTCTGATTCGATAAGATCTTTTAATACGGTTCCTGGACCCACACTTGGAAGCTGATCGATATCTCCAATAAAGATCACACGTGTTTCATCAGGAATAGCTTTTAGCAAATGGTACATGAGTTGGGTGTCGATCATGCTAGCCTCATCAATAATGAGGAGTCGGCATTTAAGGGGATTGTCTTTGTTTCGCTTAAATCCACCTTCCTGAAAGTTGACTTCTAGGAGACTATGGATTGTAAAGGCTTTTTTGTAGGTGATTTCACTGAGCCGTTTTGCCGCGCGTCCTGTAGGTGCCGCCAATGTGATTTTGTCGGTGAGTTTGGAAGTGATCGATAAAATGGCTCTTGTAATGGTGCTTTTACCCGTACCGGGTCCTCCAGTCACCACGTGAAGCTTTTCTGAAAGGCTCTTTTCGATGGCGACCTTTTGTTCTTTGGCAAACCGCATCCGCAGTTTTTCTTGCGCCCATTCGACGGCTTTATCCATCAGCACAGAGCGGATGCTGCATTCCCCATCGTGTATGCGTTTGAGTTCGCGCGCAATGCCCAGCTCAGCCATGAAAAGGGGGCGAATCCAAATTGAAGGCGCTTCATTTGCTTCACCTTTGACAATGCGCTTAGCTTCATCAAGAGCATCGATTTCTTGGCGGATCTTTTCAGGGTCCACCTCTAAGATGGCCTCGGCATCTTTCAAAAAAAGTTCAATGGGGTAGCAGACATGACCATCATTGCTTAGTTCCCACAAGACATATTCGATTCCTGCTTGAATGCGAATGGGGGCATCTTTTTCAATCCCCATATTCTGAGCCAATTGGTCGGCTGTCTTGAACCCTATCCCAAAAATATCCCGCGCGAGTGAGTAGGGATTCTCGGTGACTTTTTCAATGCTATCTTCTCCGTAAGTTTTGAAAATCTTGCGTGCGAAAGAGGGGCTCACTTTGTGCGATTGTAAAAAGATCATAACGCGTCTGATCGACTTTTGCTCGTCCCAACACGTTTCAATTTGTTGCACTCGCTTTTCTCCAATTCCAGGAACTTCGAGAAGTCGATAGGGGTACTTGTCGATGATCTTAAGCGTTTCAACTCCAAAATGCTCGACGATCCGTTTGGCATAGATGGGGCCGACCCCTTTGACCATGCCTGATTCGAGATATTTTTGGATGCCCAGAACATCAACGGGTGCCGTCAGCTCATAGCTTTCAACTTCAAATTGACGCCCATGTTTCGGATGGTGCTTCCACATGCCCCGGCAATGGATGGTCTCCCCAGGGTTGATCCCTGGCATTGTACCGGTAATGGTGGTGAGGTCTTTTTCTCTCGGCTGCTTGAGCCGTGCGACTGTGAAGCCATTTTCTTCGCTAGAAAAGACAATGTTTTCGATGTATCCACTGAGTTGATCCATGAGGAGAATGGTACTCCAAGTTTCGACAAAAAACTATTCTTTTTTGAGTGAAAATGCTGCTGTTTTGAAGATTTCTTTTGCATCGATCTCTTCCCCATTGATAAATAATAAACGCTTGAGTAAGATGGATGGACTGTTCCGGATTAGCTCAGCGGTAGAGCAGTGGACTGTTAATCCATTGGTCGCTGGTTCGAATCCAGCATCCGGAGAGCAAGGCCCCTCTTTTAGAGGGGCTTTTTTTTTATTGGCAAAGCGTTTCTAAGGGTTCAGTAAGAGGAATAATAGTGAAGAAAAGCACCTTGCGTGAATCTGGCATAGAAACTGCATTTTTGATGAGATCTACGGCCATAGAACCACATTTTTCGTAATAAAAAATCCCAGAGCTGGCATCGACAATTCTCTTTTTGTTAAACTGAGCCAATACAGCATGGCCTTTCTGCTCTGATGTACGCGTGAGTTCGAAGCCAAAAAGTATAATAAATTCTACGCATCCCTTTTTGTAGTAATCTAAAAGCTTGTCCGCAATCTCATCACAATCTATTTCGCCTCGCTTCTCATTCATTTTGAAATGAGCTTCACCTAAACTTGGGTGAGAGGTGCGACATAAGGGGCGAAGGCATTTTTGGTCTCGTGATTTAGAAAAATAGGATTCTATTTCGTCATCCCAGTCTTCCAAAAACGACATAAGATCTGTATTTTCTTTACTATTTAGACCTGATAGTAAGTGAATTTTGAGCATTTCAAATGCTTGAAATTTAACAACCATTTTTTTCTCATCTCTTGTCCAATCGGTCTTGTCAGGGTGAGCTAAAAAGAAAACACAAGCTCCCATACAGCAACCCTCGTAAACTCTTTTGCGTATGATCTGTTGAAACAGTTCTACAGATTCTTCAGGAAAAGAGTTCTGTAACTCATCTAAAGCCTCGTCGATAATCTCCTTATCGATTTTTTCTAGAGGGCAATAGTGATTTGCGTATGAGTACCTATAGTGCTTTCCGTTGATAAATTGGGTATTATGGGTCTGCTCACAAAGTCCATTTTTGTCCGAAACCGTTGTTTCTTCTTTATCATCCAGCCCATTATTTGTAATCGAATCATTCAGCTGAACAGCTAATATAAACGTAGAAAACAAACAAAATATAAATATCAGTTTGAATTTCATTTTAAATCTCCAGGGAAAAACTATAGTTTATATAGAGGCAAAAAGGAAGAAAATGTTCTCAGTTCAGGACGTTTTTCAAACTCCCCTCGTTTGGTCGCGAATAATTAGCAACTTAAGACATCTCATAAATGCTTCAAATTTCTCTGTAACCTTCAAAAATAATCCACGAAGTTCATCAGACCCGTACCTAAAGGTGCTTTTCGCCTTTCGTAGCTGAGATTCCGTTAGTTAGGATTTGACACTTTTTTTGATGCGCTCGCCAATGTCTTTGTCGATGTTGCACCAATACTCAAAAGCTCGTTTTAAAATGGGCTCTGAGACACCATTTCTTAGATGTCCAACGACATTTGAAACTAAGCGGTCACGTTGCGCATCATCCATGACCTTGCGGATAAGCTCACCAGCTTGACTCCAATCATCATCGTCTTTTCTTGATGTATAGGCTGCACGTACAAATTCTCCACTTGCATCCCATACTTCCAACTGAGGGTACCGCTTCTCATCAGCTTTTGGTCCTCCTTTGGAATTGGGGGCGTAAACTGGGTCAGAAACGTTTTCTAATCGCATTGCCCCGTCTTTGCTGTAGCTATGAAAAGGGCACTTAGGACGATTGACGGGGATCTGTTTGTAGTTGACTCCTAAGCGAGCACGATGAGCGTCGGCATAGGAAAAGAGACGAGCGAGAAGCATTTTATCAGGGCTGGGACCGATTCCTGGGACCATGTTGTTAGGTTCAAAGGCTGCTTGCTCGATCTCGGTATGAAAATCCGTTGGGTTACGGTTAAGTGTGAGACGGCCCACTTCATGAAGGGGATAATCACTATGAGGCCAAACTTTTGTGAGATCAAATGGGTTGAGTCGGTAAGTCTTTGCTTCTTCGAAAGGCATGATTTGTACTTTCAATGTCCAGCTCGGATGATCCCCTTGCTTAATTGATTCAAATAGATCGCGACGATGGTAATCAGCATCAGACCCAGCTAAACGATCAGCTTCATCTTGTGTCAGGCATTCGATTCCTTGATGCGTCTTAAAGTGGTACTTTACGAAGAATTTTTCCCCTTTATTATTGACCCACATATACGTATGGCTTGAGTAGCCGTTCATATGCCGCCAAGTCTTTGGAATGCCACGGTCACCCATCAGCCAAGTCACCTGGTGTGCAGATTCAGGTGAAAGAGTCCAAAAGTCCCATTGCATATCATTGTCTCGCAGTCCACTGTCAGCGCGCCTTTTTTGGGAATGGATGAAATGTTGACACTTCATCGGATCTCGGACGAAAAAGACAGGAGTGTTGTTGCCTACCATATCGTAGACCCCTTCGCTTGTGTAAAACTTTAGAGCAAAGCCTCGAGGATCCCTCCAGGTATCAGGGCTTCCTTGTTCACCAGCAACCGTTGAAAATCGGAGAAGAGTGTCTGTTTTTGTTCCAGGCTGAAAGACTGCGGCTTTTGTGTAGGAGCTAACGTCTTTGGTCACCTCAAAATTACCAAAAGCTCCGGCTCCTTTTGCGTGGGGCTGACGTTCAGGGATTTTTTCTCGGTTAAAGTTAGCCATCTGTTCAATGAGATAGTGGTCTTGGAGTAGGATCGGACCATCAGGGCCAACGGTAAGAGAATATTCATCACTGGAGACCGGGATTCCAGCATCATTTGTTGTGGGTTTAGGATCTTTATCTTTCATATAGAGACCTCCTTTGATCACACAGAGAAAAATTTTTTTGAGCTATAACATAAATTGAGAAATTTCACCTGTTATTATTTTTCGAATCGGGAATCAGATCGGAATAGCCAGCACTCCGACAGCATAAGTAGACAAAAAAGAATTGAAGTTTCATAAAAGATGCTTACAAAAAAACTGGAAGGGACTCTTTCTCTTCTTACCTACAAGGAAGGTGTGTTATGCGTAGGTCTTTGAAATTTTTCGTTTTTTTAGCTTTTATTATTTCTGGAACCGGTTTTGCAGCTCAAAAGCTTGACTTAACTGTGATTTCGTATGAGGATTTTTCGAGAGGAGATCCGAATGCCCTTGAGCAGCTTGAACAGGCGCTCTATGATCAGGGGATTGTTGGGATTCGTGGAGTTCCCTCCTATCGTGAAAAGGTGCTCAATCTCATCGAAACCGCACGGGAATTTTCGGCACTTCCTGAGGAAGTGAAAGAAGCTTATGCTCCGCAAGGGGAAATGTTTCTCGGGTATGAACGAGGAAAAGAAAAATTCCAAAGGTCTGATGGAACTTGGGTGATTGATGATTTAAAAGTGTCGTATTATGGACTGGTTCCCGATCGTTCTCAAAACAAATGGCCGGATGAACTTGATTTGAAAGGCCCCTTTTTAGAGTTGGGGCAATTGATGGCTGATATGGGAGAAGAAATCATGTTTAAACTCGGCATGATTGGGGTTTCAACAGGCATCTATTTAGATGAAACGCCTCGCGTTGGGCGGATGCTTTACTACTGTAAAAATAAAAAGACTGATTATGAAAACCCTTACTGGTGTGGGGCTCACTATGATCATTCCTTATTTACAGCACTTGTTCCCGCTTTTTACTTTGAGAATGGAAAACAAGTTCCAGAGCCTGCAGAGGCCGGCCTTTTTGTGAAAATAGGAGAAACATATCAAAAAGTGGTTGCCAATGATCCTGATGTGATGATGTTTCAGGTAGGGGAGTTTGGTCAGCTTGTGATGAATGATAAAATCCGTGCAACGGAGCATCGCGTGCAGAAAGCTGCAGGCAATGTGGAACGGTATACAATGGTGCTCTTTACAGATGCTCCAATGGATACTGTCATTCACTCAACCTCAGAGCTGACAAAAGATAGCCGCTATGGCGGAGTTCCTGGAGCTCCTTGTTCATATAGGCAATGGAATGATCGAACATTCGAGCGTTACATCGTTAGATAGTGTCGTCTTGAGATAGGCAATAAAAAAGCAGCTCCTGGAAGAAAAGTTCCAGGAGTCGATTAAGGATTGATTAACTCGTAATGACACTATCTAAGGACGAGTAAGGCGCTGTAAAACCGGTAGATGTTGTTGCAAAAAATCTGTTAGATGCGAAGTCACTTCTGCCGGTTTTTCTAAATTACAAATGTGCCCAGCTTCCGGAACAATTTTGAGTGAGCAGTTGGGAACACGCGCATTCATTTCCCGAGCTTCTGATGGGGGGCGGGGGATGTCATCTTGCCCGACGATCACAAGCGCTGGCACTTGAATGTCTGCAAGTTGATCTAGCAAGCAGGGGCGTGAAAAAATAGCTCTTCCTAATGTCACCATTCCTTCAATGCTTTCTGGAGAAAGCGCGCTCAATTTTTGGTGAAAATTTTCAGCTAGTGTTGGATTTTGTGACAGAGTTGTAGGAGAGAAAAAGAGAGGAACGACTTGACTGAATAGAGCTGGGGTAAATGCTTTTTCTTTTTCCAATAGGTCTAACAGCCCAAAGTATTTTTGCTGGGTGGGCGTAGGTTCACTTCCCACAAATGTATCCATTAAGACAAGGGCTTTAACAGCCTCTGGATGTTTCAGCGTTAACAGTGTTCCCCACATGCCTCCTACAGAGAGACCAATGAGAGCAAATTCAGAGATCTTGAGGGCTTGCATCAGTTCCCAATAATCGTCTGCAAGAGCATCAATAGAAGTCGCTGTGGAGCTAAGAGGATCGGACTGACCGTGACTCCAAAGGTCTGGAACAATACAGCGGTAGTGTTTTGAGAGTTCTTCGATTTGTGGTTGCCACATGGCACTATCCCATAAAAAACTATGACCAAGTAAGAGAGGGTAACCTTCTCCACGATCTTGATAAAAGCAAGTTTTTCCTCGAAGTTCAATTGTTGGCATGACATTCCTCCACTTAGTCATAAATAAGCAGCAAAATACCAGAGATCACATTGATTTTAAAGACCTAGAAGTCCTAAAATTTTTTTAAAGGAGACACTCATGGCACAAGAAGACTGTTTTCATTTAGGAGTGAAAGCTCTTCTCTTTCGAGAAGGCGGAGAGATGCTTTTACTTCAACTTAATCCCAAAAAGTTTGATTTATCAGCAGATGGCGATCAAGTGATTTGGGATTTGCCAGGAGGGCGCATCAATCGAGGAGAAAAACCTATTGAAGCGCTACGTAGGGAAGTTTTTGAAGAAACAGGGATAACTGAAATCACAGAGATTTCTCCTGTTACAATCGATTTAACAACGATTCGCGTTCCGACTGAAAACGGAGACTGTGGAGTGATTTATGCAACATATCGTTGCACCTTGGCTCAAAAAGAAACGCTTTCTTTGAGCCCTGAGCATCTTAGCTATACTTGGGTAGTCCCCGAGCAAGCTGCATCATTGCTTCCTCAGGATTTTCCAGAAAATCTTCGTGCAAGACTGCTAGGCTGGAATGTAGAACGACTGGAGGTATAGCTATGCGCAACTTACTCATGATTTTTCTATGTTTGGGACTTACAAAAGGGTACGGAATTGAAGACAACATTTTTCTGCTTGAGCTTCCAGATCGTATTGGGGAAAAAGTTGAAGTCTATATGGAATCTCCCCAAGCGGGCTCTGATCAACTCCTGATTTTTTTTCATGGTGCGGCTGTAGATAAAGGGCTTAGAGGTCTATCGACTGATTGGTGCAATCATTGGCTTAAAAAGGGGTATGCAGTGGCTTCAATTTCCCTTCCTGGCTATGGAGATACTTCAGGGCAGAAAGATTTTTGTGGGCCCCACACCATGCTTGTTGTGAATGAAGCGGTCAACCACATCAAAGAAACTCTTGGTGTGAAGGACTTTGGTGTGATTGGATTTGGGCAAGGAGGGCTTGCTGGGGCACTTCTTTCTTCAATGAGAGACGATGTCCGATTGGTTGTCTGTACTAATGGAGGGTATGACTTTTTTAGGCATATGTTTCCAGGTGATCCCTTGCTCGCTATTTTGCGAGAAAAAAATTATGAAATTGATATTCAAGATTTAGATGCAATCGAAGCACGTTCACTCTACTCGCAGGTTAATAAGCTTAAAGCTCCTCTCTTTTTACTCCATCGAAAAGGTCACTCTACGATTAGTGTTGAGGAAGTCACAGACTTTGCCCATGCAATGAATGAGGCTGGGAAAGAATGCCATTTGGTGCTTTGTGAAGAATCAGAGGATCAAAAAATTTCTTATGAAGAGACTCTGAGTGCAACTGAAGCCTGGGTTGATGCACACATGAGACTGAATTGCTCAATCCGCTTCCCTTAGAAGCGGAGTAAGGTTAGATTGAGTGCGGCGTAGAGTGCTGTCATAGCGCTTGCTGAAACCACAATCAGGAGAATTTTGATTCTGAGTGGTAGAGGCACACTCTTCTCACGTCGCCTCCAAAAAGTCCAAAGACCTAAGTGGCATAAGTGTGCAAAGAAACAGATTGTGCACCAGCGGGGTTCGAGGGAATAGAGAAGAACGGGCAATGCTAGCGCCCATACGATACCCACATAGCGCCATGGACATTTAGGGAAATTTGGAAAAAGGAAAATAACGGCAATTAGGGTGGAAAAGTAAGCTGCCCCAAGAAGGGGAATCCAAGGAGTTGCGCTGGCGCAAACCTCACAAGTTAAAAGTCCTATGCAGACTGCGACTCCGGGTAATTTAAAAAAGATTAAAACAAGAGCGGCCAGGCCAAATAATGCAGCGATCATGCTTTTGGCCATACCGCAAAAGAAATTTCCTTTCAACTAGGATTGACCAACTTTGGCGACAGCCTATAGAATCATTACTTTAATTTTACATTGAGAGGTTGTTGTGTTTGCAGTGATTTATCGCGGGGTAGTGAAGAGGGAAAAAGAAGCTGCATTTCGCAAAGCTTGGAATACTGTTGCGACCTTTTTTGTTGAAAATCGAGGAGCACTTGGGTCAAGTTTACATCGGGCTGAAGAGGGGATGTGGGTAGCCTATTCACGTTGGCCCGACCAAGCAACTCGCGATGCATCATGGCCGAAAGATGATGAAGAGGTCAATGCGACATTTCCAATGCATGTGAAAGAGGCGGTTCTAGAGCTCAAAACTTGCTTCGAAGATGAAAAGCCACAGATTTGCATGGAGCTTATGGACGAGGTTGTGAAGGGCAAACCTTGATTTTTTTTCTCCCAGAGGATAAGATCTTCCCTCTATGAATCTATTATTTAGGGTGGAAGTGAAAAAAGTACTCCTCGCAATTCTCCTCGCAATTTTTGGAACCCAAACTCTCAGTTCGGCTCCATATGATCTTTTAGTCGATCCAGATTTTTCTCCCTATTCAGGTGGGCAAAACCTCATCACAGGGATGCGCATCCTTCAGCTCAGTGAAGATATCATGCTTCCTCCCAAAGATGAGCCTAAAGAAGGATTAGGTGTTTCTTTTGGACGGTTTGCTGAACTCTTTTTTATTTGGAATCCTCTAGGAGAGCTTGCCACTGTGACGCAACATGAAGTGTTTGGTCATGGCTATCGGATCCGAGAGCTTCCAAGCAGCCATGTTAAGGTAACGAACTATAAAATTGGCTGGCCGTTTCCTTACTCCTTAACAGGAGGAGGCGCTACAGGTTTTAGAATGACAGATCGAGCAACAGTGACTGAAATCAACACGATCAACATCGCAGGAATTGAAGCTCAAGATATTTTAGCACGCCAGCTGAAAATGAAATGGGTTGGAGATGGCCGGATTGATGCACGCATGTCTCAGCTTTATTTTTTGTCACAACAATCCTTATTTCTCTATGGGAGGGCTACAGGTCTTTATGATTTAGACGTGAGCCTGTCAGGGGCAGATGAAGATCCTTTTGATGGGAATGACTTAAAGTCTTATGTCTATTGGATGAACCGTCTTTACCCTAACAATAAAATTTCCATTTCTTACTTGAAAGGGCAGTCGTACTATAATTGGTTAGACGTTTTTACTTATTACTCTTTTGGTGCATGGTGGTACTACGTTGCAACGGGGAAGCAATTTAAAGTTCCCATGTTCAAAATAGGGAAAGTCAAGTTTCTCCCCAGCTTCAAAGTCACCTTAGCTCCCTATGGACTAGAAAAGAACCTTGAGGGGTATTTCGCAATTAATGGAGCACCTCTATATGTGTATGGAAAGTGGGGAGATCATGGAGGCGTTAGCTTTTATGGTGCTGGGATTGACTTTGATCAGATGCTCTCGTGGAAAGGGGGAATCTTTGGATTCAAACTCGATGTCTGGTACCAACCCGATTTTCAGCAACCTACCCGGGTTTTTGATGTTCTCGTTGACGATGTTAACCCTGCCGTTCCTGGGCTTAAAGATCGAAGTCTAGGATTTGCTGGTTCTTTAATTTCACGCTGGTATTTGACTGGAGGAGGAAGTCCCCTCTATCTCTATACTGAGGCGGGTTACAAGAGCAAAGGGTATTTGCCAGGCTACTCACTTGATCGGGGATTCATTGGCCGCGTCGGACTGACAGCTAAATTTTAGTTAATGTACTAGAGGAATGCCCCAATAGGGGTGGGAAAGATCCTTTTCGTATTGATCTGTCTCCTCGTTGTAGATCATGACAGGCGAGATATTCGGACCATATTTATAAGAGAGGTAAACCTCTATTTGGTTTGGAACAGGGATATCGATCCCATCAAACTTGGCTTTTTTGAGAGGGAAAATCACGTCAAACGGGACAGGTTTTCCAAACATGCGTTCCCGAATTTTCCAACTTTCAGCCATAAAATGACTTTCTCCATACGAAAGGATATTTGTGAGCGTTTCATTATCAGCATCAATGGCATTCAAGTAAATGTCGATATGATTCCGGTTGGACCTGATATAGACTCTAATATAGGTTCCAGGGCGGCAACGGTTGGACCAATCTTGAACGACATACTTTGTTTCATCAAGAGCTTGAAGGGCATGCATGATATTGTCAAAATCTTCTTCAATAGCAGCTAAATCTAAATCGTTATCCCATGGGATGATTCCTCCATAGCGGTAGGCTCCTAAACAAGTTCCGCAATCGACCCAAAAAGGAATATCTTTTTCAGATAGTAGTTTTGTGATTTCTAGGAGAGCCTCTTTATCTTCTACCAGGTTATTTTCGTCACCAGGCCTTCTTTGATGTCTAGGAGAATTAATGTAAGGAGCGGTTCGAAAGTCTTCGACCTGAATTCCCAATGATTGAAAATAATCCTTATTAGATTGCACGTATGTGGAGGTGAGAAAGGTTTTCAACTGCTGATGTCGCTGTCGTGTTTCTGGAGAAAGATACGCAAGCGATTTCACCACCGTCCCTAAAAGCAATCCGGGAGGAAGAGTTGAAAAAGCAAGAGGCGAAAAAACTTTTTTGCGCGTTTCGTAGTTGAAGCGTGGCTTTAAAGTGAACGTGTGAGATGTCTCATCGTATGAAATAAGTTTTCCGTCGCACAGGTATTGCACAGGGGAGAGGAGAACATTGCCGACTTTTTCAAGTCCTTGGGCATCTTCAAAAGACATATTGAAAAATGTGTTTTCGGAAAAGCTGTGGTAAAACGACACAACAGACATCCCAAACCAGACAATTCCCTCAATAGTTTTGGGGAAAACTCGAGCCAATTTTGGAAAAATCTCAATGATATTAAACATAACTTTACTTGTAGCACGAAATCCTCTTTTTTTGAAAATAGCCCATCAGTTATAGGTTGAGAAAACGAGAGGTACACATATGGAAAAATATCCGAAACAAAAACCAGCAGATGTTGTGATGCCTGTATGCGATTTGCCCGATTTACTCAAAGGGCAAAAAGCAATCGTGACAGGATCGAGCTCTGGAATTGGAAAAGGTGTGGCAATTGCTTTAGCAAAAGCTGGAGCAGATGTTGTCATTAATTATGCAGGTTCGAAAGAGCGAGCAGAAGAAGTGGCTCAAGAAGTCACTGCTATTGGACGACAGGCTTTGGTCATTAAAGCTGATGTTTCTCAAGAAGATCAAGTCCAAGCGATGTTTAAAGAAGCCATAGAGAAATTTGGCACCGTTGATATTGTCGTTAACAACGCGGGCCTTCAAAAAGACTCTTGCTTTGCTGACATGACAATTGATCAGTGGAATAAGGTAATCGGGATTAACCTTACAGGTCAGTTTTTATGTTCACGTGAAGCCATTCGAGAGTTTTTGCGACGAGGAGTACGTAAAGAGGTCTCTTGCGCTGCGGGAAAAATCATTTGTATGAGCTCTGTTCATGAAATGATTCCTTGGTCAGGTCATGCAAATTATGCTGCTTCCAAAGGCGGTGTGATGCTCATGATGAAAAGTATTGCTCAAGAATATGCTTCTCAAAGAGTGCGGATCAATAGCATCTGCCCTGGAGCGATTCGAACGCCTATCAATAAAGAAGCATGGGATACACCAGAGGCCTATGAGAAGCTCATGAATGTGATTCCCTACAAACGGATTGGCGAGCCACCAGATATTGGGCACACCGCCGTTTGGCTTGCTTCCGACTTAGCTGACTATGTCAACGGAACGAGCATCTTTGTCGATGGAGGAATGACCTTATTCCCAGGGTTTACGACGAATGGGTAAGACTGACCTATTCATCATCTTCTAGAAGATGACCAAAGAAGGGGAAGAACCCTTTGATCACATCAACTGGTGCCTCGATAATGGTCTTCAGTCCTTTTTCGAGGAAGATTTGGTGCATCATCTTTTGAACGATGATTTCAGCGATTTCTTGAGTTGGGATTCCTCTTTCTGATGTGATATCGTTAAACTCAAGTCTTTCAATAGGAGAGAGCTGATGGAGCTTGCCATCTGAAAGAATGAGATCAATACGGATATTTGTTAACAGGAGTCGCCTAATGATAGCTTCCCGTTCCACGGAAAGAGGGCTTTTATTGTCATGGTCAATATTTCCCATGATCGTTTGCCAGTTTCCTCGAGTTTGGTCTTTGTCGTAGATTTGAATGTTGACGTACACATTATCGAGATGAATTTCATTGATCTCGATCGGATTTTCGAAGTAGCGCTTATAGGCGGCCTTGACATCGATCGTTTGAACTCGGAGAGCAGTAGGAAGGCGAGTTCCCTTTGGATTTGCCATTTGAAAATCGTGGATCGTGAATTCTTCCTTCTTAAAGTCAATCGAATCGATCGTGACTGCGACATGCGTTTTGTGAGCAATAATTTTGGCGAGGATCGTCGCAGCGTTGTCATAGGCTAGGTAGCCAACGCCAGCGATGATGACAACGAGAAAAAAGATGATCAAGAGTACTTTGCGCATACTTTATTGACATAGTGCATTCCTCTTGTGAAGTCAAAAAAAAAGGCGCTCTCCCAAGGGAAAAGCGCCTTTTTATAACCTGCTAAAAGGTCTGGATTAATAATCCATACCGCTCATCGCAGGAGCCGCAGGAGCTTTATTCTCTTCTGGCTCATCTGTGATGATTGCTTCAGTTGTGAGAAGCAGTGAAGCGATTGATGCAGCTAGTTCGATGGTGAGGCGAACAACTTTTGTGGGGTCGATGACACCCATTTCAATCATATCACCGTAAACATCTGTTAGTGCATTCCATCCTTCAGATTGCGATTTGGATTGCATCACTTTTTGAACAACAATAGAACCTTCCATACCAGCATTTTCTGCGATCTGACGAAGTGGGTATGTGATGGCTTTGATCACAATTTCCATTCCGACTTTTTCACAGCCTGTCATGGATTCCGCGAGCTTTTTCAAAGTGGGAATACAGTGAATGAAAGCTGTTCCTCCACCAGGAAGAATGCCTTCCTCGACTGCTGCTTTTGTCGCTTGAAGGGCGTCGTCGACGCGATCTTTCTTCTCTTTCATTTCCACTTCTGTTGCAGCACCGACGCGGATGATTCCGACTCCACCAGAAAGCTTAGCAAGTCTTTCTTGGAGTTTTTCTTTATCGTAATCAGATGTGCTCTCGTCGATTTGCTTTTTGATGAGAGCGATCCGTTTTTGAATCTCTTCTTTGTTGCCTGCACCTTCTACGAGTGTTGTGTCTTCTTTCTTAACGACAGCTTTTTTCATGCGGCCGAGCATGTCAAGAGTGACATTCTCAAGCTTCATGCCAAGTTCTTCGCTGATGAATTGGCCACCAGTTAGAATTGCGATATCTTCAAGAATGGCTTTGCGGCGGTCTCCAAAACCAGGAGCTTTGACAGCACAAACTTTGAGACCTGCACGGAGGCGGTTGACAACAAGTGTTGCAAGAGCTTCGCCGTCAACATCTTCTGCAATAATCAGAAGAGGGCGACCGCTTTCTGCAGCTGCTTGCAAGATAGGCAAGAAGTCTTTCATTGTTGAGATCTTCTTGTCGTAGACCAGAACAAAAGCATCTTCTAGAATTGCTTCTTGGTTTTCTGGATCAGTGACAAAGTAGACAGAAAGGTAACCACGGTCGAAGTTCATTCCTTCGACAACATCAAGAGTGGTTTCAAACCCTTTTCCTTCCTCAACAGTCATGGTTCCGTCTTTTCCAACACGCTCCATTCCCTTAGCAATGATCGTTCCAATTTCTTCGTCGTTGTTGGCAGAAATGGTTCCAACTTGAGCGATTTCATTGCTGTTTTGGATCGATTTGCTCATTTTTTTGAGCTCGTCAGTTAGTGTTTTGACGGCCTTTTCAATCCCACGCTTCACTTCCATAGGATTAGCGCCAGCTGTGATATTGCGAAGTCCTTCAGTATAGATGGCTTCTGCTAAAACTGTAGCTGTTGTGGTCCCGTCTCCTGCTTTATCAGCAGTTTTGCTGGCCACTTCGATGACCATTTGGGCACCCATGTTTTCGTGCTTGTCTTCGAGCTCGATCTCTTTTGCGACGGTGACACCATCTTTTGTGACGTGAGGAGCACCATAAGATTTATCGATGGCGACGTTTCGTCCTTTTGGTCCTAGAGTCACTTTGACCGCAGAAGCAAGAGCTTTAACCCCTTTGAGGATCTTTTGTCTCGCATCTTCTCTATATTTAATGTCTTTTGCTGCCATAATCGTTTTTTTTACTCCTTCTTAGTCTTCAATGATTGCGATGATGTCATCAGATCGGAGGACGATGAACTCTTCGTCATCAACCGTCACTTCTTGGCCTGCATATTTATCCATAAGGATGAGGTCTCCCTCTTTCACAGGCATGGGGAGGATTTTACCGTCATCAGTTGTTTTTCCCTTGCCGACGGCAACGACCCGGGCAGATTCTTGCTTTTTCTTTGCTGAATCAGGAAGGATAATGCCACCTTTGAGAGTCTCTTCTTGCTCCAGACGTTGGACCAAAACGCGATTCCCTAGGGGCCTAAGTGTAAGTTTCTTTTTCGTTTCCATAAGATTTAAAAACTCCTCTATATATAATGTTAGTTCATTATACATACCCGATGGTAGTCAGAAAAGGGATTTTTTTCAATAAAAATTAGCACTCTTTTTTCAAAAGTGCTAATTTTTCTTTAGTGCGTGAGAAGATCGACAGTTGGGGTTAACCCTTCAAAGACCTCTTCAGGGTAGCGCATCTGCCATTCAAAAGTTCCCTTTACATAGATATGATCAATAGTTTTCGATCTGAGAGAAAGACTCACATTTGTCGGATAGGGGGAAATGAGAGAAAAAGGCACATTTTCTTGTCCTTGTGAGAGGAAAGCCTTTTGCATCTCTTCGCGGGTAAAGTTCATATCACCCATCGCGACAACAACATCGTCATCCATCAGGTTGATATACGCCGCAAATTCATCTCGTCCGGGAAGAGTTGGATCTCCTGGAAGATGTCCGTTCACAACGCGGTATAGCTTGCCGTTTTTTTCAAATGCCAAATTCATCACGGGCCTTGTCGGATCGCATTCGTACGGAAAATCGATGCTAGATAGGTCCTCTCTATACGTCAAATGACGGGTGTCATAGACAACCACATCTTGATTTTTTGGCAGAGGTTCTTCTTGAGTATAAACAATGGCCATATGCTCTGGAAGCCTGTCTCTTAAAACCTGTAAAAATGCGGCACCACATTCTTGTAAACTGATCAATTGCTTTGGATGCGACGGGTGGTTGATCATGTCGATCACTTGATCCACAACGAGTTTATCTCTGAGTGTCAATCCCGTTTCCTCATCAATCATCTGATTGGTCATAGAGATTTGAGATCCTTTGAGTCCTTGAGTGTTGTGCACTTCAACCCATGAAAGGTAAGCTGTATTGAGAACATTCCATGTTGCCATTTCGATTCCATCAATATTGGCACCTATTGGGAGATGATCGGAAAGAAACTCCCATTTGTCACCAAGTTGTCCTAATTCAACACCTGAAGGAAAGCGGCTTTGAAAGTGCTCTGTCACTTTGTCGTCAATGGCTCGCTCTAGTTTTGGACTTGTGCCTCGCAAGACTTGGTTGAGTTTTGCTCCCCAAAGGATGTAGGCATCGATTGATTTTTGATTCCAAACAACGTTTTCTAAGTCACACACGTTGTAATACCTGTCTGCAAGCTTGATGATTTTTGCTTCTTCAATCATGTCAGGAGCATGAGTAATTTGCGCCATTTTACAGGCGTCACCTTTAAGATCTGCAGGATTTGTCAAATCGAGGACCAAGGCTAAAACGTGTGGGCCGAATAGCTGCTCAACTTCTTCTGGAGTTGTGTCTGTATCTTCAAGTGTGTCGTGAAGCAGCGCAGCGATCAGCGCGTCAGTGTCTTTTAAGCCTCCCAAATCGAGTGTGAACTGGGCGACTCCCAAAGGATGGATGATGTAAGGGGTTTTTTCAGGGTCTTTTCGCGTTTGAAATTGGTGTTTTTCAGCAGCGAACTCAACAGCGGCAAGAAGGCGCTCTAGTTCAATACTACGTCCTTTTTCTTGGCCAAATAGGTTAACCCAAGACTGGCTTTGTCTAGAGCATTCATGACCTGAGGGTGACGGTTGCAATGCTCTGCGACAAATTGGCGGCAATGCGCAATTTGGAGCTCTGTTGCCATCACTTTTTGCTTGATTTGAGGGAGTTTAGTTGGGCGTGTGCAAATCGGCTTTGAATCTAGAATAGACTCAAAGTTCTCCTTTTCTTCAACAGCCTCTGTTGCAAAAATTGTTGAAAGTTCCGCATCTCCACCAACTGAACTAATTTCTGACATAGAAAACCCTTTTAATTAAAAATTTGGAAATCACATTAATATTATATTAACCGCTAAGATTAATATAAATTGTTAAAATAAAGATTTTCTCTTGCTAGAGAATAGAGTTCTGAATTAAATTTAATAGTTTTTCAGCATCAGTAAAAGGACCTCATTTCATGGCAAAAGAACGCACAGAAATCGCAGATGAACACAAATGGAACGTTGCCTCTCTCTATCCGAGTTTAGAGGCTTGGGAAAAAGGGTTTAAATCCTTAGCAAAAGAAAAAATCAAAGGAGTGCGTTTTCCCGAAATTCAAGAGTTTCAAGGAAAAATGCATGAAGGTCCAGCTCTTTTAGCAAAACTTTTGACAGCAGCGTTCGCGAACGCAATATCGTCAAGCTCTATACCTATGCCCACCTGCGCCATGATGAAGATGTTGTGCACGACGTGCACAAAAATGCCTACGATCGGATTAGCCTGCTTTACTATGAATATGATAATGAAACGTCTTGGATTCAACCTGAACTTTTACAGCTTGACGATGTCACCTTTCAAACGTATTTAAAAGCTCCAGAACTGAAAGACTATCAGGTTTATCTGAACAAAGTCTATGCACTCAAGCCTCACACGCTCTCATCTGATAAAGAAGCCTTACTCTCTCTTGCGGGAAAAGCTCTTCAAACTCCACAAAAGGCCTTTAGCCTTTTAAATGATGCCGACCTAAAGTTTCCACAAATCGAAACGGAAACAGGAGAGAAAAAAGATCTCAGTTACGGCTCTTGTCTTCTCTACATGCAGTCAAAAGATCGCACGCTGCGCAAAAATGCATTTGTAGAGCTTCATAAACAGTACGAACAGCTTGAAAACACCATTTGCGAGCTGATCAATGGCCAAGTTCAGAATCACATCTTCATGGCCAAGGCGCGTCATTATCCTTCAGCTTTGCATGCGGCATTGACTCCACATCAAATTGACATCGACGTTTACCACAATTTGATCAATACCGTCCGAGAAAACATTGGATGCCTTCATCGTTACATCAAACTGCGAAAAAAACTGCTTGGCGTGGATCAACTCCACTGTCATGACTTGCATGTGTCGCTCGTTCCTGAGTTTGAAAAAAAATACACCTTTGATGAAGCCAAAACAGCCATTTTAGAATCTGTTTCTGTGATGGGGAGTGATTACCAAGCTGCTTTAGAAAAAGGGCTTGGAGAAGAAAGATGGGTGGACCTCTTCGAAAACAAACGCAAGCGATCGGGTGCCTACTCAAGTGGCTGTTATGACAGCATTCCTTTTATCTTAATGAATTTTCACGGAACGCTACGCGATGTGATGACATTGTCTCACGAAGCAGGGCATAGTATGCACTCGTACTTAAGTAATCATGGCCAACCTTATCAGTACTCACACTACCCGATTTTCTTAGCAGAAATTGCCTCAACATTTCACGAAGACCTTTTATTCCGCTACTTCGTTGAAAAAGCTTCTTCTCATCAAGAGAAGTGTTACTTTTTAAATCAAAAAATCGATGACATTCGATCGACTCTTTTTAGACAAACGCAATTTGCTGAGTTTGAACTTAAATTGCATGTTCTAGCTGAGCAGGGGATTCCTCTTACACCTACAACCTTAAAAGAAGCGTATCGTCAACTGAATATCGACTATTATGGCCCCGATTTAACAGCTGACCCTGAAATTGACGTTGAATTCTTGCGCATTCCCCACTTCTACTACAATTTTTATGTTTACCAATATGCAACCGGAATCAGTGCTGCATCTGCTCTTGTTCAGCGCGTTTTGGCCGAAGGAGAATCTGCTCGCGATGCTTACACCAAGTTCCTTTCATCAGGTTCAAGTAAGTATCCATTAGAGCTCTTGCAAGAAGCTGGTGTTGAGATGCATAGCAAGGAACCTATCGAAAAACTTCTTAACCGTTTTGATGGGTTTGTCACAGATCTAGAAAAAGAAATGCAATGTTAAAATTCTGTAAAAAAAGTTGATCAAAAAACTCAAGCGTTGTATGTCAATACATACACAGGGAAGATAATACATTATTAGATTAGGTGACCATGACGTCAGAGCCTAAAGTGAAAAAGACTTTTGTCATTGTCAATGATAAAGGTCTTCACACTCGCCCAGCAACTGAGCTCGTTAAATGTGCTCAAATTTTTAAGTCTCAAATTTACCTGCGCTATGAAGGGCTGAGTGTCAATGCAAAATCTCTTCTTGGAATTCTTATGCTCGCTGCTGGTCGGGGAGCGAAGATCAATATTGAGGCCGAAGGACAAGATGCCGAAGAGGCCGTGAATGCCATTATGCGTCTTGCAAGCAACAAATTCAACATCAAATTCTAGGACGTTAGGGTCGGGGGATTTTTGGTTGCTTTTTGCCCCATCTTTTCCCGTCTGACTTTGTGCTCGATCTCGACTACCCGTGAAGGGTAGCCATCAATCTCCGCACTTTGTCAGCCAGAAAAATCTTGGACCCAAAAGCAACCAAAAATCCCCCGACCCCAACTACGGACGAGTAAATTCTTAGATGGGGAAAAGAATGACGGAAAACCCCGGATCCCACCTCAGACGTTGGGGCGAGCAAATTCTTAGAGGGGGACAAGAAGGGCGGAAAACTCTGGATTCTACCTCAGCATTCAGGAGTGCTTAGGGGTCGATGGGGAGAACCTTATCGAAAACTTCTTTCGTGCAATAGATCGGCACGTTGTTTTCTAGAGCAAGCGAGAGACAATCACTCGGACGCGCATCAATTTCCATGATCTGTTTGGTTTCTCCAACCACCTGCTCGAGAAAAAGTCGAGCATAGTAAATTGTATCCTGCACGTCGCTGATCACAACATGGAGGAGCTCAATATTTAAGCCGTTGAAAATGGAGTTCATGAGGTCATGGGTGTAGGGGCGCGGTTTCATTTGGTCTGTGAGATGCATTTGGATTTGAACCCCCACATGCGGTGAGGTATAGATCGCAAACTGCTTGGCCTCTGTCCCTAAGATAAATACCGTATAGGAAGGGGACTGCATGATTTTATTAAATTGTATCGGAATGAGCTCGGAATCCATACGACCTCCTTCCTTCCACATACCATATTAAAGGTATTAACCTGAACTCTGAGTTTATTTCACTCATTCTCAGGGATTTTTCTCTTTCTTCCCAGCCTTTTTATCTCGAAAAGGACCATTTAGCCCTTCCCTTTGTCAAAAATACTGAGAATTCTCTTCTGGAAATAAGCCAAATAAACCCTAAGTTCAGGTTTAATCAAGTTGTTTGAGATCACCTGATGACTCACCGATCAGAACACGGCCAGCGAGATTGAAAAAGAAGCCTGTTTCTAAAACGCCAGGGATATGGATGAGACGGTCGTGATCCTCTTCAGGTGACTCACGAAGCTCTTGAAACTGAATATCGTAAATGTAGTTGCCGTTGTCGGTTGTGTAAAATTTATCTCCACCTAAGGTTCGCATTTCACCACGAAATCCGAGGACTCGGATTTTTTCGATCGTCGCGCTATAACCAAAGGGAAGGATTTCAACAGGAAGAACCCTCTTTCCTAGCTGCTCGACGACTTTTGATTCATCGACGATGACCACCAATTCTTTACTAGTATTGGCTAAGATCTTTTCGCGCAGTAGGGCTCCACCACCTCCTTTGATCATCCGTTTTTGACTGTCGATTTCATCAGCTCCGTCGATCGTGATGTCGATCTGGGTCACCGTGTCCATATCGGCTGTTGGAATCCCACCTTTTTGAGCTTGCTCAAATGACCGGATGGAACTCGAAACAACTGTGATGTTTAGGCCTTCTTTGCAGCGCTGAATGAGCTTTTCTATGAAGTAATACACCGTAGAGCCAGTTCCTAACCCAACGAGCATTCCATCTTCAATCCACTCTGCCGCTTTTTCGCCGGCTCGCTTTTTTAAGAGTTCTATGTCCATGAGTCTATGTTTTAAAAAATGTTTTTTGCTGACAAGAGTTTTCTCTTTCTTTTTGAAAGATGTTGTGCCATGGTAAGGAAAAAGAGAACTAACCTCGAAGAGGAATTTCATGTCTGATAAGGATGAAGGTCAACTACTTGCAGAAGAAAGTTCGAAAACAAAAAAGACGCGCGAAAAGTTGCGGAAATACCTTCAGGAAATGGATGAAAATGTGACCCCGCAGGCACTGAAGCGGAAATCTCTAGAAATTCACCGTTGGATTTCCCGTCACGCCCCTCATCGAGTGGTTCTTAAATCAAAATCGATCTCCCTTTTTGATGAAAATCAAAATACTGCGGATCGGAGTCAAAAAATTTCAGAGCTCATGCTCCGCCTTAGAGGGGATTAATACCCATCTAACCCTCCTAAATTGTCGGGGTTATAAACCTAGTTTATTCAATTTTGCGCCCTCCTGATTTCCATGAGATTTTGAGAGTCATTAGTTGCAACCGCAAGGATTGTTCTGGATCTTTATAGATCTTAAATTTAAAATCCTTGCACTGAATATGACTCTTAACCTCAAGGAGGCAAAAATGGTCGATGCAATCAATGAGTCTAGCGGTTCTTCTGAGACAGGATACACAATCTTTGGTGAAGAACCAGAAAAAGGCAGAGAAGCAACCCCTCCGGGATATTCAGGGCAAAGCACGATTCACCCCTCAATTCCTCCCAATACGCAACAAGTCCATATACATTATCATGAGAAAAAAGCTGACGAAGAGAAAAGTCAGAAAAGTTTTTTTGTGACTCTCTTGTTGCAGTTTTTTCTGGGGTACGTGGGATTCCCTCACTTTTATGTCGGGAATATCGGGAAAGGTCTTCTGACTCTTGGAACAACGATCTGTTTAGGCTGGATCACATTTGGAATCGTTCCGGGGATTGTCTGGCTTTACAATATTTTCCAGATCATTTTAGGGAACTTTACGGATAGCGAAGGAAAAAAAGTCAGAAATTAAAGACTTTGTTTTCATCGTATGGCTGATGAAGATAAGTATCACTTCCGCTGGGATAAAAACTTTTTTTTATCCCAGCTTTTGTTATCATGCTTTTCAGAAAATTTGGAAATTTGGAGTAATGATGACGAATGGAATTTGTCCTTTTGCGAGGACATTAGAAGAAACTTACTATCCGAATGGGAATCTTAAGTCCATGTCGGCTGCCCATCCTATTGGGAAGCTTACGACGATTGGGGTTCCAATGGCTTCCGTTGGAGCTGCTGTGAATGGGCTGGTTGCTTTCTTTTCAGGAGTCAATCCTTTAGCTGCATCTTGCTTAGAAGCTCTCGTTGCGTTTGATTTTTGTTTCTTTGACTTTCTTGGACACCAATTGCAAGGTGAGACCTATCATCAGCGCACGTGGATTGTTCTTGCGCGAAACGTGATCAACTTCTCCCTAAATTTCTTTGTCTGCAATGGTTTTGCAACACATCATCAGATTACGATCTCTTCATTTGATAAAGCTTGGATTTTGCTAGTTCCTCTTACAATTTGTCAGTCAGTTGAATCCTTTTATTTTCATCACGAAACTTGAGAGAAATCCTTCGTTCAATGTAAACTCATCGCCATGGAAACCGTTATTGATGCTTTAGAAAAAAGAGGATTTATCGACGCAATTTCGAGTGATGAGCTTCGAGAACGCGCCAAAGAGCCCCTAAAACTCTACATAGGATTTGACCCGACTGCTGACAGCCTTCATTTGGGGCATTTAGTAGGGATTATTGCACTTGCATGGTCTCAAAAATATGGCCATACACCTGTGATTCTTCTAGGAGGAGGGACAGGTAAAATTGGAGATCCTTCTGGAAAAGATACTGAAAGACCCCTCCTCGATGAAAAAGTCCTAAAGGCAAATGTTGAGGGAATCCGAAAACAATTTGAGCGTTGCCTTGATTTTTCTCACCCTACAGCTCCACCAATGATGGTTAACAATGACGATTGGCTTTCTTCTTATTCACTCATTGAGTTTTTACGCGATGTTGGCAAGCATTTCCGTTTAGGTCCAATGCTAGGAAAGGACAGCGTCCGATCTCGCATAAATTCAGAAGAAGGGATGAGCTTTACCGAATTTTCTTATCAAGTGCTTCAGGGATATGACTTTTATCATTTATATAAGGACAATAATGTCTGTTTGCAGATGGGTGGAAGCGATCAATGGGGCAACATCACTGCAGGAATTGAACTGACGCGTAAGCTAGTCGGTGAATCAGTTTTTGGAATGACTTATCCTTTACTGACTCGAAGTGATGGGAGAAAGTTTGGAAAAAGTGAAGAAGGCGCCATTTGGCTCGACCCAGAAAGAACCTCACCTTATCAATTTTACCAGTATCTTGTTCGCGTTGCAGATGCCGATGTCACAAAGCTAATGAGAATGCTCACATTTATGGATATCGGAGAGATCGAATCTTATGAAGCAGAAATTGCATCAGGAGAATTCACCCCCTTTGCTGCACAAAAAAGGCTTGCAGAAGAAGTGACTCGCTTTGTCCATGGAGACGAAGGAGTTCAAATAGCTCTTCGCGTCACGGCAGCAATTGCTCCCGGTTCCAAAGCATCGCTTGATCCAGAAATTTTAGAAGAAATTGCGCGCGATATGCCTCATGTTGCTTTAAAGGTTGGAGAGATTCTGGACCAAAAATACACTGATGTCATTACGAAAGCTGGTTTTGTGACAAGTAAAGGTGAGGCTGGAAGATTGATCAAAAACGGCGGAGCATACCTCAATAACGAAAAAGTCGAAGATCCAGCTTTTACGATTGCAGAGGAGCATTTGATCGGTAATAAATATATGATGATTGGCTCTGGTAAAAAGAAGAAAATGCTCATTAAAATCACCCATTAAAAAATATTTGATTCCTATTTATGAAAAATAACTTGCCTGAAAATCAACATGATACAAAAATGAGGCTAGGTAAAAAAAAATCGACAAGGGTTGAGTTTTTCTGTTGAAAGAAAAGCTAAATCATGAGAAGAGTGGGTTTATCTCTTGTCTAAAATTATAGGAGTCGGGTGATATGGCAACAATTACAAAGAAGAAGCTCATCAATGAGATTTCGCGTCAAAAAGGGCTTCATCCGAATGATGTCAGGATGGTTGTCCAATCTTTTCTAGATTGTATGACTGAATATCTTTCAGATGGAGATCGACTCGAGTTTCGTGATTTTGGTGTATTTGAAGTCGTAAAACGCAAACAGAAAATTGGAAGAAACCCTAAAAACGCTGCAGTTCCGATTGTGATTCCGGAAAGACGCGCTGTGAAGTTCACACCAGGTAAGAAAATGAAAAACCTGATTGAACAAGGTGAGTCGGGAGCACAGTCTAGCCAGCAAGTTTTTGGGTGATAGCCCAAAGGCAAATTTATGAGAGATCTCGTCACTTTTTATCGCGATCGCTTACATCTACTTAGCGAAGAAGATAACTGGTGTCGAGCGTTAAAAAATTGTTATTTAGAAAAGCCCGTTGACGAGTCCCTCATTATCGCACTACTCGACGAATGTCGAGATCCAATAGTAGATAGTCCCCAGGACTATCTTCTTTATTTGAGAAAACTTGTTTCTCTTTCGTTTCTTCATCGGTTTCAACCGATGCCGCTGACGCTTTCTTCCCTTCAAAAAATCTATCAAAAGATTTACACGCAGGGCTTTTGGAAAGAATTTCAGCTAGGTGAAGCTCTTTATGCTCTCGGATGCTATTTAGTTGGATTGCCGACGCCAGCTTTGGAGCCTAAACAGCTATCGAAAGGGGGCATTTTAGTCGAAGCGGGAAACCATTTACAGGATGGAGGCATTCCTCATCCTCTTTTGAATGCAGAACTTGCCTTGATTTGGCTTTTTTTGGGCTGGGAAGAAGATAATGAGAGTTTAATCCATGCGGCCCTCAAGTGGGCTTTTGTAAGTCTTGGACTTTTCGATCACGACAACCGTCCCTTTCATGGGGTTTGGCTCAGAGAAGCCGAATACCATCCTCTTCCATTTAATACTCTTTATTTCCTTCTTTTTTCAGTGGCTTCAGAAATGCTTATGAGCTCTAAAACGCGTCATTTATCAGATGCGCTCTTTGATGCGCTCAAAGAAGTTGATGATACATCATTTCAAATGCCGCCAGTTTTTCTCGTGTTTTTTGCACTCGGGTTTGAAAGCCTTCATCGAGACAAGCCCTGTCCTGAAATCACTCACTCCTACACGATGAGTGAACTCGATGAAAGCTTAGGGTATTTAGCCACGCAGCAAAATGATTTAAGTTTGGCCTGTTCATTTAGTGGAGTCAATACCGGACTCGGGGCTTTGCATAAAACCCATGTCAGAATTGTGTCGTTTGGTCCACATTTCACACCACTCGCTGATTCTGATCGCTTTGGGGTGCATCGCACCTCCTCAGGAGTGCCAAATCCCTTCCGTGATCTGGAATTTGATAAAAAAGGTGACTCTTTTCAAGTTAAAGGGTGGTCGCGTGTGATCTCTCCCTCTATCTCGCATGTCTGCCATCATAATCTGACGCTCACTCAACCTGGCAAGCAGTGGTTGTATTTTTCTGCAACGGGCGATGGAGATAAAGTATTTTTTGAAAGTCGCCTTTCAGAATATGATGAAAAGCATCCCCTATATTTTGCCTATTTCATTACAGCAGATAAGGCCCTTGTCGAAGGAAAAGAAACTTTGACTCCCGCCACACTGCACCGCTATCAGGGCCCGAGCCAAGTCGTTTCATTTGAAAAAGGAGAGGAGAAGCTGTCGCTTGATCCTAAGATGGATACGGAAATGCACGTTATTCCTCTTGCGGGCAGCCATCATTTTTGGGGTGCTGACTTTCTTGTCGCCTTTCCTTTAGAGGAAGAGCGCCGTCTCTACCAATGGGAAATCAAATAATTTCTTCATAGAAAAGTGACCCTAAAAATTGAACGTCTCGATTGGGGTTCTACCACAGAGAACACAGAGAAAATTTTTTTAGCCTCCCTCTGTGCTCTCTGTGGTAAAAAATTAAAATTAAGATATTAAAGTAAATGGTCTCACGGAGCCTCGCGACTTGCAAAAGAATTCAAATTTAACGATAATCCTAAGCTAATTGCTAATGACAAAAATTGAATTGACTGAAGGAGGCACCTTTGTCTGCTCCTAAAAAAATTTTGATGGGCTCATTTGCCCTATTTGCCCTAATTGGAGCAGTTGCTCTAGTGAAAAAAGGGGCTTTGGCAAATAAAGAGAAGGCTTCGGAAGAGACTGCTTATGAAGAAGAAGTGGTTTACGAAAGTGAAGAAGATGAAGCATTCCTCTTAGAGCAGGAGCAGAGAAATGAACGGGTGTCTGAGCTCCTGACCCCTGTGAAGGATCAAGTTGCTGATGAAGAAGTGGACCAGGTTTGGCGTTTCTTTACCACAGGAAGGAAAAAGTTACCGATTGTGGAGACGATCCGATACAAAAGCCGAGTACCATGGCTCAAAGGCAGACCAGCTTGGGTTGCCGATTATGCGTCTCACTATGCGACATCGCGCCACTTCATTGCACGTAGCTTGAACGGAAAGCGAGACTACTACAGTCAAAGGGTATCGCCTGGTGATCAATTCAATATTTTGAGCCCTGAAAAAAATATTAACTTTTATCTCGTGATCGACTTGTCACGATGTAAGATGTGGTTTTATTATCATGATTTAGACGCGAATGAGCGGGTTTTACTCAAGACTTATAAAGTGGGCTTGGGACGGTTTGATTCTGAAACTTACTCAGGCTTGCTCACTCCAAAAGGGCGTTTTTTGCTCGGAGATAAAGTCGCGACATATAAGCCCGGTGCGAAAGATTTTTTCCGCGATGAAGAAGTGGAAATGATCCAGGTTGTTGGAACAAGATGGATCCCCTTTGCTGACGAAATCAGCGGCGAAGGAGATAACTACCGCGGCTACGGAATGCATGGTGCTCCTTGGATTTATAATGAGGAGTCCGAGACCTATGCCGAGGCTATCGAAACCATCGGCCAATATGATAGTGATGGCTGTATTCGCCTCAGCCAGCAAGATATCGAAGAGCTTTATTCGATTGTGATCACTAAGCCAACGATTGTGGAGATCGTGGCCGATTATAAAGAGGCGGAATTACCAGGAACTGAAGTCGAGAGGTAAGAGAAGGGATGAAAAATACAATGTTAGATCATGAAAAACAAATCCGCGACTATGAGCGGACCATTGCCCAACTCAAAGAGCAAAACAAAGTCAACGGTATTTGGACCGATGAAGAGATTGTCAAGCTCGAGAAAAAGCTCGAAAAGCTTAAAGACCAAGTTTACTCTCAACTCTCTCCTTGGGAGCGGGTGATGATCTGCCGCCATGCTCAGCGGCCCCGTTCTGTTGACTACATCAAAAATCTCTGTGAAAGCTTTACTGAAATCTTTGGCGACCGCTTATTTCGCGATGACCACTCAATTGTTACAGGACTTGCTGTGATTGGGGGCAAAAAATTTGTGATTATTGCCCAAGAAAAAGGGTGTGACACTGATAGTCGTCTCTTTCGCAACTTTGGAATGCCTCATC
The DNA here is from genome assembly GCF_965215465.1 of Simkania sp. Taxonomy (GTDB): domain Bacteria; phylum Chlamydiota; class Chlamydiia; order Chlamydiales; family Simkaniaceae; genus Simkania. The sequence goes on along the minus strand of NZ_OZ244056.1, from coordinate 1,752,919 downwards.
CTGAAGGGTACCGCAAGGCGTTGCGCGCAATGAAGCTTGCTGAAAAATTTCACCTTCCCGTTCTATCATTCCTCGACACGCCGGGAGCTTATCCTGGATTAACAGCTGAAGAGCGTGGGCAAGGAGTAGCCATTGCTACGAACCTCCTTGAAATGGCTCGATTGCAAACTCCTGTCATCATCGTTCTCATCGGAGAAGGGTGCTCAGGTGGAGCTCTTGGAATGGGAGTGGGGGATGTCATTGGGATGCTAGAGCATGCTTACTATTCAGTCATTTCTCCAGAAGGTTGTGCCTCAATTCTTTGGCATGATGCCGCCAAAAACGAAACAGCCGCCGAAGCTCTGAAAATGCATGCCGAAGACTTGCTTGAATTTGGAGTGATCGACAAAATCATCGAAGAGCCACAGGGCGGAGCGCATCATGATCCAAAAGTTGTCTACGAAAACGTGAAAAAATTCGTCTTAAAAGAGCGTGAAAAGCTCTCTAAAGTTCCTTTAGATGAACTCCTTGAATCACGCTACCAAAAGTTCCGTAAAATGGGAGCGGTTTCTGTCGCTGAGACTTCCCAATAAAAAGGTCATCCGTTAAAATGGCCCTTTTATTGATATGACTTAGAGCTCTATGAAGCTTCTCTTTAAAGCCGCACTGCTTGTTCACCGACACCTCCTCATGCTGATCTTAACCTTTGGAACATTGATTGGCCTGACTCTCTCGAACCAAATGGAAATGTTTACTCTTGGTGTTTTATCCGATACCGGAGCAGATTTTTTTGCTCTCTTTGCTTCAAAAGATGAAAAAGGAGCCCAACATGACCATGTGAAATGGCAGGAAGTCGAGCACAAGTGGCAGGAAATGGACCCTGATCAAAAAGGCGTGGTTACGAAAGAGGATGCCGAGAGCTATTTATCTAAGCAAAGAGGTCATAATCCTCTAAAGCAAGTCATTTTTAAGATCAAAAAGGCCTTTCGGGTAGAGAAAAATCTAAAAGCTTTTGTGCTCCTTCTTTGTTTTGTGGCAGGGTTTAAGGCATTTTTCCTCTTTTTTAGTCGGTATACGACGAAAATTCTGTCAATTCGGATCAGTCGAGATCTCAGGCAACGGTATTTTGAGCACATTCAGCACATGCCGATGAGTTTTTATCAAAAGTACAATATCGGGACCTTATCTTCTAGGGTGGCAGGAGACGCAAGTCAGATTGCCAACTCACTCAACTCGTTTTTGATCAACTACATTCAAGCGCCCTTTACCATTTTGACCACTTTGGGGGTTTGTTTTTATCTTTCATGGCAGCTTTCGCTAGTGATCTTTTTTGGACTTCCGATGATCGTGATCCCCGTGATCTTTGTCACCCGTAAAGTCAAACGGATCACACGCCAGCTGCAGCGCAATCAAGAGCGGTTCACCTCGGTCCTTATCGACTTTTTAGCGGGAATTCAAACGGTTAAAGTATTCGCCATGGAGCTCTTTTCGTTTAAGAAGTACAAAGAGCAAAATGACCAAATGGCTAAGCTTGAAACTAAAACGGCAAAGTACGACTTACTCACGAGGCCTGTCTTGCATACGATCACGACGATTTGCTTAGCAACGGTGATCATTGTAGGACTGCATCTTCTTCATATGAAGGTGTCAGAGCTAGTTGTTTTTGTCGGCCTACTGCACCTTTTTTACGAGCCAGTGAAAAAGTTTGCTGATGAAAATGCAAACATCCAAAAAGGAGTTGTTGCTGCTGAGCGGATGTTTGAAGTACTCGACATCCACCCTCAAATCCAAGATCTTCCCGATGCAAAAGAACTGAAGACCTTTGAAAAAGCGATCGAATTTAAGAATGTCTGGTTCCGCTATGATGAAAAATGGGTGCTCAAGGATCTTAGCTTCACAGTGAAAAAGGGAGAGACAGTCGCGTTAGTAGGGGGGACAGGTGTCGGGAAATCGACAATTGTACAGCTGATTCCAAGGCTTTATGACATCCAAAAGGGAGAGATACAAGTCGATGGGAAACCTGTCACGAGTTACACCCAAAAATCTCTAAGAGAGCAGATTTCATTTGTTCCTCAAAAACCCTTTCTTTTCTTCGACACAATTGCAGCCAACATCTCTTATGGGCGTCCGTTTTCTAAAGAAGAGGTCATGCAGGCAGCCAAAAAAGCGCATGCACATGAGTTTATTAAGAATTTGCCTGAAACCTATGACACCATGCTTGCTGAAACGGGTAAGAACTTTTCGGGAGGTCAGCAACAACGGCTCGCCATCGCACGTGCACTTGTCAAGAACGCACCAATTCTCATTTTAGACGAAGCAACCTCGTCACTTGATGCTGTCAGTGAAAACAATATCAAGATGGCCATTCGAGAGTTGCACGGAGAGATCACTCAAATACTCATTGCTCACCGACTGTCAACTATCGAGTATGCGGATCGCATCATCTATTTGCACGAAGGAGAAAAACTCGCTGAAGGGACGAAAGAAGAGCTACTTGAGAGTTGTCCTGAGTTTCGTCTCATGTGGGAGACAAATTTTCGTTCTAAGAAAAAGTTAGAGCCGGCCTTAAGTTAGGGGGCCTTTGCTAAGGTTCGAGTTCTGAAATCCGCCATTCCATTTGCTCTAATGTGTCTTGGATTTTTCCGATGGTCTCTTCAAGATTACTAAGACGCTTTTCATATCTTTCAGCAAGCGTTTGACCTTCGAGTTCTTGCACAATGCCTAGCAGTTGTAAAGCTGTCACTTCTCCTTCTGTATAGGCTTCAATTTTTTGGGCGAGTTCAAGAGAAGGTTTTCTTTCGCCACGGAGAAGTTGGTATAGGTAGGAGACAGAAATCCTTAAATCACTAGCGAACTTCTTGGGTGGGATGTTGCGTTTGAAAAGGTATTCTTTCATTTCCAGATTTTAATTTTTTATCAGTACTTAAAAAGATAAAAAAAATATTATTTTCTGGAATGCATTAAGATTATGCTCGTTGCATAGGGAATTGATCATCAGAACAAGTAGGGGATAATGCCTGCTGTCTCGTTTTCCATGTGCTGGGTAAATTCATGGTGACAGACAATATTGCTGCTGTCGTATGTGATGGTAAGTGTTGAGGTTTTATTCCGATTACCGTGGTAAAAAAGGTTGAGCAGCGGAATGAAGTTCAGCGATTTTGCTTGAATTTCAGATAGTCTATAAACCCATGTTTCTTGTTTTTCATACATGAGTTCATAGCCAACTCCGAACTGATTGAGAATGTCCTGCTTTGTAGTGACTCCATCTTGAATCATCTTGTCAACAGATGTCTCTGAAAGGGAGCTCAGTTGATTTGTTCCCGATTTCTGGACACAACCTGTAATGATGAAAGTTGTGAAAAGAATAAAAGTCATTAATTTTTTCATGTGAAACCTCAATCTATGAGAACAAATTAGATAAATGGAGAAAATAAAGCAAGAAAGTTGATTCGTTTTTATGGAGTGTTATAAACTTATCTTTAAACACGGAAGTGAATCATGAAGTTTAAGTCGCTGCTATTTTTTTTCTTACCGATTTCTCTTTTTGCAAATGCGTCTCAAGAACCTTCCACGGTTCCAAGTATGCCACCAAAAGATGCCACGCGAAGTGCGCGCACATGTCCTGAATTAAACGGTGTTTATGTGACAGCAGACTTTCTCTACTGGAAAACGAGACAAGATGAGCTCGTGTATACTGCGCGTTTTAAGCCGGTATTTGGAGACCCATTGACAACAATCGACATTCAACCAAAAGAAATTAATTTCGAATATAAACCGGGCTTTAGGATTGGCTTAGGTGGAGACTTGCCTTGGAATGGCTGGGATCTGTATTTGAATTGGACGCGGCTTAGCTTTGATATTTCGTCTTCCACATCTTCCGACTCCGCTGATTTAATCTTAGTAACCGGATCTCTTGATGAGATTGGATTTTTTGGTCGCAGATCAAAGATACATTGGGATTTTACCTATAACTCTCTTGAGTTTGATTTTGGCAGACGGATGTTTTTAGACTCATCTTGGATAATTCGTCCCTCTTTTGGTCTAAAGGTTGCCTGGTTTGATCAAGAAATTCATCAAACTCTGTTTGAAGTGGAATCGTTTAATCCTAATGGGGCAGGAGTTCCTGGGTCGAATGAAACCTGGAGAGGAGAATTTGACTACTGGGGGATTGGCCCTTTTGTGAGTTTCTATGGAAAATGGCATTGGATCTATGGGCTTGGAATTGCTGGTCAAATTTCAGGATCCATTCTTTGGTATGATATCGATGAGAAAGTGCGGAGTCTTGAAAACAACCTCGATGACCAAGGGCCTCAACCGGTTGTGACACAAACTCTAGTCAGGCTCAACTTTGATACCTATCGCGTACGTCCCTATGTTCAGGTCTTTATTGGTTTAGATTGGGAGTGGTGCTTTATTCCTAAATGGTTGTCAACGCAGTTTGCGATTGGATATGAGACTCAGTATTTCTGGCCCGTCGTTGTTAACCCAATTGGAAGCGATGACATACATACGTCCTTTGAAGGGCTGACAGTGAAGGCTCGAATTGATTTTTGATATTGGAAATGTAGGAATTGGTTATGAACTTTAAATGCCTTCTCATTTTTCTCACTCCAATGCTTCTCTTTGGAGAGGTTCAAAGAGAAGCAAGCGTTCCTGTCACTCCCCTAAAAGATGCGACAAAAAGCGCACAGACATGTCATGACTTAAATGGTGTGTATGTCACAGCTGACTTTCTTTATTGGAAAGCTAGACAAGATGGAATGGAATATGTCGCGGTTTTTGAGGCAAGTTTTCCAAGTAACACATTCTCACAAGTGAGCATTCGCTCAATCGAAATCGATTTTGAGTACAAACCAGGTTTTCGTCTTGGTTTGGGGGGAGATCTACCTTGGGATGGGTGGGATCTATACCTGAATTGGACGAGACTCAGCTTTGATATTTCGTCGACTAAAACATCGAATCAAGCCGATCTTGATTTGATTGAAGGTTTGTTTAGTAGCCCTCCATTTTTAGGAACGCGAGCAAGAATTGATTGGGACCTGACGCACAACGCTTTGGATTTTGAAATGGGGAGACGCCTCTTTTTGTCTTCTTCTTTAACTGTGCGTCCTGCTTGGGGTTTGAAAACAGTTTGGTTTGATGAAGAAATCAAGCGACGGCTTGATCATGTCGAGCTTTTCAATCCCAATGGACCAGGGCTTCCGGGTGCGCCTGAATTTCTAAATTTCGACTTTGACATTTGGGGAATCGGTCCGATGCTCAGCTTATCTGGAAAGTGGAACTGGGCGTATGGATTAGGTCTAGTAGGACAGTTTTCTGGAGCAATCCTTTGGTATGACATCGATCAGAACACTCATGTCCAAGACAATGGTGTAGAAGACCAAGGTGGAAGTGTTCGTGTTGTGACTCAAGCAAATGTGAAGCTTAAATATGACACCAATCGCATTCGCCCTTGGGTGCAAGCTTTTGTTGGATTGGATTGGGAATGGTGCTTTATCCCCAATTGGCTTTCCGTTCAGCTTGCAATTGGCTATGAAGTTCAGTATTTCTGGTCAATGTTTGTCGATCCGATCAATTCACTTGATGATTTGCCAATCTCTTTTGAGGGGTTGACAGTGAAGGCTCGAATTGATTTCTAGTTCGGGAGTATTCCCATTTCAGAAAAAGCGTCTTTGAGCTCTTGATTATCAGGCTTATCGAGGGCGCCATTTTCATGCAACCAGCGCACATAGTCTGGGGGGATTTCTTTGAGAGGCTTACCACGATGTTTACCGAACGGCATATGGCGCAGCACTTGTTTTTCATTCATGAGTTCTAAAATGGTGTCCATCGTCAGGTCGTCGATCATTTCACTGAAGACTTGATGCAAGACGATCACATCATCTAGAGCGCGGTGAGCATTGTTGGCAGGAAATCCATGATATTCTCTTAGGTGTTGAAGTGAATGGCGTGGAAGGTCAGGGCGGTATTTTCGAGAAAACTTGAGAGAATCGATATAGGGCCATTTCGGAAGAGTGAGTTCATTGCGCTCAAATTCACAGCGGATAAAGGGAAGGTCAAAGGCATCATTATTATGAGCAATGAGGACAACCTCACCACTGCAGAATGAAGCAAAGTCCACCCCTACTTGTTTGAACGTGGGAGCGTCTTGCACCATTTCATTGGTGATATTATGAACGGCAGTCGCTTCTTCGGGAATGGGCATGCCGGGGTTGATGAGAGCTTCGAATGTGCGGTCCATTTCTGGATCATAGGCAGCAATTTCGATGATCCTGTCTTTATCGGGTTTAACACCAGTTGTTTCTGTGTCATAGTAGATAGGTCGTTTAGCCATATGAAAATCTCCTTGAATAAAGCATAACGTTATGGAGAAAAAATTGTCAAAGTGATAGAGTCTTCTTAAAACTGCGGAAAGCCCTAAATGAAAAAGACATTACTTAGACTTGCATTACTCGTTTCGTTAACCTTAGTTTGTGTCGGATGCTACCAAGCGTCATCCAATGGAGATGACGATTTGATCACGACTCCCGTGACAAATAATCCGAGTGTCATCCCTGAAGGAGCGGGATTTGGGCCTCCGGGTGCGATGCCATATTGATAAAATAAGAAACCTAAGTTAAGTTGAAGTTTTAGGGTGGAAGCACTTGGATAACCTCATATGACAAAAAAGACTGTTCATCACGTTAAATACGATTTCTTTGATAACCAGACAGATAAATGGATCAAAGAGCTAGGTAAAGATCGTCTGATCGAAGCCTTAAAGCAAATGCTTACAATCCGCCATTTTGAGATTCGGGCGGAATCAGCCTATCAACAAGGAAAAGTTGGTGGTTTTTTTCACGCCTATATGGGACAAGAAGCCATTCAGACAGCTGCAGTTAATGCTGTTGGTGCCGAAAAAAACTGGTGGATCACGACATACCGCTGCCATGCTCTTGCTTATCTCTTAGGAGCAACCCCCAATGAAATGATGGCTGAGCTCTACGGAAAAGAGACGGGTAATGCCCAAGGTAGAGGCGGTTCGATGCACTTTTATGCGGATCGACTACTTGGTGGGTTTGGAATTGTAGGCGGACACCTTCCGGTTGCAACAGGTGCGGCCTTTTCTCTGAAATATCAGAAGCAAGATGGAGTGGCTCTTTGCTTTTTGGGGGATGGAGCTATCGCTCAAGGGGCTGTTCATGAGTCGCTTAATTTAGCAGCTCTCTGGAACCTTCCCTGTATCTATGTTGTAGAAAATAACCAATGGGGAATGGGAACAGCGGTCAACCGTGCCATTTGCGTGCAACCAATAGCCGAGAATCTCGCAAAAAGTTATGGAATTCCATCATATACATTTGATGGGATGGATTATTTTAGCTGTTATAATGGTTTTTCTCATGTCCGTGATGAAGTGAAGAAAACGGGGCGTCCTGTGCTTGTCGAAGCTGTGACAGAGCGGTTTCGAGGTCACTCGATTTCTGATCCAGGTCTTTATCGCTCCAAGCAAGAGTTAGAAGACGCAAAAACTCGAGATCCTATCCACCTCTTTGGAGACACGTTAAAGAAACATAAGATCATTACAGATAAAGAGGTTGAAGCGCTAGATAAGAAGCAAAAAGAGTTAATCGTCGCTTCCATGAAATATGCAGAAGAAAGCCCTGACCCCGATCCGATCACACTTGAAGAAGGAGTGTTTGCACCTTGACAGACGAAATGCAAGAAGTCGAAATGCGAGAAGCCTTAAGGCAGGCTATTGATGAAGAAATGGAGCGGGATTCCATGGTTTATCTCATGGGAGAAGAAGTGGCAGAATACAATGGAGCTTACAAAGTTTCAAAAGGCCTTCTCGATAAATGGGGCCCTGATCGGATCATTGATACTCCCATTGCTGAAAATGGCTTTACTGGACTCAGCATTGGCGCTGCCATGACCGGTCTGCGACCTATCGTTGAATTCATGAGCTTTAACTTTTCATTTGTCGCAGCTGATCAGCTCATATCCAATGCATGCAAAATGTATTACATGTCCGGCGGGCGCTTTTCAGTTCCCATTGTTTTCCGAGGCCCAAATGGTGCAGCTGCTCAAGTTTCATGCCAACATTCACACTGCGTCGAAGCGATTTATGGCAACTTACCTGGCTTTATCATCATGGCTCCCTCCAATCCTTACGATGCCAAGGGGCTACTCAAGGCGGCCATTCGTAACAACAACCCGGTGATTTTTCTCGAAAACGAGCTGGATTACGGCATGAAAATGGAAATTCCGACAAAAGAATATCTCGTGCCTATTGGGAAAGCTCAGGTTATCCGAGAAGGAAAAGACATCACTGTTGTTTCCCATAGCCGTATGCTGTCTCACTGCCGTGAAGCTGCCAATGAACTGGCTAAAAAGGGGATTCAAGTCGAACTCATCGACCTTCGTACCATTAAACCTCTAGATCTGCCTACCATTGCCTCCTCAGTCAAGAAAACGCATTTTTGTGTACTTGTTGAAGAAGGGCATATTTTTACTGGAATTTCAGCAGAGATAGGGTTTCAAATTCAAGAGCACTGCTTTGATTTTCTCGATGCGCCAATCCATCGCGTATGTCAGCGAGAAACACCACTTCCTTATGCAAAAAATATGGAACATGCAACGCAGCCTAATAAGGAGCGTATTCTAGACGCGATCCAGCAGACATTACATCTAAGGAGTTAATTCCCATGCCATCAACGCTAACGATGCCGAAGCTATCACCGACAATGGAGGGAGGAACAATCGTCAAATGGCACAAAAAAGAGGGAGATGCTGTGAAAGCAGACGAACTCCTTTTCGAAGTGGCAACTGACAAAGCAACTGTTGAGTATAATTCTCTTGATGATGGGATTTTACGTAAAATCTTAGTCCATGAAAATGAAGAAGCAGTTGTCAATCAAGCGATTGCTGTTTTCACAGAGACAAAAGACGAAAGCATCGACGGATACGAACCTGAAGGCCTCAAGGCTGAAGAAGCTCCTCCAGAGGAAACGGTAAGTGAAGAAGCGCCAGTTGCGGCTGCCACCCAAAAAGCCGCGCCAGCTGCAAAAGCAACAGGCATGGCGCAGCCAGCGTTTGAAGCAGAACCTCCTCTTGAAGATTACTCTTTTGAATTTGAAACATCTTTAGAAGATCATCTCCCTGCGTCACCGCTAGCAAAAAAGCTTGCGCGTGAAAAAGGACTCGACATCACCTCTGTTAAAGGCAGTGGCCCTGGAGGGCGGGTGATGAGTCGTGATTTGGATTTAGCTCAAGCCGATGCTATTGCGACCTTTGGCAATCGTTCCGTTCCAAAAGAAACTCCTGGTAGCTATGACGAAGAGTCTCTCACTCCGATGCGCAAAGCCATTGGGCAAAAATTGCAAGCTTCTAAAACTTTCATTCCACATTTTTACGTGCAACAAGACATTGACGTTGAGCCGATGATTGCCAGCCGAGAGCAGCTCAAAGCAACCGGAGTCAAGGTGACATTCAATGATTTTGTCATGCGTGCTGCAGCTCTAGCGCTCAAACAGCATCCTGTTGTGAACAGTGGTTTTGATACAGTGAAAAATGCTATTGTCCGGTTTAAGACGATCGACATCTCTGTCGCAGTAAGTATCGATGACGGGCTAATCACTCCGATCGTTCGCCATGTTGACTACAAAAATTTGGGTCAAATATCAGCTGAAGTCAAACATCTTGCTACTTTAGCCAAGAAAGGGAAGTTGCAACCACATGAATACCGTGGAGGATCCTTTACCGTTTCCAATTTGGGAATGTTTGGCATCCACGATTTCCAAGCAGTCATCAATCCACCCCAAGTTTCCATCCTTGCCGTTGGTGGGATGAGAGAATGTGCCGTTGTCAAAAATGGTCAAGTCGTTCCTGGAAAGCGGATGATGGTTTCGCTCTCGAGCGATCACAGGGTTGTCGATGGCGCCGATGCAGCAAAATTTTTAAAAACATTCCAAGAATTGCTTGAAAATCCGGCGATTTTGCTCATTTAACCGCTCTGCTTTATTTGATTTCTATTCGAAAATCTAGTATCATCTTTCCGAAAATGATAATTTGAGGATGAAAGATGGCAACAATTGATTTTTCTCTTCCCTTGTGGGGAACATGTCAAGCTCGTACAACATATGAGGGCTATGAATATTTACAAGAAGCCCAGAAGCATTCAGTTGAGGAAAAGACAGAGGACTTTTCTCGAGTCAAGCCCACTGCTTACTTACTTCTTTCTGTTGCCATGACTTTTTTCCATGGGCTTGCCCTAGAATCTAAGGCTCTAGGGGAAGGAGGGCTCTACTATTTTTCCAATGAAACAGAGTCAGCTAAAAAGGCTTTCACAGAAAATGGAAAAGACGGGCTTAAAACGCTCGGTTTTTCCCTCTACCAACTTTTTTTAGCATGCGTTGCTCTCCTTAATCCTAGTGAAGTGAAATCGCGTATCACGTTGCCAGAAGTTGTTGAGCCAAAGTATGGTCTTTTTTCTAAAGAACCGACTGATGTTACGAATCGTCTCATGATTCAAATCGAAGCTCTACGTCGACAGAATGAGTTTCTCAAAAGTCAAATTGGGGCTGGAGCTGAAAGTGCGCTTAGTGAAGTTTTCCAAAAAAACTTAGAATCCGAAGAACTAGTCGTAAGAGTTGGTCTTGAAGCTCAACGTACGGTAGAAGATTTTAAATTGGAAGTAGAGTCAGCAAAGAAGGAGCTAGAGGAGAAAGACCAAGTCATGAAACATGAAAAAGAGCTAGATGAAGAGCGGCTTCAAGAGGTTCAGAAAAAGCTCGATAAATGTGAGCATTTCTGGAAATACTTTCAGCATGCGTTAAGTCCAGACAAGGAATTGTCGAAAAAATCAGCAGCTCAAATTCTTCAAAGGCTCAATATTGTTTGGGCTCAGCCACATCTCATTCGTGATTATGCCTTTGATTAAAGCCATTTTTTTCGCTGGAAGAAGATCAACGATACAAGCGAAATCAGAATAATGAAAATGATGATGACGGAGAACGCGTGTTTGTCGCCTGCAATGGGCAGGGCAACGTTCATTCCGTAAAGACTCGCGACCATTGTTGGGATGCTCAAGATAATTGTGAGCGCTGTCAGTAGCTTAATGGTCTTGTTAAGCTGATTTGTAAAGATGATCTGATAGGAATCCCTCAAGCTACGAATACTACGCAAGTTGATAGAGCAGAGATCTTCTGACTGGATGCTTGCGTTGAGTAAATCTTCGAGGAGGTCTTGGTCCTTTTCATAGAGGATGGTGTAACGGCCCGAGGTGATTGATTCGAGAACGCTACGCAAAGGAACGAGAGAAGAGAGGTACTGATTGAGAATTTCTTCGTTCAGCGTCAAGCTTGTGATATCTCGGCTATCCACATAAGACATCTTTTTTTCTTGCTTCAAGACGTTCGTGCGGATTTTTTTGATTTGAAGAGTGAACTCTTGCGTGATTTTAAGCAGGATGTAGATCAAGAACTTTGATTTTTGAGAGGGGGTGAGCTTCGGTTTTTGAGAAATGAAGTTTTCAACGAGTTGGCTTTTTTGGGGACAAATCGTGATGAAGTAATCTTTCGTAAGGATGATGGTAAAAGTGGTGGTATAGAGGCCACCTTCGACTTCAATGGGGTGACGTGTGAAAATTAAAGCGTGTTCGTCAATTCTTTCAACACGAGGAATTTCGTATCGGTCAAGACAGTCGTACATATCGGTGTACTCAAGATCGATGAGCTTGCTGATTTGGTTGATGTCATTTGTCGTTGCATCTTCGACATGAATCCAGCATCCTTCTCGAGGCTCTTGAATCTCTTTGAACTCTTCGTCGTGCTCTGTTTTGTCGTAAATGGTAATCATAGTCCCTCACAGGAGGTATAGCGCTTACTCCCTAATTATATTACCATCGCCTTATATAGTCGATTAAATTTAATATTTCAGAGATTCTTCCGAATCTTTATTACCCCTTGGTGCATGGTCGAGCTCAATGACTTGCATGAAGTCTATTTCGCTCTTGCGCATCTTGCAAGGCATAAAAATCTTTCGTCCAATCTATGAAATTTTAAACTTAATCGACTAAAAGTAATGTTATTTTTTTTCTAGTTTTTCAATCCGTTTTTCAAGCTCTTCGATTTGCTTGACATAGGTCCCAATTTTCCGCAGCTGTACCTGCCGTTTGTTAAACTCTGCCATTGTGGTGACAGGTCCGCCTCCATAGATACCTGGTTCAGGAATCGATTTGCTGACACCCCCGCGAGTGGCGACTTTTACATTGTCTGTGATTGTGACGTGGCCAACAACACCTGCTTGTCCCCCTAGAAAGACGTTATTGCCAAGTTTTGCCGAGCCGGCGATTCCCGATTGGGAAACGATAATGTTATTTTCACCGAGCTCCACATTGTGGGCAATTTGGACTAGGTTGTCGATTTTGGTTCCTTTGCGGATTAAAGTATTTTTGAAGCGAGCCCTATCAATTGTCGTATTTGCTCCAATTTCAACGTCATCTTCAAGAATGACAATGCCAATTTGGTCTAGCTTGGTATGGCGCCCCGTTTTGGGATCCGTGGTGTAGCCATAGCCACAAGACCCAATGACGGCCCCTGGCTGCAGAATAACTCTGTTGCGCAAAATACAACGCTCTCGGACTGTGACATTGGCGTGAATCACGCAATCGTTGCCGATCTGTACTGCAGGTCCGATAGTGGTATTGGCATGAATGAGCGTCCCATCTCCAATAACGGCACCTTGGTCAATGACAGCATGGGGTCCGATAGTCACATCTCGGCCAATTTGGGCCGTTCCGTGAATCACTGCTGTTTCATGAATCCCTTGAAATCCTGTTTCGTGGATTTGATTGAAGAGAAGAATCTCTGCAATTTTTTGAAAGGTGAGGGATGGGTTGTCACTTATAAGAAAGTTTTTCCCGGGAGTCGGATCGATCGTTTTATCGATGCAAATGACTCCTGCTTCGGAAGTTTTCATGCGCTCTTTGTATCTCAAATTGGCGAGAAAAGAGGCATCATGCTCACTAGCGGATTCTAGATTGTCGACATTTTCAATCGCATGATTGGGATCTCCAACAAGCTCGCTGTCTGTGAGCTCAGCGAGCTCTTGAAGGGAAAACCGTTTTGACATCTGTAAGCTTCCTTTACTTCACTGCTTTATCAGAAGGCTCTTCAGCAGCAGCTGTGGCTTTTTGAGCTTTTGAGTCTCTTTCGAAATTTTTATCCATTTCGGCAATGACTGCAGCTGTGATGTCTTGCTTTGGTTCGTAGTAAAAGCAAGCTTCTTTGTTCAGTACAACTAAGCGCTTTTCTTTTTTTGCAATCGATTCAGAAGCAAGCGAAACATGATTTGTCATCATTTGGATGAGCTGCATGTTTGCTTGATTCATGACTTGATAGTACTGCTGTTGGTAGCGTCCAAGCTCTTCTTGAAGAGATTGGGCGTGAGCTTGCATTTCGTGTTCTTTTTCAGGCGAGAGACTGTCAACAAACTCTGGGTCGTTTAGCTTCATGATGATGTCGCGAAGCTGGCCATCGAGGTCTTGCATAATCGCAGTAATTTTGTTGCGAACGTCATCAAAAGCTTCTTGCTCTTGCTTACCATATTTAGACTCGGTGATACACGTACTAAAATTGACGATCCCGGCTGAATTAATTTGTGCTTGTGCGGAGGTTAAAAAGAAAAATAGTGACGCTAAAATTGGCAAGAAAAAGGTGTGCCGTTTCATGATCAACTCCTAAAAATTCAATTTTGTAACTTGTTCATTCCATTGTAACCGATTTCCTAGAATTGTGCACCCATTGAGAAGAAGAATCGTTTCACATCGTCTTTATCCTCAGGATTAATGGGGAAACCCATACCTACGATGAAGGGCATGCGATTGCCAAGTTCAATGCGGGCGCCTAAGCCGTAGCTCATGCGGAAATCGGGAATGTCAAATTTTTTTTCTGAAACTGTACCACCATCGAAAAAGACGAATAGATCGAGCATTTTGAGGACGTTTTGGAGGTATTCAACAGAAAGGAGCATTGAGGAGATACCACCCTTGGGAGCGTTTGAGTCTTCTCCGTCTTTGTTTCGAGGGAATTTTGGGCCAATGCTATAAGGCTTATATCCACGTACTGTGGTGTCACCGCCTAAGAAAAATCTTTCGCTCAAAGCGACATCATCAACTTCTGCTCCACCAAAAGGAAGGAGGAAGCGGAAATCTCCGCGGAGTTTCACAGTTCCTTTGCGCCAAAGCGGATAGTAGTACGAGTTAAGGAAACTGATTTTTCCGAAGGGGAAATAACGTGGGTTATCGTCATGGCGTCTGACTCCACCCATTTCGACTTCGAAATAGGAAGAGACGCCGCGGTGAGGTTTAAAGGGGTTGTCACGTGTGTCGTAGGAGATGGAAGAGCTGAGACCTGCAATCAATCCACTATTTTGCCTTTTTTGCTGCGCATCGTCATTGAGAATATGCTTGTCTATATGGGAGATGGAGTTGCGGACACGTAATCGGGTTCCGAAGGTCCAGTAGTTCGTGAGAGGGTAGTTAGCAAAGATCGATCCTCCAATGATGTCGACATCGTAATCATCTGATTGGAGGCGACTTTTTGAATAACTTGTTTCGAAACCGAATCGCCATAAAGTGTCTCTAAAGTAGGGGTCCATCCATGTGAGAGAGTAGGTCTGTTGTTTTTTACCAATTTGAGCTTTAAGTTGTGCGTATTCACCTGCACCTCGAAGTGCTGAGAAACCTTCACGCCACCATCTGGTCAAGCCACGGTGATCAAAGTTGTTTTCAGCAAGGTCGATTCCTCCGAAAATACTATCTGTTGTACTCAGTCCTCCAAAGAGGCTAAGGCTGCCTGTTGTGGTTTCTTCGACTTCGATCACAACATCGCGGTAGTTTTCTCCGAGCTCTTGGTCATCAGGGGTTTTCACGGCATAGACGTTCACTGATTTGAAGTAACCAATGGCTTCTAACCGCATTTGGGTCGCTTTGAGGCGACGTGAGTCAAAGACTTCTCCTGGAACGAGGAGAGATTCGCGCAAAATCACATTTTTGTTTGTAGAGGAGTTTCCTAGAACTCGAATCATGCCAATGCGGAACTGCTCTCCTTCTTCAATTTGAATGTCGACAGAGTAAACGGGTTCATTTGGAGACAAGTGAAGCACGTAGTTGATGTTGGATTCAATATAACCGTCTTTTCCGTAGAGATCTTTAATATTTTGGATGCTATCGCGTAGTTTCTCTGGAGAGAAAGTGCTTCCATCTTTAATAAGCATCACTCGCTCAACTTGCTCTTGATTGAGGAGCTCATTTCCTTGGATATCAATCGAACCGAAATGGTACTTTTCGCCTTTGACAGCATTGATGTAAATTTCTAAGCGGCCTTTCTCATCTTCTTTTGTTTGAATGTTGACGCGCGCATCTGCATACCCTTGGTTTTGTAGATAGTTGACGATGATGAGTTTGTCTTGTTCTAAGGCTTCTTCGTGATAGGTTCCTCTTCCTGTAAGCCAACTTGTGAAGAAGTTGTACTTTTTGGTTTGGATCAGTTCAAGTATGGCGCTTTGCTCTTTTTTCGAAAGTCCTGTGAATGCAATCTTACTGATATGACCAGAGTGTCCTTCGTGAATGGTGATTTCAATGTCAATTTCGTTTGTATCGGAGTAGGGGATGATTTTGTATTCGATTTCGGATTCGAAGTAGCCTTTCTTAATGTAGTACTCTTTAACTTTGTTGAAGGCGAGGTTAAACTCATCTCTGTTAAAGAGGGTGTGAGGCTCGATGTCAAGCTCTCTTTGAAGAGTTCCGGTGCGAACTTTTGAGTTTCCATGCCACACAATCGAGCGAATCATGGGCTTTTGCCAAATTTTCAAGGTAATGTCTACATCGCCGCCCCGCGTTTCAATGTTGGGTTCGACCCGATCGTATTCTTCGGATAATGCTTTTAGATCTTGGTCAAAGACATTTTGAGAAAAGGGGTCACCTTCTTTTGTCCGCAATTTGGACAGGACGCGATCTTGGTTAAAGGAAGTGCCGCGTGGTAGGTTTTCCATTACAACAGTGATTTTGCCTACCCGCTTTTGTTCGTATGCTTCGGTTGCTTGGGAATAAGCAGCAAGCTGCGGAATCGGTGCAGTTAAGAGAACGAGAGGTGTGAGAATCTTGGCGACGTTTTTATTCATTACTAACTTATCTATGTGCGTTATCCACTTCCAAGATGTTCTTGAATGGATTGACTGATTATAGAAAAGTCCTTCGAATTAATGCAAGACTTGCCTTCCAGATAATGCTTGAGAGAGGGTTCCTTCATCGATAAAATCGAGTGAACTTCCCACAGGCAAACCAAGTGCAAGTCGGGAAACTTTGATCTGATGACGTTGCAATTCTTCTTTTAGAAAAAGAGCTGTCGCGTCGCCTTCTAATGTTGAATCGAGAGCAAGAATCACTTCTTGCACCCCACAAAGCTGTATTCTTTTTAAGAGTTTGGGAACATTCAATTTTTCTGGAGTTTGGCCATCAAGTGGGGATAATAAAGTTCCTAATGCGTGGTAAAGTCCCAAAAAATTTCCTGTTTCTTCGATTGCATAAGCATCTCGTGGCGAGGCAATGATACACATGATTGAGGGATCTCTTTTACTGCTTTCGCAAAAAGTGCAAGAGACTTCATCCATTAAACAGCCACACTGATCGCAGTGAGGGATTTTTTCCTTTAAGGTGCATAGGAGATCAGCAAGAGTGACGAGGTCGTGTCTGTCCCAATCGAGAAGATCAAACGCGAACCGTTCGGCGGTTTTTTTCCCGACGCCTGGCAGTTTTTGCAGTTGAGCAATAAGAGAAAGTAAGTGTTTGGGGTATTTAGCCATATCCTTGAGTATTCTAGGGTGCGGCGTCTATTTTAAGCAAGCTGAGCGAAAAGCTCATTTGCACGCTCGGCTGTAATGTGTGACCTTAGATTTACCTTCAGTGATGATGCAGTGTGCACAGTCCGATCCCCTAAAGTGAATGTGGATTCAGAAGATTTAGAGCTGTAGCTGAAAGTTGAATTTTGGGTTGTCAAGAGTGCGTCTATCATCTTTCTTCCGTAGGAAGTGTCTGTAGGGTCGTTGTCTTGCTGGTCATACTTTTCGATGTAAACTTCAACACCTAGAGTATTGGGGACAAACGTGTCTTTCGCATCGTCTCTTTTGCAGGTTCTAACAATCAGAATTTGGCGCTCATCGGCTGTTTTAGCACGATAGACGGGTTTGTATAGCTTGTTCCAGTCGGTTTTATCCATCCAGCTCTGCACGCTCTTGGCTTCAGAAATTTTTGGGAGTTCGGGCAGTTTTTCAAACTTCTCTTTCGACCCTGCAATTTGGTAGAAGGAGTTTACAAGAGCGTCTTCTCGGTAAATGTTTGAATAGGCTGTCCATGCAGCATAAACGAGTGTGGCAAGGCTAGCAACCCAAGAGAGTTTCGCTGAGTCCACAGCAAAACGGGCAATTGTGCCAACTCCAAATGCCGCAGCACCTGGGTACCAAGGATCCGTCTTCGGAGGAAAAACATAAGAATGGAGGATCATGTAAGATGAGCCAACAATAAAGATTGCGGGTTTGAAATAGGAAATGATGGCAAGAGCAACTAAGGCCGTTGTCTGGATCAATGCGGTGTCTTGAGGAAAGGCTGTGTAGTAATTTCCAGTAGTGAAAGGGAGTTTGTCTTTCGCATTGGGATAGCGGGCTTCAAGGCTTTCTTTTGGTAAGTCGCGATAAAGTACTGAACCTGTCGTGCTCATAGAAAATCTCCTTTTGGGTAAAAGAACTTACACAATCTCGTCCTTTGATGCAACCGGTCCTTTGGCTGTGAAATAGTCTCGAGCAATGGTATAAGGCTTCCAAATGGGATAAGTGGCAACGCGAGTGACAACGCAAAGTCCATTCCAAACATGCGTAAGAAAAGCGATTGCGTAATAATGGATTTTTCCGATCAGAGTATTAGGGATTGCAGCTGATGAGTCAGCATCACCCCGGCTTTCAGTTGGCGTTGGTTTTGGAAGTTTCTCCATTGCTTTTTGGACTTGCGCAAGCGGAGAGAGATGCGTAATCTCCGAGCCACATTTCTGCCAGGCTTGATAGAGTGCCCATTGACATGGAAGGTGTTTTTGGATCGCTTCTTGCTGTGAAGCTTTTGAAAAGGCCTGCATTCGTAAAAAGACAGAGAGTACTTTTTTTGCGAGCTTTTTTTGTAATTCAAGTTCAAGCTTTTGCGAAGGTGAAAGTTCCGATTCTTTTGTTGGTATGGAGATTGTTGAGGAGACCTCGCTTTCTGGAAGCAATGATTGTAGCAGATTTTTTGGGAGTTTTTCCAGATCGAGCTCTTTTAGCTGGTCATTAGTAAAGCTAAAAACTTGGATTTGCAGTGGTGCTAGGCGAGGGATAAGAACTGAGATCTGCAATGGAGTCATGCGGTTAACGATTGCTTGATGCGTTGCAACTTTGGAGGTGTTGAAGATCACGTTTACCTGAGACTCTGTTAGGATGGAGAAATCAAGCGCTTGAAATTTTGTATCGGTCAGTTTTGTGACTGTATCAATAGAAAGGTATGGCAAAAGTAGATTTAAGTCTGAAGGTGAAAGGCTTTCTAAAATGGTGACCACTTCTTCTGACTTCAAGTTCCATAGAGCTTGAATGATGATGTCAGGCCCATAAACCTTGATAAGGTTGCTTTCGAACCCTCTTGTCTTGATGATTTTGTGTACGATGAAAACCTGGTGCTCGGGAGATAACAGATCTTCAATCGCTTCAAGTTCAGACAGATTGCAGACATCGAGTCGTTTAAATGCTTTTTGGCGTTTACCTTCTTCTTTTGGATTGTCGCACGTTTCCCAGACGAGTTTTTTGGGGCCAGACTTATGAGGAGATTCTTTGGCAATGAAGAAAGGGAAAAGACCTGCAAGCTGATGCTTGGAGAGCTTTGTAAGAGGGATTGCTTGAAGTTGCTTTTCAGAAAAATTTAAGTTTAGCAGCCTTTCTGAATCGAGTCTTTCAACAGTTTCGGGGATTTTTTCAGG
The DNA here is from genome assembly GCF_965215465.1 of Simkania sp. Lineage (GTDB taxonomy): Bacteria > Chlamydiota > Chlamydiia > Chlamydiales > Simkaniaceae > Simkania. Next base: position 1,733,912 of record NZ_OZ244056.1, on the reverse strand, counting down.
TGAAATAGACTTGAGTTTGTCATCAGTCAGTCCAATAGAACGAATGATTTCTGTTTCTTTTCTAGCATGATTTGCTCGATTAGCATCCATGATATCATAGCATTGCTCATGAAGGTCGGCGCAAGAGAGGTGGTATTCTCCTCTCCGTTCGCTGAAAAAACCAACAAAATGCCCTTTAGATTTTTGTAGGTCACAAGCAGCTCGGTACATATTGGTTTTAAATGTGCCTGTGCAAGGACCAACCATACAGCCTTTGATTAAATGATAGGGGAGCTTAAAACCAAGGTGCCATGCAGGGGCTACGAGATGTGTCACTTCTTTCTTGCTCCAATTCAACCAGGTAGAAGGTTTGATCTGGCTATAAGTTTTAAACTGATCATATTCAATTTTGGCGACCGTGTATTGCTGCTCAGATTTTGCAACTTCCGTTAGGTACGTTGCTGTATCACCTGCAGATCCACCACGGCTTATAGCTCGAACAAATGGATGATCTAGGGGGATGGTGAGTCCAGACATTTTCTTCCTTCTTCTTGTTTATTTTCCTCTATTTCCAAGCATTTCAGCGATGTTGCCAAACTTGCTTGTGTCAATTTTACCAACTTTTGTAGGCGCTGGTTTATCTTTTGCAGAGGCTGCAGGTTTATCGCTTGATGAAGGAGGGGGTGGTTTAGGTTTGGTTCCTCCCATCGGAATTGTTCCCATTGTTCCAAGACCATTAGCAAGGAGTTTTGCATGCATCCTTTTTCTTAAATCTGCCATTGATTCAGAATCTTCTCTACCAGTAGTTGTTTTTGGAGGTGGCTCAGGCTTTTTTTCAGGTGGCTTTATCGATATTTTAGGTCGCACAATTGGTTTGGTCGGCATGTGTGAAGGCTTGGTGGGTGTGTGAATTGATTTGCTTGCGAGAATTCTTTCTTGCATTTCTCGAACTTTACTTGAAGTATTGGGTGAAATTGTGCCAGTCGTCATATTCGGTGTAGATGTTGGACCACGTCTAAACTTAGAGCGAGTTGTATTTTTGAGAGGAGGTAGCGGAATAGTTTCAGTTAGGTCTTTGGGCTTAACACTGCGACATTCTTGTAAATATAATTTTTCTTGAACGCGGAAAGCGCTCAAAACTGGGTTTTTCCAAGCAAGGGCGTGGAAGTAAACATCTTCTGCTTTTGACTTTGCGGCATCCCAGTTGAGAAGAAAGACATGGGTTTTGAGGGTGAGCCAATCAGAGGGGAGTCCGACGACGATCGCATAAAATAAGTGGTAGGCTCCTTTGGCGGCAGCAACGAGACAATTGATTGCAGTTTCTGTTGCTAATGGGAGCTCTGGGTCGATTGTTTTGAATTGTTCCAAAGAAATTTTAGAACAAGACCCACGACTGATGGATGTATTGATTCCTTGGATTGTCACGAAGTGACGTAATCTATTAAAATAAGTTGTTTCCGTAAAACTCAACTTTAAACCTCTAATTCCTTTAATTTCGAAGGCATTGTAGTTTTTTTACGAATAGAAATCAAACTATTCCTCAATGTAACTAAATGTTTTACTTGACTAGAGCGGTTTCTGAGGGAGGATAAAAAAGCTTCGTTTTTAATGTTTTCTTGGCTAAAATACTCAAAATAATAATTATTTATCGGATGTCGAAGACTGAAAGATTTCTATAGAGGTATAGCTCTGAATGAGTTGCAAAGCTAAAATTGTCGGATTAGGTTCCTATTTGCCAGAAAAGGTTCTTTCAAATCAGGACCTTGAGAAGATGGTAGATACATCAGACGAATGGATCACCACTCGTACTGGGATGAAAGAAAGGCGAATTGCCAGAAAAGACGAGTCCACGTCGGATATGGGGTATGAAGCTGCCCTTAAGGCAGTTGAAGCTTCAAAAATCGATCCCAAAGAAATCGACCTCATCTTATTTGCTACACACACACCTGACTATTTTTTCCCGAGTACAGCATGTATTCTTCAAGCTCGTCTAGGAGCCACTCATGCAGCGGCGCTAGATGTTCAAGCTGCTTGTACGGGATTTATTTATGTCCTTTCCATGGCGAAAGCTTATGTTGAGACGGGAATGTATAAAACAGTCTTGGTGGTTGCAGCGGATAAACTCTCCTCGATTGTTGACTACACAGACCGGAATACCTGCGTCCTATTTGGAGATGGGGCTTCGGCTTGCATTGTGAAAGATGCAAAAGAAGGGTTTACAATTGAAAGTGTCACACTTGGAGCAGATGGTGACCAATCGGAACTGATCAAACTTCCTGCTGGAGGTTCGAAATATCCTCCTACTCAGGAAACGGTAGATCAAGGTCTTCATTATCTCCAAATGGAAGGGAAAGAAGTTTTTAAACATGCCGTGCGCCGCATGGAAAGCGCTGTGAAAACCTGTTTGGAAAAGACGGGTTTAGAGCAGCAGAGAATTAGTTGGCTTGTTCCCCATCAAGCCAATATTCGAATTATTGAATCGCTAGCCAAAAGGTTTGAAGTGCCCAAAGATCGAGTCTTTTTAACGATTCACAAGTATGGAAATACCTCTGCATCTTCAGTTGGTATTGCTTTTGATGAACTTGTGAGTGAGAAAGACGTCAAACGAGGTGAGCATATTGTTTTATTTGCATTTGGAGCCGGACTGACTTGGGGAGCGGCAGCGATCACTTGTGAAGTAGGAAAATAGGCATATGGAAAAGAAGTTAGCATTTTTATTCCCAGGTCAGGGATCCCAGTATGTTGGAATGGGCAAAGAGTTCTTTGACCGTTTTACTGTTGCGAGAGAAACATTTGAAGAAGCAGACGAGCAACTAGGACGTTCCCTTTCACGATTGATTTTTGAAGGACCAGCAACTGATTTAACTCTGACAAAAAATAGCCAAATTGCCATTTACGTCGTAAGCGTTGCGATTTGGAGAGTTCTTCAAGAACAATTTGGTGGAATTAAGCCAGCAGTTTGTGCAGGCCTAAGCCTTGGTGAGTACTCAGCATTGACTGGAGCTGAGAGGCTCATGTTTGCTGATGGAGTGGATCTTGTTCAAGCGCGAGGTCTTTACATGCACCAAGCATCGGTCCGCCACCCTGGAACCATGGCTGTTTGTTTGAACATGCCTTTGAAGCTTGTTGAGGAAATCGTTGCAGAAGTGTACCAAGAGCACCCTGTTTGGGTCGCTAATCTGAATTGTCCAGGGCAAGTGGTGATTTCTGGAACACGAGAAGGTGTGAAACTTGCAGGCGAAAAGTTAAAACTGAAAGGAGCTAAGCGGGTTCTTTCGCTTGATGTCTCAGGAGCTTTTCATAGTGGTTTAATGGAAGAAGCGAAACAGGAGCTTGAGAAAAAGCTTGCAATGGTTCCGATTCATGATAGCGAAATCGATGTGGTTTTGAATGTCCCTGGTGATTTTGTTCACAGTGCTGCTGAAATTAGGCAGTTTTTGATTGATCAAGTTGTTTCTCCTGTTCTTTGGGAAAAAGGCGTTCGCAAAATGGATGAAGAGGGAATTGACCTTTACATCGAAATTGGATGTGGAAAGTCTTTAAATGGAATGAATCGCAAAATTGGAGTCAAAGGTTCGACTCTTAGCGTGGAAAAAGTAGAAGATTTAGAAGAGGTCGCCAAAGCGTTAGACCTCGCTCTCGTCTAAAAGTTTAGGAGATAGATGATGACATTACTCAAAGGGAAAAAAGCCCTTATTACAGGTGGGACATCAGGACTGGGAAAGCAAATTGCTTTGTCTTTTGCAAAGCAAGGAGCTCACGTTGCAATCTTCGGAACCAATCTTCAGCGAGCAAAAGATGTTGCTGAGCTCATTCAAGAAGAGCGCGCGTCATCGGATCAAAAAGTTTGGTTTGAAACCGTTGATGTTTCGAATAAACAGCAGGTCAATGCTGCAACAGAGCGCCTGCTGGAGTCTTGGGGTTCAATTGATGTTTTAGTCAATTGTGCTGGTGTGACCCGTGATAAGCTTCTCATGAGAATGGCTGAAGAAGATTGGGATCATGTGATGGATACCAACTTGAAGTCGGTTTACAACTTATGCCATGCATTTGTGAAACCGATGATGAAAGCACGCAAAGGAAGAATCATCAATGTGGCCTCTGTCATTGGGTTGACAGGAAACCCTGGACAAGTTAATTATGCTGCTTCCAAGCTTGGAATGGTTGGTTTAACAGGGTCGCTTGCTAAAGAGCTCGGTCCACGCAATATCTGTGTGAATTGCATTGCTCCTGGATTTTTCAAGACTCCTATGACTGATAAGCTGACAGACGAGCAGAAACAAAGTATTTTGTCACGCGTTCCTATGGGCCGTTTAGGGGATCCAAAGGAAGTGGCAGATGTTGCGGTGTTTTTAGCTAGTGATATGGCCAGTTACATTACGGGACAAGTGTTGACCGTAGACGGCGGAATGATCGCCTAAAGGATTAAAATGAATTCATTAACACATTTGAAACAAGGAATAAGGACATATGTCGTTAAAAGAAGAAGTGATCGATGTTGTCGTCGAACAACTTGGTGTCGATGCACAAGACGTGACTCTCGAGAAATCTTTTGTCGAGGATTTGAATGCAGACTCCCTCGACCTGACTGAATTGATTATGACGTTTGAGGAAAAGTTCGGCTTCGAAATCTCCGAAGAAGATGCAGAGAAGCTCAAAACTGTAGGCGATGTGGTAAGCTACATCGAGTCAAAAAAAAAATAAGCAGCCCGTCGGTTAACGCTTAGAAAAACGGTTAAGCCACTCCCTACTCGGAGTGGCTTTGTTTTTTAAGCTGAAGGTGGAGTGTAGAAAGAACAAGCCATGAGGTGAAGAGCAGGACTACTGCTACAAAGTAGATTCCTTTGATCTCAACAGCTCCAAGGACCCCTCCAATGAGGGTAGACAAAATATAGCCAACAGTCAAGGGAGGAACACTGAATGTGGAAGGCTCTCTTATCACTCCTGTGATGGTGACTGGTGGAAGTTTTGGAGGAAATGCCTCTCTTCTTGTTCAGCCTAGCGTTCCCGATTCTGGAAACTTAAAAAATATGGATGGAGCTATTCGACCAGGAGGGGATGCACTTTATGGAATGATTTTTGTGGGCGGTGACCTTGAATTTTCGTCCACGGCAGGCTTGTTTGATGCTGAAGTCGATAGTTTAGCGAATACAGATTTCATCGATGTCAAAGGGACTGCACAACTTGACGGAGTTCTTGAAGTTGAAGCTGCTGTTGGGAACTTTCTTGTTGGGGAAGTCATTACGATTGTCAACGCTGATAGGGGGCGGACTGGTAAGTTTTCAACAAAGATCATTCCGACGCAGCCTAATGGTGGGCCTCTTTTCGAAGTGCAATACACTCATAACCAAGTTAACTTGGTTGTCATTGCTGATGCGATTTTCCAACCAGGATTGACCGGTCAGATGATTGGAAAAAAGAACCCAAGTCATGTAGCTGATTATTTTGTGGATCTTCTTCCGATTAGTCCAACCTCTGATTTAGGGTTTATTGTGGAATCTTTAGGTCTAGTTCCAAAAGATGAAATCAATAAAGTTCTTAACTTTTTTCACCCAGGATCTTTTGGTTCTTACGAATGGATGAATCTTACGACGAATGGTAAAATCATGGAGTTATTTGGCAATCGCATGAGGGGAAGTCAAGGATCGCCTTCCGCAGAAATTGCTTCATTAGAACCTTCTCTTACAGCTTCAACTGGCGAAGGGCCTTTCTATGGAAACGCTCCAATAAGAAGAGGTTGTGATCGTGATCCAAATAAACGTAACAGTGTATGGCTCCAAACTTTCGGAACGTGGAATGATCAATCTGAAAGAGGAGAACTGCGTGGATTTCAATATGAAACTGCCGGCTTTTTGACTGGGTATGACTACACTTTTGACCACTGGTATGTTGGAGCAGGAATCGGCTATGCCTACACCAATTTTCGTTGGCAGGGCTCGGCCGGGAAAGGCCATATTGATCAGGTTTATGGTGGTGTCTACTCAGGCTATTTTAACAAATATTTTGGAGTAGATGTGTCGACAATGGTTGGTGGGAATTTTTACCACGCAAAACGTTATATTAGATATAGTGCGCCGCGTCATCCAGGATCAAGAGTCAATCGCACAGCCCATAGCGATAGTTCTGGAATACAGTGGACGAACCATTTAGGGCTTATTGGGGACTTTAGCTCCCTATCTGTTCCTCTTCAAATCTTTGCCAATCTTGACCACTTTTACTTACATAACAACTCCTTTAATGAAACAGGAGCAAACAGCATTAATTTGAGTGTCAATACAAAAGTATCCAATGCCCTACGCTCAGAATTGGGGTTGAGTACAAGTCATACGTTCCGATTGGCAAACGGATGCTGGACACCCTATTTTGCTGTAAGTTGGGTTAATAAAACTCTTTTGAGTAGCAGCTCCTATCGCAGCGGTTTTCGAGGGCAACAAGGGACGTTTTCTGTAAGTGCTACGAGTAAAGGTGTGAACCAATGGGCACCTCAAGCTGGGATAGAATTTGCAAATAAGTACGGATTTTCAATCCTATTGAATAGCCGTGCTGAGCTAAACGGAAAGTTGAAAAACTACTCAGCAGATATGCAAATGAACTATGATTTTTAGGGTTTTAGCACTGTAAATTTTTAATTTTTTTAAATGTTTTATTTTCGTGGTTTTAAACTGGATAAGTATCTATGATGAGGAAAAACAAAATCGAGGTATCAATTGAAACTATCTGAAGTCGAATGGAGTGTTTCTTTTTTCATCATTGGTTATCACTTAGCATTGCTAATTGGGTTGCCCTTTTATTTTATTTATCAGTCACCTGCCGTAGGACTCTTTGTGATTGCGGCGGTATTGCTCTACTTAACAGGTCTAGGAATCACCGTTGGTTACCATCGACTCTATGCTCATCCAACCTATAAGACGAATAAATTTGTTGAAGCAATCATTCTATTTTTTGCTAGCATGGCCACTCAAGGAAGCGCTTTAAAATGGGCTCATGATCATCGGAACCACCATGCCTATGTGGATACTGATAAAGATCCCTATTCGATCAAGAAAGGCTTCTTGTATGCACACATTTTATGGTTGTTTAAGAAGCTTCCCCCGATTGATGAAAAAATTGTTGCGGATCTTTGTCGCAATAAACTCGTCATGTTTCAGCATAAATTCTATGTTCCTCTGATGGTTACAACGAATACTCTGGTGACTCTCTTGATAGGTTATCTATTTAACGATTACCTAGGAGCATTTGTCTTAACATGGGGAGTGAGGCTTTTCTTTCTTCACCACTTTACGTGGTTTATCAATTCGCTTGCTCATACCTGGGGCTCTCAGTCGTTTAGTCAAGAGCACTCTGCAGTGGATAATTACTGTATCTCTTTATTAACTTTTGGAGAGGGCTACCATAACTATCACCATACCTATGCCAATGATTATCGCAATGGAATCAAGTGGTACCATTTTGATCCTACGAAGTGGATTATTTGGACACTCAGTCAATTGAAATTGGCTACGGGGCTTAGAAGAGTGAATGCTTTTCAGATCAAAGAACGGATGGTGATTGAACGAAAGAATGAGATTAAACTTTCTTGGTTTGGTAGTAAGAAAGCGCTTTTCGATAAGGTTGAAAGTTTTTCTCAAACTCTTATTGATAAGATTTCTACTATACGTCGGTTAACAAGTGAGTATCAACGATCCAAAAAAAGTCGAGACAAGTCTTTATACCTGAAAATCAAAACGCTCAGGAAAAGCTTGAAAAGCGATCTCAAGTCCTGGAAAAAGCTTTCTAAAAAGATCCTCAGATTTGACGCCTGCGATGAAGTGCCAGATGAGATAGAGCTTTCATTGAAAGAAATGGCTTTACTCGAGCAATTCTAAAAATTTTTATTGATTCTTGTTACACGGATTTGTGGTATCATTTTCCCCTCATTCTAAAAAATTTGAGGGGAAAAAATGACTCCGGTAGAGAGCCGTACAAATTTAGTACGACTTCGAAATGAGTATCTTGCGGATAACTCATCTGAAAAGTCTTGGACTCATGGGCTAACAGATCTTTCTAGACGTATTGGCTACATTGCTTGTGGGCTGATTACGCAAATGTCCATGTGCTCTAAGATGGTTTTTAACCTATCTCTCCATGTTTGGAGTCATGTGCTAACAGATTTCAATAGGCGTATGACCTATATCGGTATTGCGCTGATTGCGGATACGTACATATATGGTGTTGGTACGGTTGATCTTACTGGCCTGAAGTCTTCATTATGCCCTGACCAAGACATCTATCTTCTATATTTTCGATACTTTGAAAAACAAGGACTTGCCAGAAAATTGTGTGTAGATTTTGTAGGCTGGGCTTGCCAGCGTGTGTTTCTTTTATGTCGTGCATTGACAGACTTGACGTTCTTAAATTCTCAAAATGTTGAGTCTATTTTTATGATGGAACAGTTTTCAGTAGCACTTACTGAAGAGTTATTTTTTCGCTGTGCATTTCAAGGTATATTGTTAGTGTGTATTGGTCGTTTAGCGCAACGTGTATCTTCTACCTTGGGAAGAATCATTTTACATCCCCTCTCTAGAATTATTTTAACATCTTATATTTTGCAGAACTCCATGTAGAAGCAAGTTCTTGTAGCGTCGTTTATGTACAGCATTTTATTAGTTCTGTCATACACGGAATTGTTTATGAAAAAGCTGGTTTAATTGGGCCAACGGTTACTCATATGTTCCATAATGCTTATGTCCCAGTCACAATGGGCATCAATCAATATTTGGAAAGGGAGTACTCACAAGATCAATCTGAAAAACTTCAAGCAATGGAAATACTAAGGGCTCGAGAGATTGAACAACTTGGCGGCGGCGTTAACTAAATTGGGCATGGATGGACAGTACTTATTTTTTAAGACTTGATATCCACCCAGATCTTTCGAATCTCCTTTTCAGGGATAAGGTGGCGGATGAAGTAGAGCTTTCCTTCAAAGAGGTGGCTATTCTCGAGGAATTCTAAGAACTCTGGGGGAACGTCTAAGTAAGGCGTTGTGTTTGTCGTGGCGGGGAATGTGAAAAATGTATTGGTATCCCTGCCAAGATTTTCTGCTTTATAGATGAAATTTAAAAACTCGTAGACCTGCTCGTCTTTTGTCGAGGCTTTAGGGATGCACATATTTTCAATAGAAATGAATGTCCACTCTTTGGGCGCCATGAATTTCACATGAGGATACTGTGTGGAAGAGCGGAAGATATAGGAGCTTGTGCAAAGGGCTACATGACAGTTTTTGGTGGCCAAAAGGTAATCAGCGCGGAGTCCTGCGTAAGCTTCGACCCAGCTTTTTTGCTCTTGGAGAAGGTCGCGAACTTTTCGTGTTTTCTTTTCATCGAGATGGGGTGAGGCTCCATTCAAGTAGTAAGCAGCAAAGTTCACGGCTTCAATCGGATCATTGACCATGGCCAGTTTGATCTCAGGATTTTTGGGATTGAAGATGGTGTTCCAGCTCGGTTCGAGGTTTTTGTCTTGAAAGTAATCACTGTCGATTCCAAATCCAAAGACTTCCCACTGGTAGGGGATGGCGTACTGATTTTCGGGATCGTAGTCATGTTTGAGTAAAATCGGATTGAGTGTGTCTAAAAAATCAAGCTGGCTATGATCAATGGGTTTTAAGAGGTCTTCTTTGATCAGCATGCTAACGGCATAATCGGAAGGGATGATGAGGTCATACCCGTTACCCTCGGTGGCTTTCATTGTGACAAGCATCTCTTCATTTGTCGTGTAGTAGTGCAGCCGCACTTTGATCCCTGTTTCCTTTTCAAACTCGTCTATCGCTTCAGGCACAAACATTTCAGGCCAGCCATAAACATTTAGGGTGTTTTCTTCCGTTTTAGGCGAGATGTGAATCGTGGTCATCCAAAGAGCGCCGAAAATTAGGGCGATCCAACAGCCTAGGATGGTGAGTCGTATGTAGAAAGTTGAATGGCGCATCTTACAAAATCCTACTTCGAATTTTCGGTGAGAAGAAAAATAGGACCAAGATACTGCTCAAAAAGAGGAGGATGCCTGAAAGTGCGTTGACGATCGGGGAGATACCCGAGCGAAGCATGGAGAGGAGGTAGAGCGATAAGGTCTGAATAGACGTTCCTGCACAGAAGTAGGACAAGATGAAGTCATCAAATGAGAGGATGAAGATCAGAAGTCCTGTGGCAATCAGTGTGGGGCGGAGCAAGGGCAATGTGATCTTGAAAAATGTTTGTCGTGGGGAGGCTCCGAGAACTTGAGACGCTTCATTCAGTCTAGGGTCGAGTTGGAGGTAGCGGGTGTAAAGAATAGGAATCACAAAGCCGAGTCCAAGAACGGTATGTGCAACCACAAGAGTTGTCATCCCGAGTTCAATTTTGAAAAAAGTGAAATAACTGAGCAGGCTTAAAGCAAGCATGGTCTCTGGAATGATCAAGTTGCCATAAAACAAAGGGACGGCTTTTCGGATTTCTCCACCTGTTGCACGGAAAAAAATCAAAAAGACTCCCATGCTGAGGCTCAAGAATGTGGACAGAGTCGCGACGAGTAGGGAGTTGGTAAAAGAGGTCCAAATTTCTTTGGTGCTAAAAAGCTCATGGTACCAATTAAAAGTGAAATGATCCCAAGGAGAGGGAAAGCTTTTGGAATTGAATGAGAAAATGATCAGAATCAAGATGGGGACATAGAGAAAGAGATAGGCAAAAGAGGCGATCGAAACGGAACTTAATGACATCCAAAATTTCTTGGTCATTTCATCCCCCGCATAAGCCATTTGGACACTTGTTTAAAAAAGAAATAGATGCCAACGGTAGCTGCTAAAAGGGAGAGGCAACTGACAACCATAAAGGCTGCGCCCAGACCTTCAGTTTCATCTCCTAGGATGTATTGAGAGACGACATTTCCTACGAAGTAGCGTTTATCGCCGCCCATGAGCTCTGGAATGATAAACTCTCCAAATGCTGGGATGAAGACGAGAAAAAAACCGGCCCGCACTGCAGGGAGTGTGAGGGGGAGCATCACTTTAAAAAAAGTTTGCCTCCAGGAAGCACCCAAATCATCCGAAACTTCAAGCAAGTAGCGGTCAAAACGTTCGAGAGAAGAAAAGATTGGAAGGACCATGAAAGGGAGGTAGCAGTAGACCATCATCAGAATCACAGCGAAGGGAGAATTGAGAAAGTGGATGGGGTTTTGGATGAGATTGAGTGAGAGGAGGAGGTTATTGAGGAACCCCTCTCGTTCGAGAACAAAAAACCAAGCATAAACATGAAGTAGGAAGTTTGTCCAAAAAGGAACGATCAAAAAGAAAAGCAGCGGTGTTTTGTATCGTTTTCCCCGAAAGGCAATGAAATGGGCAAGGGGGAAAGCGAGCATGAGACATAAAAAAGCTGTCGCAAAGGCAAGTGATAAAGAGCCGAAGACAACACTGAGGTGGACTTTAGAAAAGAGGGGACGAAAATTTTGTGTGGTCACCCCTTCAATCGCGCCTTCATCAGAGATCTGTAAAATACTCGTTACCATCATCAAGAGGAGAGGAAGGTAAAAAAAGATAAATTGCCAAATGAGGGCGGGCGATCCTATCGCAAAAGGACTTTGAGTTTTCGATGTTTTTTGAATTTTATGAAACAGCGCATACATCGAAGCCTCCTAATCCTCTAGCAGTAGAATATTTTCTTTTTGCCAATAGAGATAGACTTCATCGTCATAGTCGATGTCTTCTTGGGGGAAGTGTTCTTCGTTCTGTTCAAAAACTTGGATTTTAAACTGGTTGTTGACAATGACATTGTACTGAGTCGAACGTCCATAGTAGACAATTTGTGAAACAACTCCTTTGAGAGAACCAGAAAAGTTTGTCATCGGTTTTTTCGAAATAAAGACTTTTTCTGGGCGCATACTCATTGAGGCTTCACATCCTTCTGTCATCCAAGGCTTTTTTTGTGGAATGTAAACGTTGAACCGTCCAAGGTGTGGAATTTCGATTTCGGGATTATCGTCGAGATTGTGCAGAGTTCCAGTGAGGAGGTTAGTTGTTCCCACAAACTTGGCGACAAAACTCGAAACAGGAAATTCATAAATCTCTTTCGGAGTTCCAATTTGCTCAATTTCCCCTTCATGATTCATGATAGCCATGTGGTCTGCAACTGTGAGAGCTTCGAACTGGTCATGGGTGACGTAGATAAAGGTTGTTTCGAGTTTATCTTGAAGATCAATCAATTCGATGAGCATTTTTTCGCGTAGCTTAAAATCAAGAGCTGCGAGCGGTTCATCTAAGAGTAAAACATCAGGTTCGTTAATGATCGCGCGAGCTAAAGCGACCCGTTGCTGCTGTCCACCTGAAAGTTGGTTGGGAAATTTGAAGATGTGATTTTCAAGGTGAAAAGCTTTGAGGATTTTGAGAACGCGTGCTTCGATTTCTTCTTTTGGCCTTTTTTGAATAAGCAGGCTGTAGGCGACATTATTGAAGACGTTGAGGTGAGGAAATAAGGCATAGTTTTGAAAGACAATGTTGACACTCCGCTTATTGACAGGGAGTTTCGTGATCTCGTGATTTCCTAAGTAGATGGCCCCACCATCGAGCTGCTCAAACCCTGCAATCAGCCGAAGCAAGGTTGTTTTTCCACATCCACTTGGGCCAAGCAAGGCAAAGAACTCACCAGATGGAATGGTGAGATTCACTTTGTTTAGGATGAGTCCTTCATTTCGAGATTTGGTCACATCTTTTAGACGGATGCTTCTCATTTTTTTATCCCCGCCAAACGCAAATTAGTAGAAACATTTTAACGTATTTTTAAAAAAAATCAATCATTTTCGTTCTGAAAGATATTAAAAATTATTTTTAATAATAAAATTCAACTTCTAGGGAAATGGCTGAGGGTCTTGTTTTAAATCCTTTTTTTTTAAAAAATGACAGGTTTAATAATGGATTCGAATCTCAAAGGAAAGATATGGAAAAACGGAAAGTTGTCATCATTGGTTCAGGCCCAGCTGGTTATACTGCAGCAATCTATGCATCTAGGGCAGAACTTTCACCCCTCATGTTTGAAGGATTTTTTAGTGGTCCTGCTGGAGGGCAGTTAATGACAACGACAGATGTGGAGAACTTTCCTGGATTTCCTGACGGGATTACAGGTCCTGATTTGATGGACGCCTGCAAGAAGCAAGCGCTTCGCTTTGGAACAGAGATCCTCACAGAGGACGTCAAAGAGGTGGACCTCTCCTCTCGTCCGTTTTTGGTGAAGGGAAGCAAGACCGAGGTTCAAGCGGAGGCCCTCATTATCGCGACGGGAGCAACGGCAAAGCGGCTCGATATCCCGGGGACAGGCGATGATGAGTTGTGGCAAAGAGGGGTCACAGCATGCGCGGTTTGTGATGGGGCCATGCCGATTTTCCGTGATAAGGAGCTCTATGTGATAGGCGGTGGGGATACAGCTGTTGAAGAAGCGATCTTTTTAACGAAGTATGGAAAGAAAGTATACATTATTCACCGTCGCGATGAACTCCGCGCTTCTAAAATTATGGCAAAGCATGCGCTTGAGCATCCGAAAATTGAAATCATTTGGAATCATGTCGTGACAAAAGTCGAAGGTGAAAATGTCGTCGAGTCAGTCACTTTGCAAGATGTGAATACAAAAGAAGAGAACAGACGAGAAGCTGCTGGAGTGTTTTTCGCGATTGGTCACCAGCCCAACACATCTTTTTTAAAAGGGCAGCTTGAAACAGATAGCCACGGTTATCTTATCGTGAAACCTTCTACCACCCTGACAAATGTGGAAGGAGTTTTTGCTGCAGGAGATGTTCAAGACAAAGTCTACCGCCAAGCGGTTTCAGCAGCAGGATCGGGTTGCATGGCAGCTTTGGATGCTGAGCGTTATTTAGCTGCAAAAGGTGTGAATGTTTAAAAAGCTTCTTCTCTTTTTATTTCCTATGACCCTCCTGGCTTTTGAAGTCGATCCTTGGTTCACTCCACTAGCTGAGTTCAATTTGCGTCCCTCTTATTCCTACCGTTATTATCCCGATGTAGATCGGGCGAGGAATCCGTCTCATTACTCTTCCCACGATCATCTCATCGATTTGAATTTGGGAGTGAACTTTTTACCGAATTGGGATTTTCAAATCGAAACCGACTTTTCTTCAACGCGCAAACTTTCCTGGGGAACGCAGCGTTTAGGTCTTCAATTGCGCTATCTCTTTATGGACGATGTAGCCGGAGCTCCAGTCAGTTTAACTGCAGGTGTGCAAGTTTTTTATGTTCCAACGCGAAATATGCGCGACCCGAGTTCTCCTTATCATGCCCAAGGGAATCTCGAACTTGGAATTGCTGTAGGTAAAGAGATTGCCAAGGTCTACGATTGGCAATACCGTTTTTATGGATTTGTTGGAGTGGGAACAGGAAACCGAGGCTATCCCTGGCTCAGGCCTCTTCTTTCTGGAATGTTTAAGTTTCGGCACCATCACCAATTTGAGCTTTACTCTGAAGGGTACTTTGGCTTTGGCAGGCGTCATCATGTGGATATCAGCCGTCTCAATGGGTACGCCAAAATCATGCACCAATCTATTGATGTAGGTGCTAGCTACCACTATCTTTTTGAGATTTGGGGGTCGCTTGGAATTCAATATTCGTACCGAGTCTATGCCCATGCTTTTCCTGAGCGGGCAAGCATTCTCAAAGTTGAATACAGGCTCCCATTTTCAATCTTTTAGTGAGGATTTAGACTGTGGAAAAAATCAATTTAGTTGAAAAGTTTAAATTGTTCGACTCTCATTGGACTCCCAAAATCATTGGTGAAGTCAATGATTCATACGTCAAAGTCTTTAAAGCAAAAGGGGAGTTTGTTTGGCATCGCCACGAAAACGAAGATGAATTTTTTCTCGTCGTCAAGGGGCAGTTGCATATCAAGCTGAAAGATGAAGAAGTCGTCTTAAATGAGGGAGACATGTTTATTGTTCCAAAAGGGGTGGATCACTTGCCCTATGCTCCTGAAGAAGCCTACGTTGTCCTTTTTGAACCAAAAGAAGTTCTCAACACGGGGAATGTCACTTCTGAAAAGTCTGTCAAAAAGCTGGAGTGGATTTAATTTCCGTGATTTTGCAAGCAAAGAAGTAGTGTGATTTTCGAGAGAAAATAGAAATGGATAAGACTTTTGAATGGGCAGTTGTAGGGGCAGGCCCCGCAGGTATTGCTGCTGTGGGAAAATTAATCGATAAGGGAGTGAAACCAGAAAATATTGCGTGGGTCGACCCAGCTTTCAAAGTGGGAGATCTAGGTGAAAAGTGGTGTGAAGTTTCAAGCAATACAGCGGTCAAACTGTTTTCAAAGTTCCTTAAAACATGTAAAGCTTTCAATTATGATCAGGCCCCATCGTTTGAGATAGACAAGCTGGACCCCGAACAAACATGTTTGCTGCGCTATATTGCAGATCCACTTCAGTGGGTGACGGATCATTTATGTGAGACTGTTTCGATGGTTAAAACAGAGATACACTCTTTAGAGCAGGAAAACCAACTGTGGCATCTGAAGAGCCATCAAAATCATTTTTCTGCTAAATCGGTCATTTTAGCCGTTGGGGCACAACCAAAAAAGCTTGATTTTCCAAACTTGAAAGAAATTCCACTTGAACTCGCACTTGATAAAACGAAGCTTCCTAATTTGGACGGAGAAACTGTTGCAGTATTTGGTGCATCCCATTCAGCAATCATTGTTTTACAAAACCTGCTCTCCACTACAGTGAAAAAGGTGATTAATTTTTACCAATCTCCCTTGAAATTTGCTGTGTTTTTTGATGATTGGGTGCTTTTTGACAACACAGGATTAAAAGGGCAATCTGCGGTGTGGGCTCGACGTCATATTCTAGGAAAACTACCGCAAAATTTAGAACGAGTCCAGTCATCGGATCTAGAGTTTCATAAGATCCTAGCTCAGTGCCAATCAGTCGTGTATACAATAGGTTTTGAAAGGCGGGCGGTTCCAAAGGTCTCTCAAATGGATAGACTCACTCATAACGAGTATAATGGGATTATTGCTCCAGGTCTTTTTGGACTTGGCATAGGGTTCCCTCAACGTGTCGAGGATTGCTATGGCAATGTTGAATACAATGTCGGGCTGTGGAAATTCATGCTCTATTTAGACGCGGTTTTGCCTCTTTGGATGAAGTATGGATTGGGTGATTAGACCCCCTTAGATTCGAGTAGATGGCATTCTGGGGTATTAGGTCTAAATGGCGACTGCCATTGTAGACAATCTATTTCTGAAAAATGTAAGTAATTGATAAAGAAGGGTCTACCATTTAAAACGTTAAATGTTTATTTTTAATAACTTATATATTTAAATATATTGTAAAAATTGATTTATTGTTGTATAATATAGTTAATTATGGAAAAAAGGGGAGATGCACTCATGAGCGCTGCAATTAACGCTTCAAAAAGTTCTGCTTATCATGATAATCCAACTCTAGATCGTATTGGAAGACACACATTAGGTAGAGTCGTATCTGCCCTTAAAGCTATCAATTATGTGGGTACCGCCTTAGGCTTAACAGGAACTCTTGTTTCAAATGCATCTGCTATACCATTTGCCATGGCATATTCTATCGCGACTGAAAATCCACAGCCAGAAAGTATGACTTTGGACGGATTGGCAAAAAATTCAGCGATGCTTGTGGTAACGATGGATAAAATCGGTCAATCGTTGTTTGATGTGATATTTGGGCAGTGTAAGTATTCTACTTCCTTAGGAGAAGCTTTCCAACGTTCGGTTGATACGGTTTTTTGCGGGAGTTACCAGAAAAATTATACTGGTGCAGAAGAAATTCTCAGCAAACGTCAAGAGCAACGTCCTAGCTATTCTCATCTTATTTTTGATGCCTATTCGTCTCATAAAAAAGCTGGTTAAGAGAAGGTCTCTTAGATCCAGATGGCGACAGCCATTGCATATGATTTGCAATGGCTAATTGAGATGAGAATCTGCGGCGAGTCAAAAAGCTTGTTAAACCGATCAGAAAAGATCGGATAGGGGCGTCCATTTTCATCATTCACAATCGAGATATCACTAAAAGAGATGTGTTTGCCAAAGCCGGTTCCGAGGGCTTTGGCGATGGCTTCTTTTGCTGAAAAACGCCCGGCAAAAGAAAGAGCAGAATCTTGATGCTTTAAACAGTAATCAATTTCCTGCTCTGTAAAGACTTTTTGGTAAAAATGAGTGCCATGACGCTCAATCGATTGACGGATACGCTCGATCTCGATGATGTCGCTTCCGAGTCCTTTGGTCATTCTTCCTCATCATCTCCTTCTATCATGTCTTCTTCGTCGTAGTACCCTTTTTGTTTTTCCCGGATGGTTCGGTGCTGTTCTTCGAGACCTTCTTCAAGAGCGTTACAGAAGATCATACGACCAGAAGAGGTATGTTTAACAGATAAGACTTGTGCATCGATGACTTCACCAATGAAATTTCCGCCACCATTGATGACCACCATGGTTCCATCGTCGAGATAACCCACACCTTGACGAGGTTCTTTTCCGTAGCGCTGCACCTTGATCTTGATGAGTTCTCCTGTTTCCATGAGAGGTTTAAGGGCATTGGAGAGAGAGTGCAGGTTGATGATTTGAACGCCTTCGATCGAAGCCATTTGGACACGGCTGATATCGGCTGTTAAGATGTTTGCATCAATTAGACGTGCTAAGCGGATAAATTTGCTTGTTGTATCTTTAACTTCAGGAAAGTCGGTATCATTGAAGCGGAGTCCAAGGTGGGTTAGCTGCTCCATCTTTTTGATGACTTCCAGGCAGCGACGTGCTTTTGCTTTGGTATTGTCATCACCAGTTTCAGTTTGAGCGTAGAGCTCTTTGATGATGAATCTTGGGATGACGAGGTGTTGGTCGACAATCCCAGTTGAGCAAACGTCGATGATGCGGGCATCGCCAAGGACAGAGGCGTCGATTAAAAGGTCGCGTTTCTTTTGAGCAGTTGGAGCAAATTTGACAAAGGGAATGCTGATATAGAGTTCGTCTGAGGCTCTAAGAGTCATGATCGATCCCAAGTACGTACCAAATAAGAACAGGGCGATTTTGATGATTTCGAGGGCTTGTGGTGTTAGCACAAGGGAAATTGAACTGAGATCGAGAATGGCATCAAAGATGAGAACAAGAGCTTGTCCCATCAAGTAACCAATGAAAAGTCCCACAACAGCGATATTAAATGAACGCAAATTGAACTTTCTAAAAAGAGAATCGAATCCGATCAATAAAAGGCTAAATACGAATCCGATTAAAATCCCGATGAGGGCATTTGTAGCCATGAGCCCTTCAGGACGTGACAACATGTAAGTTGTCATGAAAAAGATGGAAATGATCGTGAAGAATATGCGAACAAAGGCAAGCGATATATTCATAGACAATACTCCTAGATTTTTAATATTAACCCATGTGACGACCTAGGGATACTCAGATGGATTTTCGATTTTTTTCAGGTTTCCAAGACCAAAACTGCCGCATACTTGAAAAAAGTAGGGACAGTTTTGGTCTTGGAAACATGGGAAAAAGAAAAATCTCAGATGAGTGTGCATAGGCTGTCATTTGGGTTATTAATCCCTCTCATTCAGCTCGTCTGGATGAGATGGGGTTTGTAAATAACTATAAGCTTTATTATTGTTAAATCAAGAAAATACTTTTTTGAAAGGCTTTTTTTATGCTGAGACATCGCTTTGCTATCTCATTATCGGGATTCATTTGGATGGGGATTGGAATTTTTTTGCTGCACAAAGGGTTGCAGTATTTTTCTGCGGTTGGACCGCAGATCTTTAACAAGACACATGAAGGTTTTTCTCTGATTTTGCTCTTAGGCTCAATTGCAGGAACACCTGAAAAAGGTGCGATGATACTATTGTGTATTGGCATTGCTTTAGGATTTTTCAAAGGGCGAATCATTCTCAAGAAATCAGTGAATAGGATTGTCAGCCGCATTCGGAGCATGCCTTCGCCGATTTCTATCAAGCAGCTGTATCCTAAAGAGTATTATTTTCTCATTGGAGGAATGATGCTACTGGGATTTGTCTTTAAGTTTCTTCCTTTGCCTCTTGATGTGAAAGGGTTTATCGACTTCACGATTGGAATCGCTCTCATTAATGGAGCGATGCTCTATTTTCGCGCAGCATTTGTGCCCGAAAAAGCTCACTTGTGATACTTTGTTCCGCGCTGAATTTGGACACTGCGGTAAAGTTGTTCGAGGAGAATGAGGCGGGCAATTTGGTGGGTGAAAGTGAGCTTTGAAAAGCTGATCAAATGTGAGGCTTTAGCTCTCATTTCCTCAGGAATGCCTTCAGGGCCACCAATCACAAAGGTGAGTTTTGCTCCGGCCTGAATCGACTCTTTTTCAAGAAAACTCGCGAATTCAGGACTTGAATATTGTTTTCCTTGGGGATCTAAACAGATGTAAGAGTTTTCTTTGGGAGGCTGTAGCTCCTTTGCGATGACCCACTCAATCGTCATTTCTCCAGTGAGCCGTTTATGGTACTCAGCAAGAGCCACTTCAAGCCAGTTCTTTTTTGTTTTTCCAACTGTGTAAATCTTAATTTTTATCATCTGTTACTCAATTTAATCCGAGAATATTATATGATATTGCTTTACAAATTAAGAGAGAAAAATGCTTTCGCACCTCTACTGGGATCCAGATCCTGTTGCGTTTCACCTCCCGTTTTTCAACCATCCGATCGTTTGGTATGGAATTCTCTTTGCTCTTGGGTTTCTTGTCGGGTTTTACTTGCTTCAATTCCTTTTGCGTCGTTTTCTTTGTTTTTATCCCGAATTTACCGAGGCTGACATTGTAGATTGGGAAGAGATTTCTCCTGGGAAAAAAGAGTCAAAAGAAGCCGCTTTAAATCGGTTGAATCAGCAGCTCGATGAAGACTTCAAAAAAGAACCTCCTCCTTCATTTCTACTCCATTTTGCCAAGCGGTTTTTATCTGAAGAAAGATTCAAGCGACTGAAAAACCGCATGCGTTTAGAGAAAGCTCTCGGACCAGCTGTTAAACCTCTGAGGATTAGAAGCAAGCTTTTTTCAGAACGCTTAACGATTTACATGATCATTGGAGCGGTGGCAGGTGCCAGACTAGGTCACATTCTCTTTTACGAAAAATGGACCTATTATCTTTCCCACCCCCTCATGATTTTCAAAACCTGGGAAGGAGGACTAGCGAGTCATGGAGCGGTCATCGGAATTTTTATTGCCATGGGTCTTTTTTATCTGCGCAGTAGAAAGGAATATCCGATGATTTCGCTTGTGCGTATCATCGATTTACTCGTCATTCCTAGTCTTTACGCAGGTGTGCTCATCCGCTTTGGAAACTTCATCAATCAAGAGATTTTAGGTACAGTGACAACTTCGCCTTGGGCGATTGTTTTTGGAAATCCCGCTGGAGGGCTGCCTCCTTTGCCCCGCCATCCAGCGCAACTTTATGAAGCCTTTTTCTACTTTCTCTCGTTTCTTGTCTTTTTCCGTTTTTTCCCCAAATGGCTCTTTCCTGCTGGAAAAATTGCGGGCATTTTCTTCATTTCGACTTTTACATTCCGGTTTTTTGTCGAGTTTGTAAAAGAAGAGCAGAGTTTTCACCTGGCCAATCACTTTCTGACCATGGGTCAATATCTCAGTGTCCCCTACATCCTAATGGGTGTGGCTTTTCTTTTCATGGGGCGTCGAATAAGGCTAGTTTCCAAAAATTGATTGCTAGGAAAACCTATTTTTAGCAGGATGAGGTCTAAGAAGATATAAAGTTAGGGTATCACGCTGAAGAAGTTATTAACTTTAGCGACAATTTGTTTGAGTTCTTTGGCGTATTCTGCTGTTTATTCTGATCAGCAAACTCCGCCAGCACCACAGCCTCAAAATACATCATTTCATAAGATCACTGGTGGTGTAAACTACACGCGAGCTTATCTCAAACCAAGCGCTAATCCATCCTTTAGTGGAAATATGGGTGGACTACAAGCCGCTTACGAGTATCAACGACCTGACTTTTTCTATGCAGGGGCAAATTTTGCATGGCGTTATGGAAGTGTTCATGCATCTAATGGAAAGAGAACGCTTCAGGATTTTAATGTTTATGAAAGGCTTGGGTACACATTTGGGATTCCTTCTGTCAAGGCTCTGGTGACTCTTTTCTCTGGTTTTGGTTATCGTCAATTTAGACATCACGTGAAGCTAAATGGGGAAAGTTCGATCATAATGCGCTATAACCACTTCTATCTGCCTGTCGGCCTTTTGACAGACTTTAAGCTTTTATCTTTCTTTTCGCTTGGGGCAAATGTGATCTGGATGCCGCAAGTCTTTCCAACTCTCACAATTGACTCATTTGGAGAGGTGCGTTGGATTCTTCGCAAAATGTTTTCAAGCTTTACCGTGCAAATGCCATTCACGTTTCACTTGGATTGCTGGGTTAAAAACTTAAGCTTAGTCTTATTGCCTTCTTTCGAAATCTGGCAAGATGGTCCGTCTGAAGCAAGGTCTCCCTCAGGACTTCCTCGTAGAGTGCCTAAAAACACCTATATCTTCTGGGGCGGAGACGTTAGCTTGAAGTATGCATTTTAAGTTTTAGGGCATCTCGAATGCTAAAGAGCATTGCTTCATCAATGACAAATGAGCGATCATAGGGGGCATAGTTTTTTCCCCAACGTGTGTCGGTAAAGACTTTTCCTTGAAATTCTCGAGACTCTTGATAACGAGGCACGATATGGACGTGGATTCTTGGAGAGGTGTTGCTTAGGGCAGCATAGTTCATTTTGTCGGGTTGAAAGAGTGTTTTTAGGGCTGATTTGACTTCTTGCCCAGCTAGAAAGAATTCCTCTCGTACATCTCCTTCTAGAGCTAAAAAGTCTTCCACATGCGCATCATCTCTGAGCAGCGCAAAGACTCGCCCGATGTAACACTGGTTTTCATGTAAATAAATTTCCCAATGTTTGTAGGATTTGATGAGAAGTTGATTGTAGTCGATCATGGATAGAATTTTAGGCCAATTGAGACTAAAGGGCAATCTCTTCGAAAGGAATGAGAGGCAGCATTTCATGAGAAATGGCTTCAAGTTTTTCGATCAGCTCTCTTTGTGTACATTCAGGGTAGGCATTTTGAAGAGTCAAATACTGCTTTTTCAAAAAGCGGTCATAGGAGGATTCGGATCCATCTGAAAGTTCTGAATACCAAAAGTATTGCTGAAGAATCCAGAGGCGTGCACGCAGCTGGTCTTCGAAAGAAGACAGAATTGGGAACTTCTTGAGGGCTTTTCCTAAAAGCTTGGAAAGAGAGTGTTTGCTTTTCCATTCTTGTTTAAGAAAAGAAAATAGTGGAGTTTGATCATCAAAGTGGACCCAGCGGCAAAGCATTTCGTTTTGGAGAGCCCAGACTTCACTCTTTTTCTTCACTGTTAGCCAAAACTCTTTATCTTGAGCTTTATGAAAAGGAAGTTCTTGCACCTTTTTGAAAAACTGGAGAGTTTGTCGGACGATCGTTTTAAATGATTTATTAGGTTGATCGATCATGCTGTTGCCCAATTCTCTTTCTAAGACTTCTAAAGTTTGAGAGGGGATCTCAGCTAGAAAACCCTTTTTCTCACTGAGTTTTTTCCAAATTAGAAGCTCAAAGAATTCAAACAGTTCTTGATTCAGCTTTGGAAGACTTAGGGCAAGATCATAAGCATCGACAAGGCGGTCTTCTAAATCTTGGAGATCTTCAAACACTTTATCATCTTTCATCAGATGCATTTCGGCATTAATGAAAACGTATAGAGCTGAATCGAGAGGGAGAGGTCCATCACTTAAGCAGATGGAACGGATCACCTCACGGACTCCAACTTCTGAAAGGTCATGAGGGAGTTCTTTGGCTAAGGGGTAAAGAGCAAGAATCCGTTCGACGAGCTCTTGGCAATGGGTGTCAAATGAGAAGGCTTCGTTTTGCTCACTGTATTCAATTTGAAGATCGATGAACTTTTCTATAGCCTGCTTTTCAGGAATCGAAAGTTTGACGGCAAGGAGCGTTGTGGGACAAAGCTTACTTGCTAAAAGCATCGACAAAGACGAGCGTAATTGATTTTTTTTCGTGAGAGGTTGAATTGTTGCGTAGGCTTCGAGACGCTTTAGAATTTGCATCTTGAGAACTTTCAAATCAATTTGTGGGTATTGACTGCAGACTTCAAGCAGAGTTTTCACAATGAGTTTGTCGAGTTTATCATAATCTTCGTAAGGACTTTTAGCAGCTAGAGGAGAAAGATCGCGCATGGTATTTTTTTGGACCGCCCAAATCATTTTTGTCAGTTGGTCGAGGTCAGGACGCCTTCCCTCAAGAGTTGCAATGCACTCGCTGATTTTGACCGCGATTTGATGAGCTAAGTGGTAAGGAGGAAGATTAAGAGGAGAAGACTGAGGCGCTTTTGTCTTGAGGTTTTCACGGATCATGAGAGGAAGGTTGAGTTTTCCTTCTTGAGTGATTGCCCCACTGTGATGCTGAATTTTGTCATAGTAGTAGCTGACCTTTTCCCACACCTTTTTGAGTGCTGCAGCTCCAAGTCTGTACTTGGGGAAGTGCTTTTTAAATTCTGGAAGAATTTTAGCTAATAGATTCGCTTCAATTTTGCCAGACCACTTTTTTGACGTTCCTGCATCTTGGATTTCTTTTTTAATTTTGTTGGAAAGAAACAAGCTGAGATCAGAAAAAGGATCGTAAAAATCATCTGTTTCGTCAATCGGGTAAAGGAAGGTTTGAGACTTGAGTTTTTTCTGATCCGACTTGAGAGACGAGGGAATTTGAGGTGGGGAAAGTGTTTCATCGTCTGATGGAAAAGATTGTGGCGATGGAAACCCTGACATATTTACCCGTGGCTAAATTAACGCTTGATTTCCTCTATGACAACTTCGATTTTTTTTGTCCAAATTTTTTTCTAAAAAATTAATTTGCTTTCGTTAATCGGTTAATTAATAAGAGTATTATGAGACTAAAAAGCTTTTTTTTCTGATCGTTTTCTTGGCATATTGGCGACCACTTTTCAGCCAAGAAGAGACACTTTACCTCCAATAGAACTTGTAAAATACATTTGTCATAAATCCAGCTTTTGTGAGAAATGAGGAATCAATAGTTTGTGAATTATTTTGGGGTGTTTTCAGATAGCTCAGATTGCTACCTGACTAAGGTGGGGCTGGTGCTTCTCAAGAAAGTACTTTTTAAGCCTAGGTCTTGGTTGGGAAACCCAGTACTGGTGGGAGCAGCTCGAAATGCAATTTGCCGAGCAGTTTGAACCAGATACTGACTTGACCTTTAGTGGACTAGATGTCGCCAATCCTTTTTGATTTCTAATCCACTAGGAGTAGATTAAATCGCATGCCCAAGAGGAATCTCTTGGGCTTTTTTTTTGCGATCGATATAATGGAATTTCAAGCTTGAATAATGAGGATCTAACATATGAATCAACTCACCATCATGGGACACCTTGGCGCCGACCCAGAAGTGCGCTTCACTTCATCAGGACAAAAAGTGACAACACTGCGTGTTGCTGAAAATCAAAGACGGGGCGGAAAAGATGAAACCCTTTGGTGGCGTATCACGATCTGGGGTGAGCAATTCGACAAAATGGTTTCTTACCTCAAGAAGGGAAGTGCTGTCATCGTGACAGGAGAAATGTCTAAACCTGAAATCTATAACGACCGAGACGGAAAACCTCAAATCTCTCTCAATATGACAGCGCATCACGTTGCCTTCAGTCCTTTTGGTCGCACAGATAAACAGCCACAAGAAGAACCTGCCATGGCTGGACAAGCCAGTGGCATGGGAGCTCAAAGCGGCATGGGTGGATTTGGCGGAGACCAAGGACAGCAGCACCAGCAACAACAAGGTGGTTATGAGCAACCACACATGAGTCAGGGACAAGGCCCTGCATCTTTTAATGAACCTTCTGACGACGAAATTCCATTTTAAGGACAATTGTCGATGAAGTTTTCTGCCGTTTCAACTGCCACAAAAAGGCCCAAAGCTGATCTTGTGATCGTTCCTTTCTTCAAAGGAAAAAAAGAAGCCGCTTTAGCTGCAACTATCACTGACCTTAAGTCGGCGATTGGACCCATCGTGAAAGCTGGAGATTTTACAGGTAAACAAGGTACGACCATGCTTGCGTACCTCTCTGGTAAGAAAGAAAAGCGTCTGCTTTTTCTCGGGCTTGGTGATGAAAAGAAAGCGACGCTTGAAACTTTGCGGCGTAGTTTTGCAGCAGCGATGAAACGGTGCCAGGGAAAAAAGTGGTCTCAAATCAATGTCGTTTTGCCCCAATCAAAAAAATGGCATTTAGATGAGACAACCCGAGCAGTTGCGGAAGGGATGAGCCTCTCTTCTTATGTCTTTGAAGAGTGGAAATCAAAAGAAAATCAAAAGTTATTCCATGTCAAAACATTGACTCTTGTTGGAGCAAAAAATACCAAAGTGACTCAAAAAGTGACAGGTATCCTATCAGGTGTGAATTTTGCGCGAGATCTCATCAACCGCAATGCACTTGATGTCACCCCTCAAACGATTGCGACCGAAGCGCGTCGTCTTGCGAGAAAGCACTCGAATGTGACGACCCATATCTTGGATAAAAAGCATATTGAGAAAGAGAAAATGGGACTTTTTCTTGCAGTAGCCAGTGGTTCTCGCGTCGACCCTGCACTTATCATGGTCGAATATCGCGGTGCACCTCGATCAAATGATGTCACCATGGTTGTCGGAAAGGGGATCACTTTCGATACTGGAGGGCTCAACCTCAAACCCACCAACTTTATTGAAGACCAACGTGCAGACATGAGCGGTGGAGCAGCAGCTCTTGGCATCATCCAAGCCGCCGCTGCAACAAAACTGAAAGCCAATATTGTTGCCATTGTTCCAGCAACTGAAAACGCCATTGATTCCCGCAGCTATAAACCCGGCGATATCTACCGTTCC
Organism: Simkania sp.; assembly: GCF_965215465.1. Lineage (GTDB taxonomy): Bacteria > Chlamydiota > Chlamydiia > Chlamydiales > Simkaniaceae > Simkania. The sequence goes on along the minus strand of NZ_OZ244056.1, from coordinate 1,708,003 downwards.
TATCTTGGCAAAACCGTGGAGATTACCAATACCGATGCCGAGGGACGACTTGTCTTAGCTGATGCCTTAGCTTACGGTCAAAAACGATTCAAACCAACCCGTATCATTGATATGGCAACCTTAACGGGTGCGGTAATCATCGCGCTTGGAAGCGTCCGCGCTGGCCTTTACTCCAATAATGAAAAGCTAGCAAAACTCTGTGAGCAAGCGGGTGATCTGACAGGTGAGCGAGTTTGGCGTATGCCACTTGACGACGATTACATGGCCCTCATGAAATCAGATATTGCTGATCTGCGTAACTCAGGCAAAAAGCGAGCCGCAGGTTCAGTAACAGCTGCGATCTTCTTGCAAGAATTTATCGAGAAGAAGACTCCCTGGATTCACCTTGACATTGCAGGGACGGCCTTTCTCGACAGCCCAGAGCACTATCACCAGACCTTGGCGACAGGGGCAGGAGTCCGTCTTGTAACAACATTGATAGAAAGTCTTTGAAATTGTGAAATAAGCCCGTATTTTGTAAACTCCTCTGCAAAAAAATGGAGGAACGCATGTCTGCGGGCAATATTTCTACGACCACTTGCAACAAAATTGTTCAAGAATATCATTTCGCTATTCCACCCTTAACTGATGAGAAAGCAGAAGCTTTGCTTTCAGATGAAGGTTTGACGTTTGATTCTTTTGGTGAAAAAAAGACACTTCAACTCAAACTGATAGATTCAACCAATGACTTTGTAATTAAGCTATTCTCTCCCAATGCCAGAGAGTTACCCTCATCTCCGAGCTTTGAGGCTTGGCGTTTTCAAAGAGAAGAGTCTGAATCTCCTCAAGTGGCTTATGTTTACCATGTCAAGCGAATTTCCGACTCACAGGTTGATCATCATGAAACTGTGCGTTTTCTCGATAATACTCTAACTACTGGCCAAAAGTCCTATGAATTTGAATGGATTTTAGGTGACTCTGATTCAGATTCCTTTAGAGCTGTAAGTCCTGTTCCTATGGAGAATCACCCAGATGTTGTCAAATACATAGAATCGCCTGAAGAAGTTTCTTTGTTGAAAGCAAATTATAAACGTGTCTTTGCTGGAACATCATGGGAAAAAATGGAGCAATCAGGACTGTTTTTCAAAAATTCAGCAGCCATCTCGATATTTCAGCGTTTAACCCCTGAGCAACAAAAAAGAACAGAAGAAGCTGCCCATCAAATCGCGACTAAAAGCCCAAAATTAATAGATGCATTGATGAAACTGACACCAACATCATTAGTAAGTCATTTTTCTCAAGAGATTTCAAAGAAACCAGCAGTTTATTTCGACCTTTTTGAAAAAATCTTCCCTTCTGTTCTGAGTGCTTACGCAAAGTCCAAAGAAGGTTCAGATCTGCAAAATTTAGAAGAAACTTCTCAAGAGATTGAAAAAGTAATAGGAGAAGGTCTTTTGGGTTTATTTTCAAAACTTTTCATGAACCAGGAAGTGAGAACTTTAATCATCAATATTTTTGCTCATATGGAACAGGAAGAGAGAGAGCGTGTTTTTGAAACTCTGATTGATTTCCTACAGACGTTTCCAGGCATGACTAAGCAACTAATTGCTTTAGATCAATACAGACAAGATTATGTTCAAGGTTTAGGACTTGTTCAACAAATTCTTTCAGAATACAACGTTTATGAGTTGGCTTTGCAGTTTATCCAGCTCATTTCGCCTGCAGCTGAATCAAATCTAACAGAGTTATTACAACGCGGTGCTGTTGCAGCACAGAAGCTCCAAGTACAGCGTGAAAAGTTGGAGTCAGATAAAAAAGTTATCGAAGAAGACAAAGAGAAATATCGTAGTGAAAGAGATGGTCTCGATGAGCTGCGAGCTCAAATAGAAAAAGAAAAAGCTCAACTTGAAACAGACCGCAAATTGCTGAAGAAAGAAAGAGAAAAGGCTTCCTATGAAAATGCCGAAGAGTTCAAAAATCTGGTTTCTCAAAGAACGCAGCTAGAACAAGAAAAAAGCTTTCAGCCACAGAGCTCAAAGTTCAGTTATTGGGCTCTTGGGTCAGGGATTTTGTTGGGCAACTTGATGATGTACGTGATACAAAACTATTTTGCGCAAGAAGAATACTAAAAGCCCCCTTTGCAAGGGCTTTTTGTTGACCTAATTACCCTCTCTTTGCTGAAATTTAGGGATACTTATCCATAAGTGAGCTATACGATTTATGAAATTTCCCATTTCAGCCCGAGATTCAGGGAAAACCATCTTGTCCTTTCTCAAGGAAAAGTTGGAACTCTCTGGCCAAGTCCTTAAACGAGCTGTCGATCAAGGGGCCGTTAGACTGAATGGAGTTGTCGAGCGCTTTTCAAGTGTGAAGCTTGAAAAAGGGGACTTTCTTGAGCTTAACCGCTCGAAGCTCAAGGAGAAACAAGAGTTCACTCTGCCGATTCTCCTTGAAGAAGAAGGATTTCTCATTTGCTCCAAACCATCCGGTCTAGTGACCGATCCGGAGGTTTTCAAAAAACTCTTAGGCCGGTCGGTCTTTCTTGTCCATCGGCTCGACAAAGACACTTCTGGTGTTATTCTAGTTGCGACAAATCAAAAGATGCAAAAAAAGTTGGAAGCTCTATTTAAGAAACGTGAAGTGCGTAAGGTATATGTGGCTCTTGTCAAGGGAGTGATCCGACAAGAATCAGGGACAATTGACAACCGTCTTATGAAGAAAAAGACCTACCAGGGGCAAGCAATTTGGGGAAGCACCAAAAATCCTAAAGGGCTCCGTGCTATCACGCACTGGAAGTGTGTGGGTAAAGGAAAGGGGCGATCGCTGGTTCAGTGTGAGCCGGAAACAGGCCGTACGCATCAGTTGCGAGTCCATTTCAGTGAAATGGGACATACGATTCTGGGCGATCATCATTACGGAAGAGAGGCGAAATTTCCAGCAGAAATAGATCGCCTATGTTTACACGCCTATCGGTTGATTTTTCAACATCCCGTTACAGGGGAAAAAGTCCAAGCGACTGCGCCTATTCCCAAGCTCTTTAAAATTTAGCCTAGAGAGTCGATATGCCGCATGTTGTCGAGCTTTTTTGCAAACAGCACGAGAATGAAGGCTGGGACAAATGAGGTGAAGACGAAAATGTCGAAAAAAGACGACAAGCTGATCTTTGCCATGAGTCCTGCAAGGTACCCACCTAAGTAAAACCCTATTCCTATACATGTGAACCAAACACCTGTGAGCAACCCGCGGTAGCGGTGAGGACTCAGATTAGTCACAAGCGATAGCCCAATGGGTGCGAGGAAGAGTTCTGCTAGAGACATCAGAGCAAATGAAAAGATCAGGTAGTAAGGGCTAATCAAGGCATCATGCGCACCATGTGGGATATGTTGCGCGGCGCGCTGCATGACGAGAAAGCAAAGGCCCATGAAGAATAGGCTAAGAGCTGTTTTCATAGGAGGGCTAGCTGGTGACCGGATCCTTCTGAGGAATAGGTAGAGCTTTGCTAGTGGAAAAGCGAAGAGGATGAGGAAAAAGGTTTCTGCTGAAGTGAACCATGGGGTTGGAATTTCAAATCCCCCGAAGTGACGGTCGGTATATTTGAGGGCGAACAGGGTCATCGAAGAGCCACCTTGGTTGTACGCCATCCAAAAAACAATGGAGATGCAAGTCATAATGAGAATGACAATGATTCGCTCAATTTCGTGCTTTTTGAGCTTAAAGTGGTGAGGATCTTCTTTTTTTGAGACAAAATAATGTGAAGGCACGTGGGTTGATTTCAGTTTTTTCAAGGCAAACTTATAGGGAATGAGTCCAATAAGTTGAACGATAGCAGTCAGGTAGAAAACCCATCGCCAATCGACGGTTTGTAGATATCCGAGAACAATCATTGCGATGAAAACTCCAATATTGACCGAAGAATAGTAAATCGAAAAGCCTCCCTCCCGCAAGTGCTGTTTGTTGCTGTAAACTGAACCCAGTAAAGAATAAATGGCTGGGGTGAAGAGTCCTCCTCCAAATGCGATGAAGGCTAGAGCAGGCAAGATGAATATGGGGCTCAAAGTTGCTAAAAGGAAACACCCGATCGTCGTGAGAATCATTCCTAAGAAGATGGGACTTTTATAATTCCATTTATCTGCAATGAATCCACCCAAAACAGGAAGGATAAAGGCAATTCCTGTATAAGCTCCAAAAATATGAGTGGCTCGAGGCGTGTCATATTGAAAGTGCTTCACTAAGAAAAGAACAAGGAGGTTTCCTATCCCCCAATAAGCGAATCGCTGACACATTTCTGTCAGAGCCAGGAGGTACATAACTCGTGGGTGTTTATTAGAAAAAATTACATCTTTGTGCGGCATTCTTTGTCGACCCCTAGGTACTTGAATAAGAAACAATTTGAATATTAACCAGTTTAAGTCGATTTGGGCTATAATTTTCTTAAAAAACTTTTGGTGTTTTGTAGATGAAAATCTTGATTGTCAAAACTTCGGCATTAGGAGACGTGATTCAATGTTTTCCTGCGCTTGATTTTTTGAAAAGCCTTTTGCCCGATGCTGAAATAGATTGGGTGGTTGAAAAGCCCTTTGCAGAGCTGCTCAAGGCTCATCCCTATGTGCATCACGTTTACGAAGTTGAGACAAAAAAATGGAAACACTCACCTCTGCGAGTGCAACATTGGAAAGCTGCTTACTCCGCTTTTAAAAAGCTTCGAGAAAAACCCTATGATCTCGCGATTGACTTTCAAGGGAATCTTAAATCGGGACTGATGATCGGTTCGACAAAAAGTCGCGAAAAGGTTGGCTACAGTCGCGCTACAGCTCCAGAGTGGCCCAATAGTTTCTTTATTTCAAGGAAGGTTGAGGTGGATCGATCCATGCCAATTGCGAAGCAGTATTTGACTCTTGCGGCTGCATCATTTCCCGATCGGCCAGTTATGGGGAGCTCATACGTTAAACTTCGTGTCACAGAAGATGAACACGAGTGGATCGAAGAGCAGCTCTGCCATGGGAAGAAAATGATGATCTGCCCAGGCTCGAATTGGGAAAATAAGAAACTTTCAAGAGAGACCTGGGAAGCTTTTTTGCAAAAAATCGCCAAAGAGTATGATCCGACCTTTTATTTTGTTTGGGGAACCCCAGTGGAGAAAAGAGAAGTGGAAGACTTAAAGCGAGTTGTTCCTGGCGTTGTCTTGCCTCGCATGTCTCTTCCTGTTTGGCAACAAATGATGGATTGTATGGAAGTTGTCCTTTCTGTTGATTCAAGTGCTCTCCATCTTGCTGCCACGACAAAGGCACGGACTTATAGTTTTTTTGGTCCCTCGTCTCCGCAGGTGTATAAACCTGAGGGGAAGCAGCATGGCTATTTTCAAGGAAGTTGCCCTTATGGACAGTCTTTTACCAAGCGTTGCCCAAAGTTAAGGAGTTGCTCGAGTGGGGCATGTTTGAAAAGTGCGTTTGCTGATGATATGTATGACGCATTTTCAAAATGGTATTCTACAAATTAACAGCGTTTGATAGTTTGTCGAAGTCGATATGTCTTTCGACAAGATCAACGGCTTCTTGGACCTTTTCTTTGTCTTCTTTTCGGATTTTAACAGTATAAGAGGTGATCATCTCCATCGCTTTGTAACTGCTGACTGGGGCGTAAAGCATCGGGATATTGGCTTTCTTTAGTGCTTCGACGATTGTTTGTCTTGGGGGTGTTCCCCCAGTTAAGATAATTCCTGCTTCTAAATCTTCAAGAGGGTTGGCTATTTTGACATCCCAATGTTTCGTAAGAGTGGCTAAGATGATGTCTTCGCGATTGGCTGGGGTGATGATCAGTTGATTGGGCAAAATGAGTTCTCGAAAGTTTTTAAGAGACGTTGCAACGAGCCTTGTGTGTCTAAAATGACGGAGTAGATGCTCTTCACCAGAAAGGAGGGTAGCGCCAAAAAGCGATTCAAAGTCTTTCATCGAGGGTTTACTCAAAAATGGGTCGAAGGGAATACAACCCAGGATTGGGATGTCCCAACGACTTAGCGCCTTTTCCATGTAACTTAAAACCATGTCACGCTTGTCATTGTGCACTCGGTTTAAAATGATCCCAGCAACGGGAACTTGATATGCATCGCAAAGGGCCTTATTCACAGCAATCGCATCAAAAGAAGAGCCTAGACCTCCCGAAGCGATAATAATTAAGGGGAGATTGAGTTCTGACGCCACACGGGCATTGCTAAAGTTGACAATCGATCCTACGCCAACATGTCCTGTTCCTTCAACAACAAGACATTTGTTTTGAGTTTTGATCGCTTCAAATGAAGTGGCAATTTTCTCTTGCATGGAACTTTCTTCGATCTTTCCATCGAGATAGTCCCGAGTAAATCCGCGAGGAAACAACACTGGGCTCATTAAAGAGTAATCATCTTGCAATTTGAAGTGGTCTTTGAAAAGAAGCACATCTTTATCCACTCGGATACCCGTTTCTGTTTCGACATGTTCTTGTCCGATTGGCTTGAGAAACCCTACCTGTTTGTGCCTTTTGATAAGGCCTGCCATGAGCCCTAGACATGTTGTGGTTTTCCCAACGTGTTGCCCAGTTGCTGCAACGAAAAATCCATTTACTTTTGACATGCTTGATGCTCCATAATGGCCTGAATGACTTCTTGCGTTTCGGCAAAAATTTCTTCATCGCTGCTTAATGCTTGCACTTCTTCAAAGGTAAACCACCTCAAAGGATGATCGGGGGTCGGTCTGATTTGGCTATTGGGCAAGGGTCGAGCAAGATAAATGAGGTCGATATGTTGATGAGCTGCTTGATCTTTATAGGGAGGAATTTCTTCTAAAAGGCAGAGAAAAGGGCGATGAAAGCTATTTGCATTCCATTTTTCGATCCAGACATGTTCATCCGAAATCAGTTCGACTAAAAGGCCTGTTTCTTCTTCAACTTCACGCAAAGCAGCTTCGACAGGCGCTTCATTTTCTTCGACATGCCCCCCTGGTGGCAACCATTTGCTCAGTTTGGGATGCATCAAGAGAAGTACTTGATTGTCTTGAAGAATGTAAACTGAGGTGACGAAGTGTTTTTGCATGGTATTCTTATAAGGGATTAGTCAGAATAGCGCAAGTCGGGTTTGACCCCATTTCCTTCGAGAAGTGGTACGAGGACAACTTGATTAAGCACAGACTCAATAACGGCAGAGTTTTTTGGAAGAGAGAGCACTCCTGTTGCGAAAGTACCGATCTGTTTTGTTAAAGCGTCTTCAACTTTTACGGCTACAACAGGGCCGCTTTTTTCTCCAATCGTTTGAAGGACTGCACGCACTTTCCCAATCACTCCTTGGCTTTCCTGACGGCTTTTTTCCTGTTCAACTGCTTGCATCGAATGGAAGTAGATTTTTTGCGATAGAAGGTCCCGACTAAAATCGTTTAGGGCTCTTTCACATGCATCATAAGCTGTATTGTCCCGCATTAATTCACGCAGGGTTCCAGAAAGCTTTTGGAGATTGGGAAGCAGAACTTTATTTGCAAAATATTGCATGCGCCGCGTTTGAGCAATCGGCTCTTCGTCAAGAGCTAGATGCTTCCTCTCTAGCTCATTCATAAATGCGCGGAAATCGCGTTGGATTTCGATAAGAAGAGCTTCTCGTTTTCCAGGCGTGGTTTTAAATGTTTCAATCTTTTGGCGCATTCCTGAAACGAAATTCGTCCGTTCAGGTCCATAGAAAGTTCTTTCCATCCATGCGAGATATTCAACAGGCGCACGTCGATTTGTAGCTTTTTCGGTTACAACTTGATCTACAACACGGTGCACACTCTTGTCGATAATCCGTTGCAGGGTCTCTCGAATGGCGAGTTCTTGCTTGTAGCATTTATTTTTGATCCCGTCTTTGATGATTTGGTCAGACAGCCCTCCATGGTCAGCTCGAAGTTGTTCTCGATCTTCCTCTGTTAAAATGCTTGCTTGAGTTGTTAAGCTGGCAGTGATAGCCCGAATGAAGTTTAGTAGAAAGTCATTCATGCGCTCTTCGTTAAAAAGCGACTGAATCAAAGTGATGAGCAGGTTGACAAGTGTCTCGGAAAGGTTGTCGTTGAGAAGACCACGAATGACTTCTCGGGTATGCTCATCTACGAAGGGAATATCATCTTTCCGCGGGTTGCGAATTTCTTCTTTTGTGAGATTGTGGCGTAATTCGACGAGCTCGAGCAAGTTTTTGATCATTTCTTTGATTGTTTCCCGTGTCGTACTGGATTCTTTTTCTGCTTGCAAACTTCCAGAACTTTCTTCGTCGATGGCATTTTCAATGAGGCGGAACTGCTTTAATATCATTTCGTCAAAAACAGGGATGTATTGACGGTTGTAAACATTATGACTGAGAGATTTAAAGAGACGATTTGGCAAGTCGTACGAAACGAGGACTTTTTTTGCACCCCACTGGACCAAGAGGTTAATGAAGTAGTCCAAAATCAGACATATATAGTAAAAAATCTCGACAGCCATATGGGGAAAGGCCATGATCGCGGATTTGAAAATATGAGCCATTTTGTTAAGGAAGTGATCTTCGTGGAGTGCAAAGAACGGGGCGTTGACATTTGCATTGATATTTTGACGAAGCATGACGGGAATTTCGTGAATGTGGGAAATGTTGACAAACAGGTCAACAGCTAAAAGTCCCGACTTCATCAAAAGCTCTTCTTGTTCAAAGTTGGCATTCAACTTGGGGTTTTTCAAGATCTTTTTGAGCCCTTCATCACGGGTCGTGGATCCGTATTTTTCGCATGTCACATCATCTGCCCAAGACTTCATGGCAGCTAAATTGGCATTAAAGCAACGGGTAAGCTTTTCAAAAGGAGAAATATGAATTTTTCCAAGCGGTTCTTTCGATGGCAATTGGATGTAGTGTTGGATGAAATGGAGGCCAGACTTTGTTGTACGATTTGCAAAAAGGCGGATGGGGGCGTAGAGCAAAAACATGAGGAATTTAGCGAGCCATTTTGCAAAAATGCTCACTTCCTCAAGTTGGCTGATTTCTCCAGCGAGGAGCTTAAAAAAGGTGCGTGTCTTTTCTGTGGGTTTTTCTTGGACTTGTTCAATTAGGCGGTTGTAAATTTCTTTTGATTGGTTTTCAGGAATCCGACAGATGTAGGTCATGACGAGATTATAAGTGGCGTAATAACTCATCATTTCGGCAAGGCCATTTCGAGAACTTTCAAGTTCCTCTTCAAAGTTGATTTCTGGAGCGACCTGAAGTGCGCGAAGATCTTCATCGAATTTGGTTTTAACAGCTTGCAAATCTTTCAGGGGGCTCACAACACCACCATTTGCGGCAAGTTCTTGGCTCATTGGGCCATGTTCAATTTCTCGTTTGAGTAAGCGAATGGCTTCATCATACTTTTTTTGGATCACGGCTTCGTTGATACGGTCAAGTACTTCTAAACTCGCCGTATTGTTTCCAGATTTGTTAGTGTGGATCCATCCTTTTGAAAAGCTGACCCATGCGATAAGGGTGTGAGACAACTGTAGAAGCACTTCTTCTTTAGCTTCACTAGGTGGAATGTGTTGAAAGTAGAGGAGGACGCGGTCAACATTGTCTGCGAGCTCTTTGATACTTGTACACTCTCGATGCTCCATGATGCGGTCAAAATAGTGCTTCATCAAGAGGATTTCATCGTACTGGATAAATGCTTCCCAAATGATATCCTCATCTTGATTCATCAAGTCTTGAGCTAGATGCATTTGACTCCACCTAATTTGCTCTGCTTTTCCTTCGATGCGTCTCACGCGTAGGTGTCGACTTCTGCGGGCACTTTCGTAGAGCAGTAGGAAAAAGTCTTCATCTTTTCTTGGAGTGAATTTTGCAATGCGTAGTCTTAAGTAGCTAGAAATCTGATTTTTCAGCGTTTCTAAACTCTCCTTGCTTCCCGAGTGGAGAGCTTTGGCTCCTAATTTGGTTGAAATGTATTCTTTGATACTGGCGAAGTCACGTTCATCTTCTGTCACTGCACCAAACATTTTGCTGTAACAACCTAGGTGCTCCAATGTGCGCTTGAGTTGATCTTCGCGATCATCGAGAACAATATAATCAGCGTTGTTCATGAAACATCCAATTAGGTGACGCAGCTCATGTAAGGGATGGTGACGAAAGGAGAGAGGCTGAGGAACGTCTCCATTTCCTCCGAGCTTTTGGAAAGCATGCTCAACTTCACGCGTTCCACGCGATGAGGAAAAAGAAATCACCTTTGCTAAGATCCCTTGGATTTTTGCGAGTTGCTGGTCTAATGCGCGATCGGCCGGAGGAATCCGGCGCTTAATCTCTTCAATACTTGGCTGGGGATTTCTAAGTGTGGGATTCACAAAGTTTAGAAGAACTAGGTTCAACTCTTTAAGTGGGTTGATGACAGCAGCAAAATTTGAAGGGCTTCCAAGCACTTTTTCCTGTTCTGCATCTGTAAGATCTAAAATCGCTTTTAGAGCGAGGTGCGTTTTATTTGCATGAGTGTGGACAGTCGGTAAACTTTTGTCGATGTTGAGTTTAAGATCATCAAGAGCTTTTCGAAGTTTAAAGACAAGAGCATCTTCTTCTTTATCAATGTTTGAAACAATACTAGCCGCATGGGTGACTTCCCCAATGGCATCGCAAAATGACTGGAATTTAGTGGGGGAATGATTATAGCAAAAACGACCGATTGGACTCAGGACATAATTTCCAAACGGAGCAAGCGTGCAATTATATATTGTTCCGGGGAGTTTGGTAAGGGGTTTGGGAATACTCATACTGCTCCAAAAAATTTCCTTGGACGAGTATAGCAGAAAAAATAATTATTGTGTTGAGGGAATTTTATCTTCGGTGATCAGATGAACAAAGAGTCCCTTCATGATAAAAGATTTTCGAATGAGATCGATAAAAAGCCCTTTATTTCGACTCAAATAACTTTCAGTTAAGGGAGAGAAAGCTGCATCTTCAGCATCTGTTAGAAATTCTTTGAGTGCCTTTCCAACATCTTCTGAAATTTCTTCATTGGATGTTTCAATGATCAGCGCGTGAGCAATTTTTTTGATATAGAGACCGATATGTTTTCGCACTTCTTCGACTCTCTTTTCGAGCACTTCCATATTTTCTGTTGGTCTGTGTTTGTTATAGTTGTAGTAATTTACAGCTTGAAGAATTTCAGTTCCTCGTTGCTCTAACTTTTCGCGTTTGGTGTAGCCTTTGTAAACACGCATGATTGTGTCGTAGATCTTATCCATCGCAGGAGGAAGAACTTTTTCAAATAAGACTTGGTCGAAAGGCTTACCTTCAGTGCTCAGAGATTCTTGCGTTTTGGCGCAAGCGACAAATGTTCTAACCGTTTCTTTCAGAGCCCGTTTAGCGCGGTTGGTTTTTGGATCAGAAGGAAGAGGTTGACCAGAAGACTCTTCGATGATTTCTAGTACTTCTTTGAGATTTTTCAAAACGACTTCAAGTAAGGAAAAGTGATAGGGCGTTGGGTTGAGAATGGCTTCTGTGACAACTTCATCGATTTTTTCAAAAAGTCGAGTGTGAACGATAACATGTTCAGTCACAGACATAAAGGCGATATTGAAGAGCCCCTGAAGTAGGAGCGCCGGAAGCTTTATAAACTGTGCGGCGAGTCTAAGTGGCAACACAGTCACCTGTTTGACGAGAACAATCATTGGGTTTAGAAAAACAAAAGTGCGATCTTTTCCCAAGCAGGGCTTGCATGCCCAACGGTACATAGAATCACTTAAGCGCTGTAATCTTCCGATGATATCGAGGCGTGAAAGGAAAAAGTCAAGGTTCATACTGCCTTGAGATTGCTCTTGCCTTTTATAGAGTTTCATTTTTAAGAAGTCATCTTGTGTCATATCATAGGTGTAAGATTGACTCCATTCATCGTATTTATTCACGAGGTAGTGAAAGAACCGGCTTGTTTTTTCTCCGATATAAATCATTGCGGGAATGGGAGATTCTTTCAGGCTGTTCTTGATGTTATCTAAGAGAGGGGAGCTCGTTAAGCACCGAAGGCTGGAATAATTTACTAACTTATAGATGGTCTCAAAAATTTGCTTATCGACCGACCATGGAATCCAAGCAGTTCCGAGGCGCTCTCTTTCTTCTTTTAAGAATTGAAGCACGAGCTTTTTGCGCTCTTCTGGAGTTTTGTGGTACGTCTTCGAAAGAACGGTATGAAAACCTGTTTGTGTGAGGTGATCACTTCCATAGCGCATTTTAAAAACAACTAATGTTGCAAAACATGAAGCGGAATCAACCGCTTTTTCTTTTTCCGTCTCTAAGTTCGTTTCAACTTTCCAATTAAACTCCGCAGGGATAGGCGAAAGAAGAGGTTTTTCTTGCCTATAACGGCTATAGGTTATGAAAAACTTATCTCGCTCAGGAGCCGTTCCACTACTGACACCAAAAAATCGAGGGTCACAGCCAATTTTTTTGCAGACGGCGCTAAACCCTTCTGGATCTGAATGGAGCACCTTCAAAATAAAGCTCTTGATATGTCCATCGAGATTTTCAAAGGTGACACCCTTAAATCCAAGTTTGTTTAAGTGGTATTTCAATAGGCGCTTTTTCAGTGGGGTGTCCGGTTGTTTTTGAAGGGCTCGAATCCTCTGAAGGGGAGATGGAGCAGGCTCATCTGGATGAGGAACTGCAATGCGGAGAAGGTCTATAGATGCTGTTTTGGTCGCTTTTTTTAAAGCATGTCCAGCTTTTTTGACTTTGGTCACACCACCTTGGGCCATGTCGATTTCGAATTCGAGCTTCTTTAAGGATGAAGTGATTTTGTCTTTTGCATTAGGATGGGATAGGAGCTCTAAAAGCTCTTGATGAAGAGAAGAAGAAACCTGTTTTTCATGGTTATCTTGTAAGAAAAAGGTGACAAGAGCAGCTTCAGCAATGTCTTTAGCTTTGGTTGGTGATGTGTCGTAAGTGTCCAAGGCTTTTTGGAGCTCTGAGGCCAATTCTTTAACGGGTTTTGGGGCATCTGCTTCAAGTGTTTTGACGTTTTTCCCCTGGAAGTAGTCGATGAAATCAGAAAGATGACCTTTAATAGGCTTGATATATTTAAAGTATGCAATCGTACCACCAGCAACAAGTAAAAAATCTTTTGCCGCAGAAATACCAAGTAGCGTTGGTACCACCATTTTCTATCTCCGTTGAAAATAAACGCGACATAGGTTACAAAAAGAGATCTTTTTTTACTGCAAAAAGAAAATTTTAAATGGAAGAATTTGACGAACTAAAAGACATTTGTGATGTCCTACATGGGCCGGATGGATGTCCATGGGATAAAAAACAAACGTTTCAATCTTTGCGCCCCCACCTGCTTGAAGAAACTCACGAGCTTCTCGAAGCAGTCGATGAAGATGACACAGATAAAATGGTAGAAGAGCTTGGTGACGTTCTGTTTGAAATCATTTTCTACGCCAAACTTGGAGAAAAGAGCGGTCGTTTTACGATTCAAGATGTGATTAAAACCATCAGTGAAAAGCTCATTCGTCGCCATCCTCATGTGTTTGGAGATTTAGCTGTTGATGACGCTGACGAAGTGGTCCATCATTGGGAACGGATCAAAAAACTTGAGAAGAAAGAGCGGAAACATGCTTTAGAGGGAATTCCCAAAACTTTGGGAGCCTTAGCACGTGCTCAAAAAGTTGTCAGTAAGATGATGCACAAGTCTGTTCCATTTCCAAAAGTTGAAGATCACGACTCACTTGAAGAAGCGATGGGTGATCAATTTCTCGATCTTATTGTGCAAGCTTGTCAAGAGAAAGTCGATGCGGAAAGTGCTGTGCGCAAAGCGCTCAAGAAGTTTGAACAGACGTACATTGCTCAAGAAGAAAAAAATTTCTAGATTTTGATCCAGTTACTTTGATACATTAGATATTTCTACTCATTTGCGACTGGAAAAACTGCATGCGAATTATTTTCTTCTGTTTGGCTTTGATCTTAGCATCTCTTCCCGCTTTTGGAGCAGTGCACGGGACATATCATCACCGCTTTGCTTTAGAAGGTGATTTTCTTCTTTGGAAACGAGCAAAGAGTTTACACAAAAGCTTCGTCAAAGCTGCAGGTGGTCCTCCCGTTATTTTAATTCCCAGCCCTGGTGGTGGGCTCATCCCCATCATTCCTCCGATTAATTATCCTTCTCATTGTGCAAAAGAGCCCGGTAAAACACTCATCAGTTCGAAGGACCTCGTCAACGACATGCACTTTGAGCCAGGAGTTCGCATCAGCGCCAAACTTTTTTACAACATTCATTCAACTTGGGTGCTTTCCTACACGGGTTTTTTGAATTGGAAAGGGCAGGACAAAGTTCATTGTCCATTGAACCTCAACCTCCCAGGACAGGTTGGACATGACTCGACAGATTATCACTATGCAGATCGAGCTAGGGATGACTATCTCTCTGAATTTTATACTGTGGACTTAACCTACTGGCGGCACGTCACGCCCAGGTATACAGATCACTTCTCTGTCTCTTGGATGATTGGTCTCCGCTTTTTTGATCTCGATGAGAAAATCAAGCTCTATTTCACCAAAGGACGACAGACAAGCACCTACCGTGTCAAAACTTTTAATCGCGCATTTGGGCCATTTTTTGGTGGAGACATTGAATACAATCCCTATCGCTTTCTCACATGGGGTCTAGCTGGCAATCTTGGGGGAGTCTTTAACCGCGGAAAGCAAAAAACACTCATGCGAGATAACAACAACACTGTTGTCGTTCGTGATTACGACCCAAGTGGTTCGAACTTTGGATATTTTGCCTATGTTTATCCGTTCATAGAGTTTCCATTCGTCAAGTTTTTCACTTTTCGCATTGGATATGAAATGCTTTATATTGGGCGGGTAGCCCTTGCAGACTACCAATTTGACTTCCATGGAACAGGGGATAAACTCAATCATGAGGGGAACATCATCTACCATGGACTCTTTGCAGGCATGCAGTTCAATTTTTAGATCGAGTACCAACTTAAAGAATCGAAAGGAGGCTCAGTTATGGAAAACTCAGTGGAAAGTAACGTTGTTGTGAAAAAAGCTTTTACGCTAATGGGGCCTCAGGTTCGTACACAAAATGACCCAGGCAAGGCGGATCAAGACATTCCCTCTCTTTGGGGTCAGGTTATGGAAGAAAACATTCTCTCTCAGATCGAGCACGCATCTTCTGAAACCATTTATGCGCTCTATAGTGGATATGAAGGAGATTACACTATGCCTTACGATTGCCTGATTGGAAAGGAAGTTTCTAATTGGGATCAGCTTCCTGAGGGAATGGTTGCAGTGACAATTCCGGAGCAGACCTATCAAGTCTTCAAAGTGCAAGGGCAGATGCCTCAAGCGATTTTTGAAATGTGGCAACACATTTGGGCAAACGATGCAAACCTGAAGCGTACTTATACATTTGATTTCGAGGTTTACAACACTCCAACAGACGTAGATATCTACATTTCAGTTTATTAAGGGTATATCATCAACTACACTGTGTTGCCTTAGATTTTCCTATTGAAAATTTCGTCGTTGTCCTGTTTCCACAACCCACTAAAGGGGTTGCCTCCATCGTACAACTTGAACTTTTCTCATAGGAAAGCCTCTTTCAACTTGTTTTATTTGATGACACACCCTAAACTTCAAAAAGTTTTTAGGATTTTTTGTCAAAAAACAGGCTAAAAATGTTTCGAGTTCACCTTCTTAGTGCTCTGTATGTGAGCCCGCCTCCGATTCCAAAGCAAAAGCTCTTTGATAACAATATCACAGCTATTGTGGTGAACTTCAGCGAGTATCTTTTTTCAATCCCCTGTAAATATCCCAACTATGTTGCGTCACTCAATCTCGATCTCACGGAAGTACAAACCTCAACATTGAAACGGATAGGACTCGTTGCTCTTTGGGTTTTATTTGGTGTCTGTTGGAAAAGTTTATGGAAGGTCGTGACTGTATTGGCTGTTATTAAGGTCTCAAATCGACTGGGCTTTGCCGAACCTCCAACTCCTCAAACCTATTCACGCCGCAACCCGAAACCTGTCCGCAAGCCACCTCCTACGAAGCTTCCACCTCCTATAAAGCCAACAGATTCTCCCAAAACCTATAATCCACCACCAAATTCTGTTGGGCCTCGTCGTGTAAGATGGGAAGAACCAAAGCCTCCTCGTTCATCAGACCTGGAAGATAGCATGTTTGAGGGCTTTGTTTTTGTGGAGGACGAGAAAGATAGTGAGCGTAAAGACCCACCGCCATCACAGGACTTGAGTGCTTCACGCAACTTTGTCATAGTCAATCCCGATGAAATCGAAGATTCAGCTGCGCGTATTTTAGGCAGTGACTGGGTGATGCTTGATGAGTATGAGCCCGATCCTCCAGTTTCCTCAGATGTTTCTTCTTCTGTTGGATCATTTGTCATGATCGACTCCTACATCGGCGACCAACAATAGTTTTTTACTCTTATAATATACCGGAGTTGGGCGACAAAAAGGGAGAGGTGGAGATCTAAGAATTTTTCCGATGAGTTTTTTTCATTTGCGACGCAGGGCATAGCCCAGCTATTTTCAAGGAGCAAATGGAAAAAAATCGCGGAAAAAACTTTGAAATACCCTCCCTCCTTTTTGGAGCCTAACTCCATAAAAAAAGCCGGAGAGTGCTCCTGGCATCAAACAGTGTCCTTAAGGCTGCTACATTCCTGTCCTGACCTGGTTCGGAATGCTCAAATCCAAGAGTTCCCCGGCTAGTAATTATTTTATCATGGATGGGGATTGAGATCAATGTTTCCTAAGGAAGGCAGCTGTATAGGAGGTGGGATGCTTTTCAATCTTCTCAGGTGTCCCTGTTGTGATGATTTCTCCTCCCTTTTCACCGGCCTCAGGGCCGAGGTCAATGATATGGTCTGCGATACGGAGGATATCGAGGTTGTGCTCAATGATGATTAAAGTATTTCCTTTATCGACGAGAGCATGAAAAAGAGGAATCAATTTAGCAATATCGTCTGCATGAAGACCGATGGTGGGTTCATCAAACAGATAGAGGGTTTTTCCTGTCGAGCGTTTGGCCAGTTCTCTTGCCAGTCGCATACGTCCTGCTTCACCTCCAGATAGACTTGCAATTTCTTGTCCAAGTGCAAGGTAGCCGAGCCCGACATTTTGCAACGTTTCGAGGCTTTTATGCAGTTTAGGAATGGGTGGTAGGAAGTGCGTTGCTTCATCGATTGTCAGTTTCAAGAGTTGGCCCAGGCTTTTGCCATGGTAGGTGACCTGTGAACTGAGAGGGTTAAGTCGGTTTCCTTTGCATGCATCACAGGTGACTTTAAGGGATGGGAGAAATTGCAGTCGAATCGTTTTGAATCCTAAACCCCAACAAGTCCGGCACATTCCTTTGAGGTGGTTGTAACTAAAATGTTTTGGTTTGAGTCCGCGCGCTTTTGCTTCGGGCAGTTCGGCGTAAAATTGACGAATAGGGGTGAGAATTTCATTGTAGGTGCTGACATCGGCACGGATTGTATGACCAATTGGGTTTTGATCGATCGTGATCAGTTTGTTGAATTGATCTACCCCCTCAATTGTTGCGTCTTCGACTTGGATGGATGTTTCTTTTGAGCGTGACGCAAGATGCACTTGTACTCCTTTCTTGAGGATGGCATGCATCAACGTGGATTTCCCTGAACCCGAAACGCCCGTGAGGCATGTGAGCGCTTTAGTAGGAATCTTCAAGGTAAGATTTTTAAGGTTATGTTTATTTGCGTTTCGGATGGTGATGTGAGTTTTGCTTTTGCGCCTTTTATCAGGAATGGGAAGTTTCTTTTTGCCACTGAGGTATTGTCCTGTCAAAGAACGAGGGTTCTTTTTAATTTGCGGCAAGGTTCCTTCAGCGATGATTTCTCCACCTTGTTTCCCCGCTTGCGGGCCAAAGTCAAAGAGATAGTCAGCAATCGAAAGTGTGAGCGGGTCGTGTTCGACGAGAAGTAGGGTATTCCCAAGTTTGCACAGGTGCTTGAGCGCTTCATTAAGGCGTGCATTATTTTGTGGATGCAGTCCAATGGTGGGTTCATCTAAGACATAGAGACAGCCGGTCAGACCGCTTCCAAGTTGACGCGCTAAGTGAATCCGTTGGGTTTCTCCTCCACTTAAGGTCGGAGCTTGGCGATCGAGTGACAGGTAGTCGAGACCAATATTGCACAAAAACTGGATTCGGTTTTCTAGTTGCTCGAGTGTTTCTGCTAGGAGCGGATTCGTGCTTTGTTCAAGAGATTGAATGAACGTTAACACTTGATGGAGGGGAAGAGAGCAGAGCTTTCCTAGAGTGACATCTTGCACTTTCACATGGCGTGCAAGAGGATTGAGTCTTTCTCCATTGCAGGTGACACATGTCGTCTGCTCAAGATGAGGAATGACCGATTCGCGCAATTGCCGTTTTCCTGCTTTAGCGCTGCGGGTAAATGCCGCATTGATCCCTGTCCAGCGAAAAACAATCCATCGTAGGTAAAGTCTTCAGAAGATCCGTTGAGCAAGAGTTGCAATTGCTTCACTGGAAGTTTGTATAAAGGGGTATCAGGGTCAATCCCTTCCGCATCCAAATAATCCAAAAAGAGTTCTTCAACTTCTTCGGTCCATTCGTCTTTCCACAGTTTGTGCATCAAAGCGTAAGGTGAAAGGTTCATCACTTTCTGATGCTTTAGCATGTTCGCCCCCCATTGGAAGCCTAACCCTAAACAATCGGGGCACATCCCATCGTCAGAGTTGAAAGAAAAGGTATGAGGTGTGATTGGAGGATAGCTTTTTCCTGTACTCGGGACAGCAAAAGAGAGGTTAAATAGGAGATCTTCTTCAGGTGTTGCAACGATAAACGGCTCTCTGGTGAGGCGGGTGGCTTGTTCGATCGCTTCAAAGAGCCTTTTTTCGACGCCTTCTCGAATGGCTAGGCGGTCCACCACCAAAAATAGCTCGTTTTTACGTCCCGCTTCATATGGGATTTCTTCGTCTAATGCATAATAGTCTCCATTGAGGCGAATGCGCAAAAATCCCTTTTGGATCAAATTTTCGGTGAGCTCTTCAAATGGTTGGCTTTTACTGATCTTGACAGGCGTTAAAATATGCAGGCGCGTTTTTTCAGGGAGTTGCATGAGATGATTGACAACATACTCACTTGTGATCGACTCGATTTTTTCTTCCGTTTCGGGGCAATATGCCGTTCCTGCATGAGCGTAAAGTAATCGCAGAAAGTCGTACACTTCCGTCATTGTTCCAATTGTCGAACGGGGGTTTCCTGCGTGGTGTTTTTGTTCGATGGCAATGGCAGGGGAAAGACCGTCGATTTCTTCGAGGCGAGGCTTAGGCATTTGTTTCACAAATTGACGCGCATAAGACGAGAGTGAGTCGATATAGCGTCTTTGCCCCTCGGCATAAATTGTGTCGAAAGCAAGAGATGATTTCCCGGATCCAGATGGTCCCGTGCAAATGGTGATTTTGTTGCGTGGAATTTTTAGCGACACTCCCTTCAAGTTGTTTTGCGCTGCGCCGCGGACTTCAAGTGCGGCAGCGGGAGGTGCGAGCTCTTTTTTCTTTGTCGTCGCTGTCCGTTTTTTGGGCTTTAAAATCGAGCGCACGGCATGGCCAGTTGGCGTTTTTAATTTGGCAATCGCTTCGGGAGTTCCTTGTGCGGTGATTTGTCCTCCATCTTTTCCTCCTTCCGGCCCTAAATCAATGATCCAATCGGCAGTTTTAACCATATCCATATTGTGTTCAATGACCAGTACCGTATTGCCAGCGGCGCGCAGCTGTTGCAAAATTTCGATGAGTTTGGCGATGTTGTGAAAGTGAAGCCCAGTTGTGGGCTCATCTAAGATGTACAAGGTTTTCCCAGTTGCCGGGCGGATGAGTTCGCGTGCGAGTTTAATGCGTTGCGCTTCTCCACCTGACAAGGTTGTCGAGGATTGTCCTAAGGTGATGTAGCCCAATCCCACTTTGAGGAGCAAGCTAAGCTTGTGGTAGATCGGAGGAATGTTTTCGAAAAAGGTTGAGGCTTCTTCAACTGTCATTTCCAGGACATCGTGAATGCTTTTTCCTTTATAGAGGATGCTGAGCGTTTGAAGATCAAAGCGTTTGCCTTCGCAAACAGGGCAGGTTGACCAAACATCATCCATAAAGTCCATGTCGATGCGTAGCATTCCCATTCCACGACACTCAGGACAAGAACCTTCAGCGACATTGAAGCTGAATCGACCAGGCTTGTAACCGTAAGCTTGGCTTTCGGGCAATTTTGTAAACAAGTCGCGGATGTCGTCGAAGACTTTGATGTAGGTGCTGGGATTCGATCGAGGAGTGCGGCCAATGGGCGTTTGGTCAATGGCTATGACCTTATCTAAATGCTCAATTCCTTCAAGAGATTTGTGTTTGCCCACCTTCTTTTCAGCTTTGTGAAGTTGATTGGCTAAAGTGGGATAGAGAATGTCTGTGACGAGGGAAGATTTGCCCGACCCAGATACGCCTGTGACGGCGACAAAAACTTCTAAAGGGATGTCGACCGTGACATTTTTGAGATTGTGGTATTTAGCTCCTTTGATCGTCAGCTTCTTTTCAGTCGGTGGGGTGCGTTTTTTGGGAATAGGGATCTTTTTTTTGCCACTGAGGTAAGCTCCAGTGAGTGAGCGAGGAGCGGCGATGAGGTCATCTAGTGTTCCTTGTGCGACAATTTCTCCACCGAGAGTTCCTGCTTCGGGCCCGATGTCGACGATATGATCCGCGGCATCCATCGTTTCTTCGTCGTGCTCAACGACAATGATTGTATTACCTCGGTCACGGAGTGTTTTAAGGGTGGCGATGAGTTTCGTGTTGTCTCTTGGGTGCAGGCCAATTGAAGGTTCATCGAGGATATAAGTTGCCGCAACGAGTCCTGATCCAATTTGCGAGGCGAGTCGAACACGCTGCGCTTCTCCTCCTGATAACGTCGGTGCAGTTCGGTCGAGTGTTAGGTAGTAAAGACCCACATTCAAGAGAAAGTCGAGACGTTTTTGAATTTCTTGCAGAAGATCCCGTCCAATCATGAGCTCAAAGGGAGTGAGCTTCAGTTGATTAAAAAAGCTAGAAGCTTCCTCAATTGTCAGGGTAGTCACTTCCTGAATCTTTTTTGATCCAATCTTTGTGGCCGCAGGGTAGGGCTTGATGCGTGAGCCTTCACAATCAGGGCAAACAGCTTCATGCATCAGCTTTTCCATATTGGACCGGTAAACATCACTTTTTGCTTCGTTAAAACGGTTTTTGGCTTCAGCGAGCACTCCACGCCATTTGACGTACTCTGTCCAAACAGTTTTCTTTTTGGGATGGACGAACCGCATGCGGGTCCACTTCTTTTTATTGCCATGGAGAAAGACCTTTTTGGCACTTTCTGAAAGCTTTTTCCAAGGCGTGTCTAAACTGAAGTTGTAGAGATCTGCTAAATTATCGTAGATGTTTCCCCATTTCACTGTTTCGTAGCTGCTTGCAACAGAGCAACACCCTTCGGCGATACTTAATTCAGGGTCAATGATCAGATCTAAATCAAAGTCTTGGATGACACCAAGACCTTCACATGTTGGGCACATTCCAGCAGGGTGGTTGAAGGAAAAGTCGTGTGGTTCAAGCGGGGAGTACGACTCACCAGATTTTTTTGCGTGTGCGTGTTGTGAAAAGAGGGTTTCAACACCAGTGCTGTGATCGAAAACGCTCATGACACCTTGCCCAAGCTCAAGCGCCTGCGAAACGGCTTCCGTCAAACGGGGCTTTTCAGCTTTTGTAAGAACCAATCGATCGACGACGAGATCGATGTCGTGGGCAGTCGTCTTATCAACGGCGATGTCTTCAGAAAGATCAACCAAATTCTGGTCGAGCCGAATGCGAGTGAATCCTTTGCGGATGAGTTCGTCAAACAGGTCTTTAAACTCTCCTTTTTTTCCTCGGGTATGGGGAGCGAGAATGAGAAGTTTCGATTTTTCAGGATAGGTTTCAATGGCTCTTAG
Organism: Simkania sp.; assembly: GCF_965215465.1. Classification (GTDB taxonomy): domain Bacteria; phylum Chlamydiota; class Chlamydiia; order Chlamydiales; family Simkaniaceae; genus Simkania. The sequence continues at coordinate 1,686,059 of NZ_OZ244056.1, read as the reverse complement.
AATTTGTTCGGTGCTTTGTGGTTGCACCTTTTCGCCGCTGATCGGACAGTGTGGGGTTCCGACTCGAGCAAAAAGAACCCTCAGGTAATCGTAAATCCCTGTCATTGTGCCAACTGTTGAGCGGGGATTTCTTCCTGCAGTTTTTTGCTCGATGGCAATGGTGGGTGAGATCCCTTCAATCGGATCGGCATCTGGTTTCGAAAGATTTCCCATATAGCGACGGGCGTAGTTCGACAGGGACTCGATGTAGCGCCTTTGTCCTTCTACATAAATCGTATCAAAGGCAAGCGAAGACTTTCCTGATCCTGAAACTCCAGTAAAAACAATGAACGCTCCTGATTGAAGCGTGAGGTCAACTCCCTTGAGATTGTGGACCTTAACATTTTTTAGACGAATAGGTTGCTGTGTCATGGCAAAGAGTATAAAATATTCACTGCTGTAGAATAAAGCATTTTTCAGCTATAAAAAAGATTAGAGGTTAAGAGTAATGGCACTGACGCGTACGAAAATCATTTGCACTATGGGACCTGCGGTCTCAGATTACAAAAAAATCCTAGAGCTTATCGATGCTGGGATGAATGTGGCACGGCTAAATATGAGCCATGGAGATCACAATCAGCATCGTGAAACGATTCGAATGCTCAAACAAGCACGTGAAGAAAGAGGGCTACCTCTTGCGATCATGCTCGATACTAAAGGGCCAGAAATCCGTGTTGGGAAGATCAAAGGTGACGCCATTGCTCTCAAGAAAAAGCAGACGTTGAAGATCCTGCGCGGTGATATCGAAGGGTCAGAAGAAGCCATTAGCGTCATTCCCCCTAACATTGTCGATGACATCCCTCTCCATGCCACGGTTCTCTTTGATGATGGCTACATCAACTCCCACGTGATTGAAAAAACCAAAAAGGGGATTGTCGTTGAAATCAAAAATAATGGCGTCCTCCGTAGTCAAAAAGGGGTGAACATTCCTCATGCTGAACTCAACCTTCCAGCTGTGACGGAGCAAGACATTAAAGACATCATCTTTGGTTGCGAAGAAGGAATTGACCTTCTTGCTGCTTCGTTCATTCGCAATGCTGATCACATCCTCGAAATTAAGAAGCTGCTTGCGCAGCATCAGAAAAGCCCCATTCTTGTGATTGCCAAAATCGAAAACGCATTAGGGGTGAAAAACTTTGATAGTATCTTGCAAGCAACAGATGGAGTCATGGTCGCCCGAGGCGATCTTGGAGTGGAACTGCCCATAACGCAAGTTCCCAAACTCCAAAAAATGATGATTCGCAAGTGTTACCAAGCCTTTAAGCCCGTCATCACAGCGACGCAAATGCTCGAATCGATGATAGAAAACCTCCGCCCGACCCGTGCGGAAGTATCGGATGTTGCCAATGCGATTTACGACAGCACCTCAGCGGTCATGCTTTCAGGTGAAACGGCAGTCGGAAAGTACCCAGTAGAAACCGTTCGCCTCATGCGTAGTACAATTTTAGCTGCAGAGAAAGACTTCAAGTACGAAGAGTTTTTCTATAATGATGTGGCTCGGCGCGTGTTTAACGACATTTCCTCTTCTGTAGCTCTTGCCGCTGTCAAAACAGCTTATGCAGGACATGGGAAAGCGCTCATTGCTCTCACGACTAGCGGATTTACGGCGCGCGTTATGGCTCGCTTTCGCCCGAAGATGCCCATCATTGCCATCACGCCTGAAGAACGAACCTATCACCAACTTGCATTTGTTTGGGGAGTCACCCCTGTTCATGCAGCCGTCGAAAATGTGAAGCAAGGCATGGCAAAAGCCAGTTGCTTCGCACTGCAGCATAAAATTCTGCATTATGGAGACCTGATTGTGGTGACCTCAGGATCGCCCTTTGGAATCAGTGGAACTACCAACATGATGCTTGTCGACAATATTGGGGATGTTCTTGTGCGAGGCATGCTTGGAGAAGGGAAGAAAGTTCACGGTAAGGTAAAAGTCATTCTTAGCTTTGACCCAGAATCTTCTTATAAGGTCAAGGATCGTTTGGTCGTGATTCCTCACTGCCATGAAAAGTATAAACACTTTCTCAAAGGGGCGGCTGGTATCATCTTGCAAAACCATCCAGATGATATCCACTCAGAAGAGATGGGAAAATTGATTGCACACGACCTCAAAATCCCCATTCTTCTGAGAGCAGATGCTGCTTGTACCATTCTCAAAGATGACCAAATGGTCACTCTCGACCCTACACGTGGTCTCGTGTTTGAGGGGATTGTTGAGTCTGAAGAGGAGATGCTGACACAAGTTTGCAAAGTTCCGTCCTAACTTGCCTGTCTGGAAGTCGCTGACTCAAAACAATGCTTAATTTTTCCGAGTAACATATTGGTTGCATAAATAGGGGTTCCAATGGCGCTAAATGCTGCCAAATAACATAGCACTGCGAGGTCTTCTGCCGTCATGTGTTGGACCTTATGAAAGTCTCGTGTATTCCAGTCAAACTCAAATTGAATTCCTTTCACATTGAAACCAATATGTAAAAAAGCCGCTCCAATTAAGCCGAAATAATGTTGTGCAAACGAACAAATCACACCTAAGCATGCTGTATTGATAAATTGCCCAAGTAGTGTTTCTTTTGGGTGGGGGTTTGCTAGATGTATTGCAGCGAAACCTAGGCTAGATATACAGGTTCTTTTCATGGAGAATTCTGCAAAATCAGATGAAGTTTTAGGTAAGGCAACTGTTTCTATAAAATATCGATGGACGACTTCTTCAAATACTCCTAAAGTAGTATAAAGTACTAAATTGTATACAAGGATTTGGTCTAAACTCCTTTTAGCCGAATCAGCACCTTTCTTACACTGTTGCAGGTTAGCTTGTGTGTATTCTTTATAGCTTTTGCCATCACACAGATCAATAGGCAACCCTAGGTTTTTCGCAGCGATTTGATTGATAGTGAGTAAGGAAGCATTTAGAACATATCCCGCAGAAAAGCAAGCTGCTGATGTCAGAGCAGTAGAACCAATAGAACTTAATTGATTAATTATAGAATTTCCCTCGATTTTTTTATTAGGAATAATAAATAAATGTGTTGTTTTTGTATTGTTTTTTACGAAAAAATTAATTTTTAACGCCTTGAATAGGAGGAGTAAGTGTCTAGAAATGAATAAAAAGCCCTTCATTGCATTTATTATTTATAATAATTGTTTTAATGATTTTTAATTGCAAATAAATTGATCTGGTTTATAATTACCGGAAAATTATTTCAGTAGAGAAGAAGAAGGATATAAGAAGATGTTTACAGCAATAAAAAATTTCTTTGTGCGTCCAAGTCATGACTTTTTTGGACCAGAGGCAAGCGAAGACAACCTACAATGCCCTATTTCCCTTGAAGAAGCAAAGGATCATTTGATCTTAGGTTGTAACGAAGGTATGGAACGTGTACGAGTGATCGATGAAATGGCAAAGGCCATTGCAGAATCTGACATCCGCCCTTCATGGCTACGCCATAATGGTTCTGTTGAGCTCAGCAAGTTGCGTGAGACGATCACAATGACTGATACAGTTGCCAAAATGTTACTGACAGATGCAGGGTTTGTCAAACTAAGTGACCTTCATATTTACGATCGTGAGACTGTGAACGGGAGTACGCAAAGAGAGGGATATGAAAGAGATTATACTAAGTGTGGTGTTTGTCGAACAGAAATTCAGGCGGTGACTGTTTCAAGAGCACTGGCACTGCGCATTCAAATGGGAGCAAGCTTTGATCCCAAAGCGGCGAGAGAGATATTCAAAGAGCCCTCAAAAGTGATAACTGTCCATGAATATCAAAAACTAGGAATTCCGCAGCCCGAGAGACTGTTGAAAAAAGTTGAGAATACAACAGCTTACAGTTGGAAGTTTGACAGCTTTTTTTGGTCGCGTACAGCGACATTGTCGTTTCTTGCAATGGCGGTGATAGGTTCGGCGTACTATACAGGATATGTCCCAACTTTTAGCGTTGCACTTCTTCCGACTTTCTAAAAATTCTTAGTTGGTTTAAGATTTCCCCATTTTGAACGGGCTGAAGAGAGAGAAAAAAATTTCACTCTGGAGCCAAGAAAATGGGGACTTTTCATGTCGACAGTCGATCCCTTCGGTCCGAATGGAGTGAATCTTACATGTCCTATTTGCCTAGAAGAACATCTTTCAAAAAAGTTTACGGCACTTGACTGTAATTTTGGGAAAGAGCGACTTGCTCTCATTGATAAGATTCTCGATGAGCAAGGACATGCTTGGAAAGAAGGGCGTCAGCTTCTCTGGATTGATGACTGGATGCGCATTGATCCAAAAGAACTCCGAAAAACTTCTTTTATGACAGAGAAATATCTCCCTTTACTTGATCCAACGCAAGATGAAAGTAAAAGACTCCTCACAAACGAGGGCTATTTCAACCTTTCTGGTCTTCATGGAGGATGCAAGGAATGCTATGACCGCGTGATTCAAACAGATTGTAAATGTCCCACCTGTCGAGCAGAGCATGTGCAAGGATGCAGCTCGAAGTATCTCGATAGAAAACTTCAGACGAGCACGGTAGGTCTTGCTCGGCCAGCTATCAGCGCTCCTATGCAGCCGCTCAATGCAGAGGTAAGAGATTTTTTTGGAGATATCAGAAGAATGCTTGGGTGTTTTGGCCGCTCGGTCATTGGTGGAGGAGACGTTTCAAGAAGCGAGCACTTGCAAATAGGAACTCACTATTTAGTCCGCTATGTCTCAATGGCAATTGATGGCTTGATCCACAATATTTTGTTTCATGGGGCTGTTAAAGTCGCCTTACTGGCGTTTGAGCGTTTTGGTTTCCGTGGACTGGGGCCGTGGAAACAACTTGCCGATGCAGCTATCGAATGGAACATGAGTTGGGCGCAACATATTATCATTTGGAAAGCATTTGCTAGCACTTTCAACTACTCGTTTAGGCAATTTTCAGTGAACATGAGCTATACAGGACTGTCACACCATGTTGCTCGGGTAGACCTACTAGCAGTGCTTTGGTTAGGATTTAAGACTTTCTATAACACAGATTTCGGCTGGAAAATTTGATAAAAGGTATAACCTCAAAGAGGAGGTAGATTGATGTCTTTATCAGTGGAATATAGCTATCTCGAGCTCACGAACATGGGGCTATCTCCTCCGTGGTTTTTGATGGCTCGCAGGAGTGAGAATCACGCTTCATTAGAAGGATGCATAGCCATATCAATTGTTTTCCCAAAGGGGTGTAAGATGGAAGCTCAAAACCCCAAAGATATTTTGCAAATTTGGATCGACTGGAAGACAAGTACAGCGTTTCTTTAAAAGTTTGTCATGGATGTGCTTAGATTTTTGATGAAATTTGTTCTCATAAAATCGAGAACATTGTCCATGAGATAAGGAGAGATTTTAAGAGGACAAAGGGCATTAAAAAGATAAGTGCAGACAGACAAGATTTTAATGAAACTCTGTACTATTAGGCGACAGATGCAAATGAAGGTGAATCATGGAAAGCGTGCAGATTTTCTTGAAACAGGAAAGCTGGGCCAGCTTTTTGAAGCCGCTCAAGCAGCAGCGAAGCGGTATCAAGAAAATGTAAGCAATTTTGGTATCTCAATCAAAAGGAAATGGAAAGCCGTCTGCTAGCTCACTTCTTTCTTGCAGTTGAGGCTTGCTCTCGACTATATAGAAGTCTATGAGAACTGTCTATAAGAGGTGAGGAGATGGGTCAATATGTCTGCCCACTCGAGTCCCTTCGCGCAAAAGATGTTGCAATTGCTGGGGGGAAAAACGCATCACTTGGTGAGATGATTGCTGAGCTTAAGCCGAAAGGGGTGAACATTCCCGGCGGATTTGCCGTTACGGCTGAAGCTTATCGTCATTTTATTCGAGAAAATGGATTTGAAAAGAAGATCGAAGACATTCTCAAAACTTATTCGCCAGAACCTAAGAAGCTTCGAAAATGTGGTAAAGCCATTCGGAAGCTAATCCAAAGTGGAAAATTCCCAAAAGAACTGAAACATGAAATCACTGAGGCCTACACGGTCTTTGTGGAGAGAACACCAAACGGTGCCAAATGGATGTCGCTGTCCGCAGCAGCGCTACAGCCGAGGATCTTCCCGACGCAAGCTTTGCAGGGCAACAAGAAACTTTCCTCAACATCCGTGGCGATCGGGATCTACTCAGTGCTTGCCGGAAATGTTTTGCGTCACTTTTTACAGATCGAGCGATTGCTTACCGTGAAGAAAAGGGGTTTGATCACCTTGAAGTCGCTCTTTCGGTAGGGATTCAAAAGATGGTTCGTTCCGATTTGGCCAGTTCGGGTGTCATGTTCACTCTCGATACGGAAACGGGATTTGATCAGGTTGTCGAGATCAACTCAACTTGAGGACTTGGAGAGAATATCGTTCAGGGAATGATTATTCCCGATGAGTTCACAGTGTATAAGCCTTTTCTTGATCGAGAAGAAGTGGTGCCGATTGTGGGAAAGGCCTTAGGGAGTAAAGAAAAGAAAATGGTCTATGCTAGGGGAGAAAGTTACTCGACAAAGAATGTGGTGACAACCCCTGAAGAGCAAAACCTCTTTTCAATCACGGATGAAGAAGCCCTTTTGCTAGCAAAGTGGGCTGTTTTGATCGAAAAGCACTATCAAAAACCTATGGACATTGAATGGGCCAAAGATGGCGGTTCTGGAGAGCTCTACATTGTTCAAGCCAGGCCTGAAACAGTTCAAGTGAAACGCAAAAAGTCCGAATTCAAAACTTACAAGCTGAAAAAAGAAGGGAAAAAGATTCTCGAAGGGTTAGCGATCGGCGAATCGATAGCAGTTGGGCGTCCTCAGGTGATCACAGACGCTGATCAGATTGAAGCGTTTCAGCCTGGTTCCATCCTCGTGACAGGAATGACTGACCCTGATTGGGTCCCCATCATGAAAATGGCAAGTGGGATCATCACCGATCAAGGTGGGCGGACATCCCATGCCGCCATTGTAAGTCGGGAACTTGGGGTTCCGGCCATTGTTGGGACAGGAACGGCCACTGAAGATTTGAAAGACTTGGAGCAATTGACCTTGAGTTGTGCTCAAGGAGATAAAGGTTACATTTACGAGGGGGCTCTCGAGTATGAAGAGGAAGAAATCAACATCGAAAAGCTTCCTGAGACCAAAACGCAAGTGATGCTCAATATTGCCAGCCCTTCAGCGGCTCTTCATTGGTGGCGTCTTCCATGCAAAGGAATTGGTCTTGCTCGAATGGAATTTATCATCAGCGAAATCATCAAAATTCACCCAATGGCGTTAACCCACTTTGAAGAAGTGGAAGATCTTGACGATCAAATGCACATTTCAGAAATGACATTAGGCTATGAAAACAAAACAGAGTACTTTGTCGAGCTATTAGCTCAAGGTATTGCTAAAATTGCCTGCACCCGTTATCCCGACCCTGTGATTGTTCGCATGAGCGACTTCAAGACAAACGAATATGCTAATTTAATTGGGGGAAAACAATTTGAACCCAAAGAAGAAAATCCCATGCTTGGGTTTAGGGGAGCTGTTCGCTACTACCATCCTAAATACCGCGAAGGTTTTGCTTTAGAATGCCAAGCTATTAAGCGGGCGCGTGAAAAAATTGGACTGACAAATCTCTTAGTGATGATTCCTTTTTGTCGCACCATCCAAGAAGCTGAAGATGTTTTGAAAGTGATGGAAGAAGAGGGTTTAAAGCGAGGGGAAAACGGTCTAGAGGTCTACGTGATGGCAGAAGTCCCTTCCAACATCCTTTTAGCTGCGGACTTTGCCAAACTTTTTGATGGTTTTTCGATTGGGTCGAATGATTTAACTCAACTCACACTAGGGGTGGATCGGGATTCCGCGGATTTAGCACCGCTTTTTGATGAACGGAACCCTGCTGTCAAAGGGCTCATTCAGGACCTCATCAAGATCGCCCATCAGCATCAGTGCAAAGTTGGCATTTGTGGACAGGGGCCGAGTGATTATCCCGATTTTGCAGAGTTTCTCGTCGAGTGTGGAATCGATTCGATTTCACTCAATCCTGATAGCATCATTCATACGATTGAAAGGATAGCAGTTATAGAGCAGAAGCGAGGGTGAGGGCTGCGATGGCAGCTGTTTCTGCGCGAAGAATGTAGGGATGCAGTTTTACAGCTTGTGCTTTGAACTTTTCCCTCATGTTCTTGTATTCCTCATGTGAAAACCCTTTTTCTGGGCCAATAAAGAGAAGGTAGGGAGCTTTTCCTTTGGGGAGAGATATTTCAGCTTCAGGATCTCCGAAAAAGGCATGTCCTTCCGGGAGAGAGAGGCCGTCTAAATCTGAGGCAAAGTGAATAGAAGGAAGATCTAAGCGACCACACTGCTTCATGGCTCCAATTGCAATGAGCTTTAAACGTTTCCACTGATTGTTGCTCAAAGAGTCTTTTTCACTTCGCTCTGAAGGAAAGAGGTAAAAAGAGCTAGCGCCTAGTTCGGTTCCCTTTTGAATGATCCAGTCTAAATGGGATAGTTTTGGCAAAGCTTGAATGAGAATCAAAGGGGGTAGCAGAGGCTCATGTTTTGAAGTTTCGAGAATTTCAAGAGATGCTTTTCTTTTTTCGATTTGCAAAAGTTTAGCTTGGGCAAGGGCTCCCATTCCGTTGACGAGTTCGATGGCGTCACCTTCTTTTTTCCGCATCACACGGCTCAGATGGTGGAATTCTTCCTCTTCGAGAAAGACAATATCTCCTTGATTGAAGCTCTCTTTTAAATAAAATCGGTCAGCAGGCATCTTTTTTCCAAATGGTGTTCGGGCGACAAAGGGCCTTTTTAAGCAGGAAGGAAAGGTCTTCCGTCCCATCTAAATGTTCTGCAGCAGACTCTCGCAAGGCATCTTCATCTAGCACTTCAAATGCGCTGAGCTTGAGAAAGTGTTTTTTGAGTTTCTCAACTGTAGAGAAATTGAAAATGAGTTTGAAACGGTAATCTCTTAAGAAGAGGTCACTCATATTTTCATAGAGGAGGACTTCGGCATCAGGAAGGTCGATCTTTTTAGGGGTGAGAACAGTGATAAATGCTAAAGGGTAAATTTCTCGAAAGGTTGCAAGATGAGGAAGATAGGGAGTGGGATCCTTTGGAAGGATGATCAGAATGGAATCCCAGCGGTAACGGTAGTAAACATTGATTGGAGTTTCTTGTTTCCACCGATTATGTTGCCATAGCCATTGCTCTGGAGTTTCTCGAATTTTGTCTTCGAGAAGAGCCAGGCTCTTTTTCATGAGGCGATCGATTTCGTCTTCCATGGGCGCATCTAAGTTGGGCCAAATGGGTTTTGAGTAGTGAATCCGGTAGGTGCCTTTTGTTCGCCTTACCGTTGCGACCATGATGGGGCATTTAGACTTGTATGCTAAAAGAGCAGGTGCGACAGATGTCCAAGCACGTCGACCAAAAAAGGGAAAGGCGTAATCACTTTCGGGCATGCCCTGATCTCCCACAATCCCCAGAAACTTTCCTTTCTTTAGCGCCCGGAATCCTTCTTTAACCGTTTGCTTGGGGGTGATGATCATTCCGCCAAATTGTTCTCGCATCTGAACCACCCAATCGTAAAGGTACTGGTTTTTGATCGGGCGACCAATTGCCACACCCGGCATACGCTGAGTCCCTTCAAGGAAAAGGACCTCCCAATTTGCTTGATGGCCACAAAAAAAGATGATTCCAGTCCCAGAGTCGATGAGCTGTTTGGCTTCATCGGGGTTTTCACAAATTAGAGTTTTTTTGGTGTTTTTCATCCGGGCAAATTTGCCGTATTCCAAACATGTGATAGCGAGGTTTTGAAACGAGTGTTTGGCAATTTTTTTGAGTCGTTTTTCTGGGAGATGAAGGCTTTTTGCCAAGGCAAGGTTTGAAAGGGTTCGTTTGCGAAAGCGAGTCAAGGTGTGGTAAGCAACAAGCCCGAGCCCTTTTCCCATGAAGTGAATCCAACGAGTTGGCAAAAGGCTAATAGGAAACGTGAGCCCCCGAATGAGGTAGTAAGAGAGTTTAGACATGAATCGATTCTAAGGTCAGGTCAATGAGAGTTCTTAGTTGGTTTGAAAAATCTAAGTGTTTCACTGAATCTCGGATGTTTTGAGAGCGGATCCAAGTTTTAGGGTGCATGATAGCAGTTGTGAGGGCTTGAGCAAAAGCTTGTGGATCAAGAAGGTCTTCGATGACAATGCCGTTTTCGGGTTTCAAAACCTCGTTCCCACCATTTGTTTTAGAAGTGACGACGAAAAGACCCATCGCTAAAGCTTCAACGGTGACATTTGCAAAAGGATCATAAAAAGATGGAATCACCAAAGAGTCGGCAAACTGATAAAAATTGCGGATATCTGATCGAGGTCCAAAAAAGCTCACGTGATCTTGAAGGCCAAGCTCCTCAGCCAATTTGATGAAGTCAAATGCTCTCTTGTCTTTGCCCAAGACAGAAAGATGAAAATCTTTGAATGGGAGAATGCTCAAGGCCTTGAGCAGGGGCGTGAGTCCTTTTCGCTTGTACCCATTTCCAATAAATAGGAAGTGGTAACGGGAGGGGTCGAGCCCAAGCTCATTGCAAACCGTCTGCTTTTTCTCGAGCCAACTATTAAAATCTTTTTCCATTTCTTTCCACTCAACTCCGTTGTGAACCACATGAATTTTCTCAGGAGGGGTCTGATAATAAGTGAGAACCTCCTTTTTTACCATATGAGAGTTGGTGAAAAGAATTTTTAACTCAGGGCTTTCAAACGCCTGCTTTTCAATATTTAAAATTGTCCGGTTGAGAGGGTTCAAGGCTGCTTTAAAAGGAGAGTAGTTTTCTCCCATGTTTTCACGATGTTTGAGAAATGCTGCATGGACTCCATTTCCGGCGCGAATATGGGTTTGATGACGGGTTCGATCCATGCCAAACACCACATCGAACTTTCCTTGCTCATGCCATTTAGTGCAAGCTCGGTCAAATTCTTCCATTTTTCGAAAGTTGAGCCACTTTTTGACGGGGAGAGAGTGGAAGTGAATAAGGGGATGAAACTCACTTTTTTTGATCACATCAGATGTGACGATATTGACGTGGGCGCCCCGCTTCGTAAACGCGTGAGCTATTCTCCACCCGTACTTTTCCAAGCCTCCAAGGGTTCCAAAGTGGCGAGAAACAAGGCTAACTTTGAGAGAGGGCAGTGGGCAGGCGTGAGGCTTATGTTCCATTTTTCGTCTTCTCTTGAAGGATCACTGAGTTGCCCTGAAGTGAAGGACAAACTTCAAATTTCTCATTATCAGAGGTAAATAGCTGGAATCGATTCATATAGCTGCGAAAACGGTTGCGCAAATACTCTTCTCGAACGCGGGGTTGCAGATCTCTGATCTCTTCATCACTGACATCTGACATCAAGATGTGGACATACCGATCTTCGAGAATACCAGAGTTGATGAACTGTACACTCCAGTCTAAACATTCTCCTCCTTCCTTTGGAGTGACGAGAACCATGAGTTGGAGCATGTCTTTCATAATTTCAAGGAAAAAGCTACTCACTCCTTTCGCATAGAGTGGAGTTGTGATGACTTTAAGTCCACTACGGTTTTCGAGCAGTTGATTAGGAGTTAGGTGGATTTTTTGAGGGCTTAACGATCCTATTTTATTCGGGGGAAAGAACAAGGCGACTGGGATGACGCTGTCCACTTTAAGCAGCTCATAACGCAAAAAGTCAATGCGAAGAAATTTTGCATCGGGATCGTTGATTTCAATAGGAGTGGGAGAGAGTAGGGGGAGTGAAATTTGTTTCCAATAGTTAGGGACAAAGTAGCTCACAACATCTGAATGCTCTTGATTAGAGGACGTTCTCAGGTCATCGAGGTTGGCTTTTGAGATGTCATTGAGGTTGAACGTCAAATTGAGTCCACGACTTTTTAACTTTTTCACTGTATCTTCCGGTCCGCTCACAGTGATGTATAGCTGGTAGGGCCAAATATCGAGAAACTGGTACCCTTTCGGCGCCTCTCCAATGGGTTGTGTGATGATGATCGGGATTTTTTCTGTGACAAGTTTCGTGAGCTTGATCAAAAAGTTTTGTGTGGCAACTTTGCTGATTCCATGTGAGATGTTGACGTCAGGGTTGTCTGTTTGAATATTTCGCTTGGTAATGGTTGCAATCCATTCTCCTTCTTTATCGGACGCATCAAACACCACTTCAATATCATTCGCAGTGAGGTCTTCAAGCAAGGTCTTGCTCCCTGTCACAGGGAGATTCACACGACGATTTAAAATTCCATTCGATTGCATGTCTGCAATCGTTTTTCCTGGAGGGATGTTTTCAATGCGAACAGGAACATTGGGAATGGTTTTTGTCGTTGTAAGCGATTTATTCACCACAAACCAAATGATGATCGCCAAGATGATCGACAAACACTTACGCGGCCAATTGCTGAGGAAGAGATTTTTGAGCAAAGTTCTCATTTTCTAATCCACTCCCTAAGTTTAAAGCGTGTTTGCAAAGTTTTCTTAAGGGGAGGGTTAAAGACACTGCGGATGATTCCTTTAAAGCGATCGAGTTTGATTCCACGTGTCATGATTCCATCTCGAGCAATTGAGACCTTTCCCGTTTCTTCCGAAACGACAATGAGAAGAGCATCTGTCAATTGACTTACTCCCAGAGCAGCTCGGTGACGGGTTCCCATTGATTTTGCAATTTGCGAAGTGTCTTCTGCAAGAGGAAGAATCACTGAAGCTGCAACAATTGTCAGGTCGTGAATGATCACCGCTCCATCATGAAGAGGTGTTGTGGTTGCAAAGATCGACTCAAGCAATTCAGATGAAAAGTTTCCATTGACCATGACAGCTTTGAGGGCAAATTCATCGAGTGAATCTTCATTTTCCAGCGCAATGAGCGCTCCAATCTTCTTATCTGCCAACCGGTAAACAGATGTCGCGAGCTGGTCTAGAAATTTGTCGAATTCCGTGATTTCTTTGTATCGTTTCCCCTTTAAACTGAGTTTCGAAAGGGCGACACGAAGTTCTGGTTGGAAAATAATTAAAACAGCAATAACCGCGACGTTTGCAACGAGCAGCATTAACTTGTGGAGAATGGGTAAATTAAATAGGGAAGATGCTCCAAAGATCAAGAGGAAGGCTAACAGACCCAACATGAGGTCCATCGATCTCGTGTTCCAAAAGAACGACAAGAGGTAATTGATCATCACGGCGATGATCACTATCTCAATAAATGGAGTAATCGAATAGTAAAAACCCATGCGTGTCGAATAGTCCTTTGCGCTCTTATTGGATCATTCTATTGAATCGAAGGCTTCATTGCAACAGCCATCATTTAGATTGATCAAATAGAAAAAATATAGCATTATTATTTTTATTTACCAAGGAGACATTCAACATGAGAAAGTGGCTCATTGCTTTAGCTCTAGGTTGCACCGCAGCACTTACAGCAGCACAAGGTCAACAACAGCAACAAGAAAAAACACTCTATTACACAAATGACCAAACTGTCGCGGTCACGCCTGCAGCAGGGCCCCAAGTCAACCGTAGTTGGAATCCTTACCTGACAGCTGATTTTATCTGGTGGACGGTGCGAGAAGATGGGCTTTTCCATGCTGTGACAGGTGTTGCTGCAAACCCGAGCAAAGGACGCGTTCATGATATCGACGTTGACTGGGAACCTGGTTTCAAAGTTGGTTTAGGATTTAACCTTCCTCATGATGGATGGGATGTTTTTGCCAATTACACCTGGATCAAAAGCTCTGTCAGTGGTAGCAAGAGCACCGATGCTGGGGACATGATTTCTTACTGGTCTATCGGTGGAGCTCCTTTGACTGGCATCACGAATTCACGTGCTTCTTGGGATATTACTTTTCATAACTTGAACTTTGAAATTGGACGTAACTGTTATCTCAGTCAGTTTCTCAAATTGCGCTTATTTGCCGGGGTTCAAGCGGCTTGGATCTACCAAGATTACGATGTGCGCCAAGTTGTAGCTGCAGACGACTCTATTGACCGTTTAAGACTGGATCAAGACTTTTGGGGCGCTGGAATTCGCGCCGGACTTAACACCGCATGGCAGTTCACTCAGAACTGGTCAATCTATGCTGACCTAGCGTTAGCGATCCTTTATGGAGAGTTTGATCTAGATCGTCGTGATAGTAACCAACCTCAAGGTGGTGTTGAGACCACAAGCATTCACACAGGAGTTGATCCGATGACATTCGAGCCAACAGTTGGTGTTGGTGCAGGATTGCGCTGGGAGACTTGGTTTGGATCGAATAACTACCACATTCTTTTCCAATTGGGATGGGAGCAACAAATTTGGATTCTGCAAAACGAATTCATCAAAGTTCCCACAGAAACCGATCATGTCGGAGACCTTGTCTTACAAGGACTGACCTTAAAAGGTCGCTTCGACTTCTAAAGGTAATAGCCCCGGAAGCGGGGCTTTTTTTTTTACCTTCATTGACAAAAATTTTTTACGGCCTACGTTGGTTTTTCAATTTAACAAAAGAGTTTAACTACCATGGATGTTGTTCTCTTATCCCGGATCCAGTTTGGGTTAAATGTCGCCTTTCATTACCTCTATCCTCCATTAAGCATTGGCCTTGGTTTGATGATTGTGATCATGGAGGGGATGTACATGAAAACAAAGAAAGCTTGTTACCGTGACATGACAAAATTTTGGGTGAAGATTTTTGCTCTAACATTTGCCTTAGGAGTTGCCACGGGAATTGTACAGGTCTTTGGTTTTGGAAACAATTGGGCCCGCTACTCTCGTTATGTAGGAGATGTTTTTGGAAGTGCCTTGGCTGCTGAGGGAATTTTTGCATTTTTCTTAGAGGCAGGATTCATTGGCCTCATGCTTTTTGGATGGGAGCGCGTCAGTGCGAAAGTCCACTACTTTTCAACGATTTGTACTGCTCTCGGAGCTCATTTTAGTGCCATTTGGATCATTGTCGCGAACTCCTGGATGCAAACTCCTGCAGGCTACGTCATAGAAGGGGAAGGAGCCGAAGCGCATGCTGTCATGACAAATTTTTGGGAGATGGTTTTCAACCCTTCTTTTCTTGACCGCCTGACGCATGTCATCATTGGAGCTTGGATGACAGGGGCTTTTATGGTGATTTCTGTTTGCGCCTATTACTTTCTGAAAAAGAGACACACAGAATTTGCTTATCGGGGGATGAAACTAGGACTGATCATCGCTTCCATACTTGTGGTTTTACAGCTTGCCTCGGCCGACTCTACGGCTCGTGGGGTGGCAAAAAATCAGCCAGAAAAGCTAGCTGCAATCGAAGGAGTTTACAAAACTCAGCCTTACACTGCGATGAATATCATTGGCTATGTCGATGGCAAAACTCAAGAAGTCCACGCTTTGCAAGTCCCTGGTTTGCTCAGTTTTCTAACTTACCGGAACTTTGAGACACCTGTCACCGGGCTCGATCAATTTCCCGAAGAAGATTGGGCAAATGTCCCAGCTGTTTTTCAGTTCTACCATCTGATGATTTATGCTTGGGGTGGGATGTTTCTAGCTGCAGTTTTGGGACTGATTCTTTGGAAGCGTAAAACATTTGAGAAATCCAAATGGATCAACCGATTTCTCGTCCTATCCATTGCATTTCCTTATGTCGCCAATCAAGCGGGGTGGTTTACTGCAGAGATGGGGCGTCAACCATGGATTGTGTATCATCTCTTGAGAACCCCTCAAGGAGTGTCAAAATCAATTCATGCCGGTCAAGTTTTTGGATCGATTACGATGTTTGTTTGCATTTACATCCTTCTTTTTTCCCTCTTTTGCTTTCTACTCAATCGGAAAATTAAGCATGGGCCGGTAGAGGAGACTGCAAAAGAACCAGACGATATCATTTATCGTGATCCCTACCAATCTCCTACCTAAGGTTCAACATGATGGCTATCTACGAAAATATTTGGTATCTCGTCCTTTGCGTCAGTGTGATTTTCTACACAGTCCTAGATGGGTTTGATTTGGGAGTTGGAGCGCTCCATCTTTTTGCTCGGGATGATCGCGAAAGACGTGTTTTTCTCAATGCCATTGGTCCTGTTTGGGATGGGAATGAAGTGTGGCTTATCATCATTTTTGGAGGAATGTTTGCGGGCTTTCCTGCAGCTTACGCAACAATTTGCGAATCATTCTATACTTTGATCATGATCTTGCTCGCAGCGATCATCTTTCGCGCTGTTGCCATTGAATTCCGATCCAAAGTCGAACATAAAAAATGGCGTTTTGCTTGGGATGTGATCTTTAGCTTTTCTTCGATTCTCATGGCGTTCATCATTGGTGTAATCATGGCAAACTTAATTCAAGGGATTCCTCTGGATCAGAATGGGGATTTCGTAGGAACGTTTGGGGGATTTTTTACCCCTTACTCGATTCTACTTGGGTTCACAGCTTGCGCCTTATTTGCCATGCATGGCGCTGTCTTCCTTCTCATGAAAACAGAAGGAACACTCCACGATCACGTGCGCAAATGGATCAATCCAGCCATTGTGGTCTTTTTAATCTTCTACGTGATGACAACGCTTGCGACACTCATGTACATGCCTCATATGCTAAAAATGATGCGCTCAGCTCCTTGGCTTTTTGTTGTCGCTCTCATTGCCATGCTCGCTATTGCAAATGTCCCTCGTTGTATCTATAAAGGAAATGATGGCTTTGCTTTCATTTCATCAAGCTGCTGCATTGCTTTTCTTTTTTTCCTTTTTGGAATCGGGATCTATCCCAACCTCGTTCGCTCCAGCATCAACCCTGAGCATTTTAGCTTGAACCTTTATAACGCCGGAGCTGCTGCCTCGACTTATAAAGTGATTCTCACTGTTGCCTGTATCGGTGTGCCTCTTGTTCTTGCCTACGGGTTTTGGATTTACCGGATCTTCCGCGGAAAAGTCACGCTCGACGACACAAGTTATTAACAGATAAGAATGGTGGTTTTTTAGCCTTTTTCTTCCTATCTTTTCCCACCTGTCAGCGTGTTCGATCTCGACAACCCGCTGAGGGGTTGCCATTCGATTTCCGCACTTTGTCAGACAGAAAAATCTTAGGCCGAAAAAGGCTAAAAAACCACCACTCTCATCCTAGGGTTTGCTTATGATTTAAATTTAAAACAAATCCTCCTTAGTTATGAGGCCATACCTTTTTCAGGCGCTTCCGCTGAAATTTAATGAAAGCTTTTATTATAATTTCTTCATAATAAATAAATGTAATTTATAATTTAAATAGAGAAAAAAAAGACGCTTTCCTTTAAAGTTTTTGGAAAAAAATTGGAGGAAACGATGTCTGTTCAACGTAAATTTGGACCAGATGATTCACAATATACTAAGTCATCTTTAGAGCCTGTCGAAGAAAATAACAATCCCCTGCGCACAAAAAACATTGAAGAGCACCGCTCGTTTTTTGATTCAACAATGGGAAAACTCATCTTTACTACAGCAGCTTATTTCACAACCCGCTTGACTTATCTAGTCCTAGACAGTTTAAGTACAAAAGACATTGAAGAGTTCCCTTCGTTTTTTGATTCAACAACAGGAAAAGTCTTAGCTGCCTCTGGAGTTGGTCTAACTACAGCCTTTTCACTTGTTAAACTTGTGAATTGTATGACCTCTAAAAAAACTTCTCCAACTATACCCCTACCTAGACCCGAGCCCCTACACCAAAAGCCCAAGAGAAAATTTGAGGATTATGTGAAAGGGTTTGTTTTCAATGGATTCTGGACTGTTGAAACTGATCTTAAATATACTTTTTCCCGCAAAATCAGCCCATCTCTTGTCGAGTTAAAAACATGTGGGGATGATATGAGCTGTGTGTTTCATGAAATTAACGCTAACCGTCAAGCAAAAGCCCAGCTCTTTACTACAGAGGCATACAACTCTAGAGGAACTCCTGCTTCAATCTTCAATAGTGATGGCACACCTTTAATTGAGTGTATGGTTTCAGTAAATCCCCTTATCCCTAAAAACTATCGAGAAGCATTAGAAGTTGCGGAAAAAGAAGTCTTAGCCCCCAATTTCGCAGATAGTGATATCGAGAAAGTTCTAAAGAAAATCAACAAGGCTCTTCTCCAAGATCTAAATTACACCAATGGCACTCCTATTAAAGGAGGGGTTTACCGAAAACAGGCTGAGTTGATTCGAGATGATAATGCACCAGATCAGTCGGAGATCCCGAACTTTCTTATTGAGAGATATGGCCAAGATGCTTTTAGAATCTTTATTGGAGCCCTCGATAAATTCAACAGGTCTGATGATTGGAATGCCTTAACCGAGATAGAACGAGAGATCTTGGGTTCGGTTTATCATCCTGGCCCTCCTGCTAAAGAGATTCCTCAGCGCATGAAGAATTTTGCTGAAGAGTACCGCCAAAAATTAAAAGAAAACGATGATCCTTTCGCTCTAGCCGGTTGGGTCCATATGCAAATCGTGAACACGCACGCATTCGGCACTGGTTTGGGGAGACAAGCTCGTATCATGATGAATGCTGAGCTTAAGCGAGCCGGCTATGCACCGATCGTTTTCTTTGATGGTGCTGCATATAATAAAGCCATAAAAGAAGATCACAAACGTCCAGGTGCCTTTGCAGACTACCTTGTTGAGGCTTATCATATTAGCCTTCCTCTTAACGACGTGAAAGAGTTTCCTACAGATCACAGGCCGCAGCAAGTGGATAAAGCTCCTCGAGGACGGAAAAGACATCGTTAGATCTTACAATTTCTGGGTCGCCTTCATCGATTGGATCAGTTTGAGAACTGATGCCTTCCGATCTAGATCCGCGAAAGCCTCATGAGGAACTCATGAGGCTTATGGAGTTTGGGAGGAAGTTGCTAACTCATTTTTGGGTAGGGTAGGGTGGACGAGGCCTTTGAAGTAGGTCTTGTTGACAACGGCTAGGTGATCTGAAGGATGAAGAGTTGTCGTTTGACCCGTATTGGGATCTGTATAGGTGTATTTATAGTGAATGACGGCAGAAGTGTTGCTTTCACTTGGGTCAAAGCCTGAAACAAATTGTAGATCTTCTCGATCTAGGGGAGTTTTAGGCACACCTTTCTCAATAGGCCAGGCGTGGTCTGTCAAATCAGCTTGGGGGGTGCTTGCTTTATGGAGAACGTTTTCATAGTAAATATCATGAAACCCCGCCCACATTGCAGCCGGATCTTGATCGAACAAAGGGTTATTCGTTCCATCGTTTAATTTTCCCTTACAATTTGAATCGAGGAGAATGAAGATTTGTCTTGTGGCAGCCCAGTTTTGTGATCCGTCAGCACCTACAAAATAAGAGACATCATTCATAAGCTGTTGAAGACTCATGATTCCATCGTATTTTTCTAAGCCCGATTGTGTGGGGAGGTGTCCGGCAAACACATAGACGTGGTTGGATTGGACATAGGGATCGCTTTCGCTTTGAATAAAGTCTGCCCCTAAAACTGTATTGGGGTACCACGTTCCATTATGAGAGTTCAGCCCAAACGACTCTGTTTTTTCGACGGTCCACTTTGTTTTGTCATAAATGATCAGATTATCACTGTTGGGCACTCCTTGGCTGGGGGCGGGGAGCATGCCTAACTTTTCAAAATCCGCGTAATGAGGGTGACTCTTGTTTGTCATTGCATCGTAAATAGATTCGGCCCACGTATGTGTTCCATTATGTGTTCCACACTCTTGAAGTGCTGCGAAGTCAAAATTTTTCCCCTCATTAGAAACTTTACCTGAAATCATATCGAGAATTGCAGATTCTCTTGCCTGCCAACTTTGAGCTCCAGTGTCATTGGCTTCTTGGATTCTGAGGTTGTATGTCATCGATGTGACGGCGTCTTTGTTGGTATTTTGGTAAAGTTGATGCATCTGATTTTTCATGAATGTGAATTTCAAAAAACTGATTCGTAAGATTATTTAAACTTTTTTTATAAATCAACAGATGAAAAAAGGCTCCCCCTGCATGGGTGAGCCTTGTAAGTGAAGGAAATGATTCTTTTCTAGAAATCGAGGCGGAACTCTCCGGTGATTCCGTAAAACATGACGTCTTCTGAAAAGGGCTCGTAGTCCACCCGAATCCTTGGAGTGTTTCCAAGAGCTTGCAAGTTTCCAACTGATGTCTCAACGTCTTGCATTTGGTTGGCGCGCCAGTAGTATTGCACTTCATAGCCGAGCTTTAGACGGACATGTTGATGGTGGTGGTTGACATAGTCACCCCATTCCAAGCCAACGAACATCTGGGCATAAGGAACAAACTGGTGTTTTTTTGTGCGTACTTTAAAGAGTCTTCCATCATCGAGCTGAAGAAGAATATGCTCAGGGAAAAACTCTTTGTGCAATGTTCTAAAGTATCCATAGAGAATGGAGGTTGAGAAGTCGCCAAAGATGCTGAATCCCGAACCGAGATGAAAGCGTGTATTTGCCCCAATGCGAGGTCCTATTCCCCATAATTTGCTTTCGCTTTTGGATTTAAAATCAAATGCAGACGTCGAAAATTCTCCTGGGAATGCGCTGTCATTTAGAGGGGAGGCAACATAAGTGATACGTTGATTTAAATCGATCCATGTCGACTTCAAACTTAGGAAAGGGCGAAATGAAAGGGAAGAACTGACAAAGTAATTACGGCCCATTTCAAGCTCGACATTGTCGTAGTCAATTTCAAAGCTCGATTTGACTTTCTGGGCAATGATTTGTGCTAACTGTCGCAAGGGGATGAGTCCGCTTGGAGGTGCTTTTGACGATGAGCTTGTTGAATCGGGATTGTAGTAGGTGTACTGAGCGTAAATGTCCCACCCATCATGAGCTAGGCTGTAGCCGATCCCAGCTTTAAGGCCCCATTCCCAATCGAAGTCATTGTCTTTCACATCTCCTCTTCGAGTTGGAAGAATAATAGGAGGTGCTCCTGGAACTGGAACGATTTGAGATTGAACATTTGACGAGTAGGCGTATTCTGTTCCTCCTACCTTAGGATGCCAGTACAGGATGTCGAAAGTGATGAATACACCTTCTCCGAGAACTTCAGGGCGAGCTGAAGTAAAATTTGCCCCTAAGGTTTCTTGAGGATTCCGTGTCGAGATCTCCTTCATTTCCTTTTCAAGGGTTTCAATCCGGTCTTCCATACTTTCGAAGGCGCCGAGAGTTGAAAGCAGAGAAAGGCTTAAAAGTGTGGCAACTTTTTTTGTCAGCTTATACATACCTAAAAATCCAGTTTAAATTCTCCCGTGATACCGTAAAACATCACGTCTTCTGAAAGGTTATCAAATGAAGCGCGATTACTAAATGAACCTACTGGGTTAGAAACATCCTGTGTGTAGGCCATTTGATTGACGCGCCAGTAATACTGCACTTCGTATCCAAACTTCAGTGTGATGTGCTGCTTGTCATGATTGACATACCCTTGCCAAGCAAGACCACCATACATCTGGACAAAAGGAACGAAGAGGTGAAACTTATGACGATTTTTGATGATTCCTCCCTCTGCAAATTGGACGTTATTCGGAGGAATTTTTTCTCTAAGATCGGTTTTAAAATAGCCGTAAAGGAGGGCTCCCGCGATGTCTCCAAAGAAACTAAATCCATTGCCTAGAAACCATTTGGAATCGACACCAAGCCGAGGACCAATTCCCCAAAAGTTGCAGCCATTTTTCGATTTGAAATCATGTCCGGCAGTGCGGGCGGGTCCAGGAAAGAGAAAATCATTGAGACTGGAAGCAGTATAGGTCACATTTTGATCTATATCAATCCAAGCTGATTTCGCACTGACGAAAGGACGAAACATGACCATTTTGCTGAGGAAATAGCTTTTTCCTAAATTGACATCCACATTTTGATAATCGAGATCGAAGAAAGACTTTGCTTTGATCGCCAGCAATGTTGAGAAGAGGCGCAGAGGCATGAGTGCACTGGGCGGAGCTTTTGTAGAAGCATCCGTTGTATTGGATTCAAACCAGGTGTACTGAGCGAAGACATCCCATCCATCGTGGGGAAGATTGATCCCCAGACCTGCTTTAAGTCCCCACTCCCAATTGAAGTCGTTGTATTTTGTATGCCCGTTTGCTTGGGGGAGAATAATGCTTCCTGTTTGAATGAGACTAGGCTGAAAACTATATGCGAATTCAGTTCCGCCAACCTTTGCATGCCAGTATAGGACATCAAATAAAAGAAAGAGCTTTTCACCATGAACTAAAATATCAGGCTGTCCTTTTGCAAAAGAAGCACCGATACTATCTTGAGGTGTGTAAACTGAGACTTGTTTCATTTCCCATTCGAGGTCGTCGATACGATCGTCAATGTCTGCATAGGAAAGTGCAGTCATTAGAAGTGCAACTGAAAGAGCGAATTTTTTCATTTATAAAAATGCCTCAATATCAATTCTTCTATTAAAATATTTCTATAAATAAGTGAAGGATTAAAAATCTAGACGGAAACGTCCTGTCATACCATAAAAGCTTAAATCTTCTGAGTCATGGTCAAATGCTAAACGGATCAACTGGCCTTGCGTAAAAGTGGTGAGACCATTGTGGTTCATCTGGTTAACACGCCAATAATATTGGGTTTCATAACCAAGACTAAATGCAATGTGTTGCCTTTGTCGGTTGACATACCTTTGCCAACAAAGACCCAAATGATAGCTGATGAAAGGAACATAGTGGTGAAACTTACTTTCTAGATTGATAATGGTTCCTCGATTTCCTGCAACGAGATTCGGTGGAACGGACTCTTTGTGACCTGTATTAAAATATCCATAAAAAAGGGCAGCAGAAACTTCCCCAAAAATGCTAAAGCCATAGCCAAGATGCCATTTTGAGTTGACTCCTAGCCTCGGACCGAATCCCCAAAAACGGTTGCTGTCTTTCGACTTAAAGTGGAGCTCAGGAAAGTTAGAATTCATTGGAAGGGAGTAAGTCACCGCTTGCCTGAGGTTGATCCAGGAACTTTTAACACCAATGTGAGGGCGAAAAGAAAAGTATCGGCTGATAAAATAACTACGGGCTAGTTCAAAATCGGCAGATTGATAGTCCGTGTCGTAGTTGGACTTGGCTTTTTCAGCAGGGAACGGAGCATAGACTCTTTCTGGGACCACAAAGCTCGGAAAACGTTGCGCAACTTGATCTGTGTCATCATTCTCATACCAAGTATAACAACCATAAAGATCCCATCCATCGTGTGTGAGGTGGTAACCTAATCCTACCTTTAACCCTAAATCCCAACTAAAATGGTTGTGTTTTAGAGAGCCTTTAGAAGGGAAACGTTGAGGACTTTGGGTGGTGTAAGCAAACTCAGTTCCACCGACTTTTGTATGCCAATAAAGGATATCGAAAGTGAGGAAATAACGGCTATCTCCTCTCACATCTGGCCTTGCGGAGCCAAACTGAATTCCCAGGGTCTCATGTGGTGTTCTAACAGAGATTTCTTTCATTTCCATTTCAAGGTCTTGAATGCGGTCATCAATGTTTCCAAATGAAAGAGAAGGGACCCCCAGTGCTAGAGCTGCACATGTAAAAGGCTTAAGCATAAAAAGATTCGTCAAAATTTTTTAGTTATCGATAGTGTCGTTACAAGTTGGACAATCCTTAAACGACTCTTGTAGAAAATTTCATCGTTGCCTTCCTTCGAAAGCCCGATTTGGGCTTCCTGCGTCAGTCGCTTTGAACTTTTCTTCCCTAAGCCGCTTCTTTATTGTTCCTCTCGTGACGACACGACCTCACTCCCTCTTAACAAAACAAAAAACTTTTAATCAACAATTGAAACTTGTCGTTTTATCTTAACTTTCCAGACCAGCCAAGTTTGGTCCGTAGAGTTGAATAGAAGTCAATCCGATTGAGATTGACGAGTTTGAAAGTTTTGGGACTGCGTCGGAGTTTAATTGTTTCTCCTGTTTGCAATTCAAAGCGACTGAGTCCATCTGAAACCACTTCAATGGGTTCATTTTCACTCATGTATTCGATTTGAATTTCTTGATTGGGAGTGAGAACAATTGGTCGATTTGAAATCGTATGCGGACA
Source organism: Simkania sp. (assembly GCF_965215465.1). Lineage (GTDB taxonomy): Bacteria > Chlamydiota > Chlamydiia > Chlamydiales > Simkaniaceae > Simkania. The sequence goes on along the minus strand of NZ_OZ244056.1, from coordinate 1,662,105 downwards.
GATAGGAGTTAGAACAAACGCTTCAATATCGGGACTTAAAATGGGTCCGCCTGCAGCTAAAGAATAGGCTGTCGATCCATTGGGAGTGGCCAGAATAACCCCATCGGCTTCGAACGTGTTGAGATAGAGATCATCGACGTAGATTGCCATCTCAACAAGGCTAGGATTGCGCGCGCGGTGCAAGACACAGTCGTTCATGGCAAAAAAAGTCTCGCCAGAAGGAGAAGACCCTTCAATCATGATCCGCTTTTGGACTGAAAACTTGTGATTCACGAGATCTTCTAAGCAAGGAATGATATCGGTGATTTGGACGTCAGCCATAAATCCTAAATGGCCGAGATTGATGCCAAGTATGGCTGCATCCAGGTGATGGTACATATGAGCGACACGCAAAATGGAACCATCTCCACCCATGGTGATGAGGTATTCAATTTCACCTGGGCTCGCTGAAGAAAGAGGGGGTTGATTGAGAGCTTCAGCTTTGTCATCTTCGACAACAACATGAATCTTTTTTTCATTTAAAAAGGTGATGACCTGCTCAGCAAGTTTTTTGGCATCTGGTTGCTTAACTTTTGGAAAAAGAGCAATCGTTTTCATTCGACCTTGGCAGTTTGTTGGGAAAACGCGCTTAAAACTTGTTTGGCTATCGCTTCAGGAGTGATTCCAACTGTTTTAAGAAGATCTTCATGGCTTCCATGTTGAACAAATTCATCGGGAACACCAACGTTCCAAACAGGAAGATCCGTAAAACCTTCTTGCACGATAAAAGAATTGATAATTGAACCTAGTCCCCCTTGAAGGGAATGTTCTTCAATTGTGACAACGCCGCGGGACTGAGCAAATTGATTACGCAGCAAATCTTTATCAAGCGGCTTCACAAAAATGGGATCGATGACAGTTGCATCGATCCCTTCAATTAGTAAGAGTTCCCGAGCTTTGAGTGCAATATCTATCATGTGGCCTAGAGCGATGATTGTGAGGTCTTTTCCCTGTTTCAGCACCTCTCCTTTCCCAAAAGGCACTTTTTCGATGGGCAGCTCTTCATCAACTGTTTTGAGGTTAGGGTAGCGGATTGCAGTAGGGCGGTTCCATTCAAAGGCGCTTTCCAAAAGAGCCTTTAGCATCCTTCCATCACGTGGCTGAGTGATAACCATATTGGGCATGGCATTCAAGAAAGCAATGTCATAGAGCCCTTGAGCCGTGACGCCATCGCCAACAGCAAGACCTGCACGATCAATGGCGAACACTACAGGAGCTTTTTGTACACACACATCATGATAGATGTTATCAAAAGCGCGTTGTAAGAAGGTGGAGTAAACACAAGCAATCACTTTGAGCTTTCCGCCATGACTCATTCCTCCTGCATACGAAATCGAATGACCTTCAGCGATGCCGACATCGATACAGCGATCGGGATACCGTTTCATAAATGCGTCTAAACACGATCCGACGGGCATTGCGGGAGTCACTGCAACAACGCTAGGATCTTCTTCTGCTAACTTCAGGACATGTTTGCCAAAAACTTTGGGAAAAGTAGGCTTGGGATCTTTAGGGAGACGAAACTCTCCTGTTTTACGATCGAAAGGTTTTGCGCCGTGATAGGGAGTCGGGTGTTGAATCGCGTTTTTCATTCCTTGCCCTTTAACAGTCAGAACATGCACAAGTGTGGGGCGATCTTGATCTTTGAGTGCTTCTAAAGTGTCGATGAGCTTCTTGATATCGTGTCCATCAATGGGGCCAACATAATTGAGTCCAAACTGCTCGAAAAAAGGAGCCGTGCTGATGAGGTTTTTCATCGATTCTTTCATTCGGTTTCCTTGCTCAGCAAGTGTCTCACCATATCCCGGGATTTTTGAAATGATTTCTGTGAGCTCGTCGTAGATATGGTTTGCAGTCGGGCTGTTGAAAAAGCGGCTTAAGATATTGGTGACGGCTCCGACGTTTTTTGCAATTGCCATGGCATTGTCATTCAAAATGACGATGAGTTTCTTAAGTTTTTTCGGAATGTTGTTCATGGCTTCTAAAGTCAAGCCACAGGTGAGAGCCGCATCTCCTAAAATGGGAAGAATATGATAGTCTTCTCCACGCAATTCGCGGTTTTTTGCAAGGCCTAACGAAAGGGATAGAGCATTCCCTGCATGACCAGCGTAAAAATGGTCGTGCACTGACTCTTCAGGGTGGGTAAATCCACAAACACCCTCTGTTTGTCGAATTGTAGGAAAGCGGGGATTGCGGCCAGTGAGAATTTTGTGCGGGTAAGATTGGTGTCCGACATCGAAAATCAATTTATCAGCAGGAGAATTGAAAACCTTGTGCAATGCGATTGTCAGTTCAACTATCCCGAGGTTAGAAGAGAGATGACCTCCTGTCACTGAAAGAACATCCATAATCCGTAAACGGATTTGATGAGCTAGGTCTTTCAACTCTGGGATGGAGAGTTTTTTGAGATCGTGTGGGTGTGAGATTTGTTCAAGTAGTGGGATCATATGATGTTTGATGTGAAAAAGCTTCCATCTTTGGCTGGGCCGTATCATTCATGACAACTTGGCCTTCGCGGTTTTTAATCAGAGTTTCGATCTTTTGTTCGGCATTGCTGAGCTTCTCATTACAGTGAGCAATCAATTTGTCCGCTTCTTCATAGAGCTTCAAAGACTTTTCAAGAGAGAGCTCCCCAGAATTGAGTTCTTCTAAAATGGTTTCGAGCCTTGCATAGGCCTCTTCGAAAGAGAAGCTACCTGCAGTCTTTTCAGTCATGCTTGGGGTGTACCTCGTCGATTGTTGATTTTACACTTCCATCGTGCATCTGGAGAAGGATCTTCTCGCCAGCTTGAAGTGTGTGAGTTGACATAATAACGGAATGATCTTTTTCCGCAAAGGGGATGCAATATCCCTTCTTTAATAAGTTTTTAGGATTGATTGATTTTAAGTGTGAACTAATCTGGCTGAGTTTTTCCTTTTGCTCTTTCAATTTCTTGAGTATTTGAGCTTCAAGATAGGAGGTCAGCTTTTTGGGCTTGAGTTGCTCCTTTTTTCGCTGAATTTGATGAGAAACTTGTCTTTCCAAAGCGCGCTGATAGGCGTACATTTTTTCTTTTAAGAGCTTGAGCCTTGCATTGGGGCTAAGGCCTTGCAAGTGCTTTTTCAGCGCTTCCACTTGCAGAGATTTTTCTTTAAGATAAGTATTCACCTTTTGATTCAAGTCTTCATAGACGCCATCGATCCGTTGGTAGTGATCAGCAAGTAAAGTATAAGGAGTTTTAAAAAGGGGGTGACGTTGAATCCCCGCTAGTTTTAGTCTTCCCTGCTTGACTGCGTGCGCAAGCAGCGAAGCGGAGCGTCGTCTTGCCTCATGGAGAAAATTGAGCTGTAGATGAAGCTCTTTTACAGAAAGTTCCGCCGCGGCAGAAGGAGTCGGAGCACGAACATCTGCCACACAGTCGGCGATAGTCACATCCGTCTCATGCCCCACAGCAGAGACGATGGGGATTTTCGAGCGAAAAATCGCTGCAGCCACGCATTCCTCATTGAAGGCCCACAGGTCCTCAAGACTCCCGCCTCCACGCCCAATGATCAAAATGTCAGCGAGCCCAAAACGGTTAAAGTCGTCAATGGCTTGGGCGATTTCTTCGGCCGCGCCAACGCCTTGAACTTTTACGGGATTCAAAATCAAGTGAAAGTTGGGAAAGCGCCGCTTCAGGACATTCAAGATATCCTGGATCACCGCACCCGTTGGGCTTGTCACGACCCCAATGGTTTTTGGGTAGGAGGGAAGAGGTTGCTTCTTGCCTGAGTCAAACCAGCCCATTTTTGCTAGCTTTGCCTTGAGCTCATGAAATTTTAAAAGGAGCTCTCCTAGCCCGGCATGTTCGATTTCACGAACAATGATTTGGTAGCTGCCACGGGGCGCATAAACATTGATTTCCCCTTTGATAAGAACCTGATCACCCATCTTGGGAAGGTGTTTGGCAAAACGGGCATTTCCCTTAAAAAGGACAGCAGAAATTTGAGCATTTTCATCTTTCAAACTAAAATAATAATGCCCAGACGCCTGTAAGCGCAAATTGGTCACTTCGCCTTTGACAGTCAAAGCAGTAAAATTTGATTCAAGTTGGTGTTTAATCGCTTGCGTCAATTCAGTGACGCTTAAAGCTTCGGCACTCGTCGTAATCATAAAAGAAAGTTTACGTGATTCATCCTCTTAAGATCAAGGTGACATTTATCTTCCTATCAAGTATCCTTTTGGAGAAAGGAATGAAAGTTCATGAAACGACGAATTATTATTGCTGGGAACTGGAAAATGCACATGGCCGCGGCTGAAACACGGGCATTTGTTGACCAGCTCCTGCCACAGGTTAAAGGTGTCACATCAAGTGTTTATCTCGCGCCACCGTTCACATCGATCCAAGCAGCGACTGATGCTGCTAAAGATAGCGCTATAGCCATTGGAGCGCAAAACATGAGCCAGTACCATAAAGGGGCTTATACGGGAGAAGTTTCTTCCATGATGCTCAAAGAAGCTGGAGTTTCTTTTGTGATTCTTGGCCACTCAGAACGACGCCACATTTTTAAAGAAGATAATGAAATGATCCATTGCAAGCTCAAATGGGCCCTAGAAGAAAACATCGAACCCATTCTCTGCATTGGTGAAACTCAAGAAGAGCGGGATCAAAACAGGACGAAAGAGGTCTTAGAGACCCAACTGGGAGAAGCCTTAAAAGACTTTTCTTCCGAAGAGGTCCAGAAAATGATTTTGGCTTATGAACCTGTCTGGGCAATTGGGACCGGAAAAACAGCAACTCCAGAAATTGCTCAAGAAACCCACCACCTTTGCCGCAGCTTTGTTGCTGAAAAGTGTGGGCCAGAAGCGGCAGCAGTTGTGCCGATCCTTTATGGGGGTTCAGTCAAACCAGAGAATATTGGAGAGCTCATTCAAAAGCCCGATATCGATGGTGCCTTAATCGGAGGAGCCTCGCTCAAAGTTGATTCCTTTGCTCAAATCATTCACAACGTTGAGGAAACCGTAAAATGACAACCCTTTTTTATATTTTCTTATTTCTCTTTCTCGGGATTTGCGCCTTGCTATCTTTTGTGATATTGATTCAAGAAAGCAAGAGCATGGGACTTGGAGCGTCTTTCGGAGGCGATGCAGGGGATTCCCTTTTTGGAACATCTACTGCTGCGGTTCTTAAAAAGTTTACAGCCTATCTAGCAGGGATCTTTATGATCGTTTGTTTGATGCTTTCTTTTTGGTCCTCTTCTATTTCACGTGCTCATAAAGCCCCTATTCCCCAAGTTGAAATTGAGGAAGCAAAGCAATAAATGTTAAGGGACCTAACCTACTTCGGCAACCCAGTCCTACGGAAAAAGTGTGAGCAGGTACACGAGATCACAGACGAGATCCGTCGACTTGGGCAAGATCTCATGGAAACTGTTCTAGCTATGGATGGAGCAGGTCTTTCAGCGCCACAAGTTGGAGAGCTCTACCGCATCTTTGTCATCTGCTATGCCAATGGCCAAGATAGCGAAGGGTGGCCCATCATCTGCCCTCCCTGCGTGTTTATCAATCCAATCCTCTCTAGTCCTTCAACAGAAATGATCACCCATGGCGAAGGGTGCATGTCTATTCCTGGCATCTATGAAAAAGTGACTCGCCCTCGTACCATCGAAGTCGAGTACATGGACCTCGAGGGGAAAATGCACAAAGAAATCGCAACCGACTGGCGTGCTCGCGCCGTCATGCACGAAAATGACCACCTCAATGGTGTTCTCAATATCGACCGGATCCACCCCAAACGAAAGAAAAAAATTGAAGGGGCCCTCCGAGACATCAAAAAGAAATACAATTAGATAGTGTCGTCACAAGTTGGTCTATACTTAAACGACTCCTGGAGAAAATTTCGTCGTTGCCTTACTTCGAAGGCCCGATTTGGGCTTCCTGCTATCTAATCGCCTGGAATTTTTTTCCATGAGCCGCTCCTTTATTGCCCATCTTGTGACGACACTATCTAACTTTAGACTACTTTCTAACGAGTGAAAAGGCGAACGAAAACCGGTCGTTTTTCCTCTTTGGTGCTGGAGAGTGAGTGAAGATGAGTCGAAGCTTCCAGCTTGTGCTAATGAGTGTGATCAACTCCACTTTTGCCTCGTTATAGTTAGGTTCTCCCCCGCGTCCCCAGCCGATATGAGACTCAAAGCGTGCAGTCCACTGCGGGGCGATTTTCATTTGAAGGCGGGTGAGGAGGGTGTTGCGTCCATCTGAAAGAGGGGAGCGAAGGAGCTCTGGGATGCCGCGTGTGACTTCCATGATGTAGTTATTGAACTCGTTTTTACGCCACTCAAACCGGCTGCGATGACGGAACTCCGTTTTGAACGCAAAGTTTTCATTGATGGTCCAGGCGAGTCCGACATTGGCAAAGTCGAAGACTTGTTCTTCGACATTCCACCCAATTTGACTTGTGACCTTGGCTGCTCTGAAATTCCAAGTGAAGTGCCCCTGAACCTTGGGGATAGTTTTTTTGAAGGTCCGGTCAGCAAAGAAAGCATAGAGATAAATGTCGGCAATAAAGTTGGGTTCAAAGAGGGGAAATTTTTTCAGGTAAAAATAGTTACGCACTCCTGTTTGTAATTGGTAGAGGCGGTTGAATCCATCGTCGATATCGAAAATATAAGGTCTATCCGGGGAAATAGTTGGATGGGTGAGCCCTTTATAATGGATGTAGGGTTGCAAGACGTGGCGCAGCGTTTGATAGTGGCGACGCAAGGTGAGGTCGATAAACATCTCATAGTTGAGAACAGCTTGGCCCACAGCACCTCCATCACGGCTTTCGTTGTAGAAAATCCCTGTGAAACCTACAAGTGGGGTGATATTGAAGCCCTTATATGAAAAAGGGCGGTAGAGTTCATTGTGCGATGCGATGCGGGCAGAATGAAAATCGGGAACGGCGCTTTCGATATCGTTTGCCGAGACATAGTCGAGATAGGAGACACGCAAGCGGTTTTCTGAAATGATCCCTGTTGGCCCAATTGTAAAAGGGTGAGGTGTCCAAAATGATTCAGGCAACTCCTGTTTGAGTCCTTGGAAGGAGTTAATTCTTGGCCGGGCATTGATTCCTAAAATCATCCAGTCTTGGTAATTTCGAATTTTCAAGAAAGTCTCTTTGACAGTCGAAACTTCGAAGTCTGGTGTAGGAAAATCGACTTGCATGTTCCGGTCGCTGAGCTTGTCGTAAGTTAAGTGGATTTGAGAGCGGTTGTCTTCGCTTCGCGCCTCATAAAGGCCTTGGAGGCGGTAGTGAAAACGGGCTTTGTCTGAATCTCTGTCGCGGTAAAATGCATCGTGATCTGCATAACTCTTTGTTTGTAATCTTTTTCTTTTATCCGGTGAACGGTAGTTGGTTTCAATCGCTCCACCAACTCCTTTGGAAGGGCGGACATTGAGACGGAAAAAAAGATCGAGGTTCTCCCAGGAGAAAATGCGGTAGCGCATACTCAGTTTGGGCCAAAGCCCTTTATCCCACTCGACTTTATAGCGAACAGGTGTTTCGGTTAGAGGTTTGATCAGGTTGCTCTTAAAGGCGGGAACCCAAAGGATCGGGGTGTCCCAAAAACGGAAGGTCACATTTTTTGCCGTGAGTTGGCTTTTTCGGTCGATCTCAAGCTCTCTTGACTGGATTTTCCAGTCAGCTTTTTTACTCTCGCTTGTGGTGATGAAGGCATTGTAGAGGTAATAGCTACGGTCGGGATTGAGGCGAATTTTTTCACCACCTAAAAACCATAAATCAACAGCGGTGGCTCCTTCATAAACAATCCCCGTTTTTGTGATGAAATCGTATTCCAAGCGACGCCCGACGTAAATGCGGCCTAAGTTATCGAGCATCAGATCGCCTTCTGCAATGACTTGGTGAATGGGCTTTCCCTTTTCGACTTTATTGATGTAAACAATGTGACGCGCTTGAATCCGCAGTTCGGGGGAAGTGATCACACCTCCTTGATCTGTCGAAATCACCCCATCTTTGTAAATAGGGTTTTTGAGGTTCACAGTGAATTGCGTGGTATCTGTTGCAAAGACAGTTCCAAAGAGTAGGAAAGAGGTGGCAAGAAAAAACGCACGCATGAGATTCATGAGAAGCAAGATACCAGGTTATTGAATTGACTTCAAAAGAAGCCCTGCTAAAGCGTAGCGATTTTTTTCATTTCCTTCGAGAATTGCGCTTAGGAGAATGTCGATTCCTTCGGGATCATGCTGATCAGCTAAGGTAACATAGGCCTCGATGAGGAGACGGGAAGTTTCTTCTGGGGTGAGCTGAAACTGACTTGTGACATTTTTTTCTGTCCAAGGGAGCATGGGGCGAAAATGGATCATTTCGTGATCTTTTTTTTCTTCAATCCACTTGAACAACGTTTCTCGGTGAGGGCCTTCAATTCTCAAGCGATAAAGTGCAAGGTGGCAGTAAGTACGGATAAAAGGTGCTCCCGCGCGCCTTGATTCCCGCTGTAGCAGTTGAATCGCTTTTTCTGTTTTCAAGTTTTCTAAAAGATGGATCAAGAGGGGAATGAGATCATTTTGCTTTTCATCGAAGACTTTTTCAGCAATGGCTAAAAAAGACTCTTCAGGAAGTTCAAGAGCATCTTGAAGAATTTGCTCTCGTACAGCCAAGGTGATCGAGGGAATATCTCTTTCTGTTTTTTTTGCATATTGGGTACATGAGGGGATCACCTTCCATGCTGTGAGGGAGTGTCCCAAGGAAGTCATGGGCTCTAGACCTAAGTCTTTTTCATCATGAATCAAAAGTCTCATTAGAGTAGGAACTGCGCGTGTGTCCCGTTTTTTAAGGAGAGCAAGGGCTGCATTGACTCTTGTGTGGAAGTTATAGTCGCATGCGAGCTTGGCAAGAAGAGACTCAGTGTTCGGGAGGTTAGTGAGAAGGTTGATGGCAAGAGGGTTTTTGCTTGCAGCACTTTCCATGATTTTGTCTTGATATTTTTGCTCTCCCAGAAGAATTAAGGAACGACACGCTGCGAGCTTGACATTTGGCGATTTAGATTCTGAGAGCTTTTTCAAAGCCGGGATAGAATGAGAATCTTGAAGAAACCCGACTGCTGCTGCGCATGTTTCAAGCTCTGCTTCATCTGAATGGGTCAGACTTGTGCGGATGTCCCCAATAAAATCATCTCGCCTAAATTTTGCCGCAGCGAGGAAAGAAGCGAGACGGACGTTTAAAATACGATTTCCCATGAGGCGTTGGAGAACCCCCATAGCATCAGCAGTTCCGATCATGGCAAAAAGGTCAGGAAAATAAACGTACATCGGGGGGGGAAGACGTTGCATCAAGGAGTCAATCAGTCCCGTAGCACTCAGAGACTTTCGAATTGCCAGTGCATATGCAGCTTCAAGGCGGATTAAAAGGTAGGGAGAAGAAAAAGCTTTTAACAGGAGTTCTTCTGCACGGTCGTCTTGTATTTCAGTCAAGAAATGGATCGTTGCCATTTGTGTCATGGGATTTGGACTCTCCATTCCCATTTGGTAAATGTCCATGCTTTCTAGAGTTCCCGCCATGCCCGCTCCATACATGCTGAGGAGTTGGCATTCTTCATCGCCGCTTTTGGCGCCTTGATTCAAGAGGATGTATCCCATTTGTTCTAAAATGGGAAAATCATGTTTGAGGTTGTCTTCTTTGAGCTTTTGATACAGCTGGATTCCTTTCGAAACATGACCTGCTTGCATCAGATAGAGGACTTGATGCTTCGAGTAGCTTTGGTTGGCTTGAGCAACGATTGAGAGACTCAAAAGAAAAATGGTTAGCCATCGACGTAGTCCCATAAATCAATTCCTACTTGATTGAGAAGGCGGTTGAGAATGTTTACTGGTAGTCCGATCAAATTATAGAAACTTCCGTCAATCGAATCAATCAAGAGGCTTCCGATTTCCTGGCCGCCATAACTCCCAGCTTTATCAATTCCATGTGCTGATTGAAGATACCTTTCGATTTGTTTATCCGTCAAATGATTAAACGCCACTCCTGTTTTCCCAACATCTGTGTGGACTTGATCTTTATAACGAACTGAAACAGCGGTGTAAACGTGATGCGTTTGACCTGAAAGGTTTTTGAGCATACTCATCGCATCTTTTTCATCGGTAGGTTTGAGCAGTGGGCGATCTTGATGCAGCACGATTGTGTCTGCAGTGATGATGACATGCTCTGGATACTGTGCTTGGAGAGATTGTCCCTTCCCTTCGGCAATAGCTGTCACATACTGCTTGGGGTTTCTTTCATAAGAGATTGAGGCTTCGTCAAACTCTGGAGATTCAATTTCAAAAGGGATGCGGAAATAGCGAAGAATTTCTTGTCTTCTGGGTGATCTTGAACCAAGTAAAACTTTCTGCATAACTAAACCAATTTTTTTAAAGAAAGATTAGGATTTTTTGCTTTTGAAATCAAGAAAGCTGTAAGTCAAATTTTTTGTATGATTTTTTTCGTAAATTTTTAAGTATTATAGGATTTTATTTGCATTTAAACAATCAGTTGTTATAATTTTGCCCGTCTAAATTAAACAATAGCCAATGAGGAGAAGTTATGTCCGGAGTTCCCCCAGTCCGTCCAAGTCATGTAAGCGGATCGAATCCTCCTGCAGATCCACGAAAAGATAAGCCAAGTGGTAGTCATATTCCTGGAGTGGATACACTTTATTCTGCAGCTGAAACAGTCAAATCGTCATTTTCAAGTTTTGTTTTAAATGTCCTCAATGGTGCGCAATTTGTCATTAAGACGATTGCCTATGTTTTATTTTACCCTTTCTTGAATCATGACTTAGCCCGAACTAAGCCTGAAGATCATGCCAAGAGCCTAGAGAAAATTAGAGATAAAGATGCGGATTTGGAAACAAGATTTAGCGAACTTGAATCAAGTGTCCGTCTTGCGGTGAGAAACAAAGGCGATCTCAAGTACGCTAAGGAAATCATTTCAGTTTTTGCTGAGGTTCAAAAAGACGATTTTGAAGAAATTGCAAATGAAGTCATTAGAGTCACAAAGGCAGACAAGGACTCTATCACTCTGACTCCTGGAGCATACGTTCTCATGTGTCTTAAAGACGACACAATCTCAATCGGAGACTTTTATTTAGGGCTCGATGCTTATCGAATGAAGCATGTGAATGCCGAAGATCAGTTAACGATTCTCGTCTTTCAGGTCACAATGGCTAAAAATAACAAGTTAGAAGTGAGTTCCGCTCAACAAATTACACGTCTTTATGCAGATTTAAATCCAAGTGGATTTAAAAGGCTTGCAGGGTATTTAGCTGAATTGACAGAAGATGTGAATACAAAAGACGGAAAAACTGTTGAAGCCTCTGCGAAAGAATGGGTCGAAAAAGAAGATAAGTTTAGCCCAGCGCTCGTTCAACAAGCTCTTAATTGCATCAAGGTTGAAGATGCTGTTAAAGCAAGTAAGGATTTGCCTCTTGTTGACTGCGTTTACCAGTACGCTGTTTATGTTGATGAATTAATCAAGGAAAGCAAGAAAGTTCCTGCTACAATTTCTCCCGAAGAGCTCAACTTCATTTTGAGAAGATTCTTAACTGTACTCGATACTTCTAACCCAAAGTTGATGAAGATGTTATCGATGCAGATGATTCGAAAAGATGAAAAGTCTACAGGACACCAAGTCGGCCTTTTTGCAGCTGCTTCAGCTGATGCAAAATGGGACAAAGTGGACTTTGATCCCGCTCCATTTGTGCTTGCGTGGATGAAGAATGAGAAAAAGTTTGATGTGACGATCATTCTAAATGCTCTGCAGAGCCTCGAAAGTGAAGATTTAAGGAAAGGATTTACCTCAGAGGAACTTCTTTCGCATCGACTCCACTTTTTTGATCGCGCGATGACACGATTGCATAAGAGCAATTGCAAAGAGATGATTTCAGCTTTTCTTGATGCTAAAGGGAACGAAGCTGTCGGTCCAGCTCTTATTGAAGCTTTTGTAACAATAGACGCAAGGGATTCTGAGAAGTCGGAAGAAGCGATTAGGTTTATTCCGGCTGAGCTACCCAAGGATGCCGACTTGAAAGCTCTTGTGCTAAAGGTTGCAGAAGAAATTCCAAGTAGAGATGACAGCGACTTTAAGGTTTTCCAAGCTAGGATGAATGAAGCGCTCGATAGTGTTTATACAGATCAGTTTACAGAGGAAATGCAATCTGAGAGTTTAGAGTTTCCTAAAAAACTCAATTCTTTCTTGCTCCTCGGATCACTGAAGCTTGAGAATGCAAACTTCCCAAGGGAAATGGTTGTCAAAATGGCGAATTCTGCAAAACAAGACTTTGCGAAACTTGTCATTCATATTGCAGAGAAATTCGCAGCTTCAATGGAAGATGTTGAAACGTTAGATAAAGCGGCAAAAACTTCTGAATTGCATCCAGATCAAATAGCTAAGAAACGTCAAAATGAATATGATGCTCGCGGTGTATCGAAGCTTTGGGCTTCAGCTCCAATAGAGTTGACTGAAGTTGAAAAAGCTCAGGCGAAAGAAGAAGCTTATCGCCATGTGTTTTTAACACACTTCGATGTTGCCAATACAAAGACATATAAAGAAACAGACTTAACATGGCTAACCGCAGGAATGCGTTCTTACTTAACAGTCTAAGAAAGTGTTAGTCTAGTATGAAGCTAAAGCTGTAGGAAGTCTTCCTACAGCTTTTTTTTTATCTTAGAGGTTTACTTAATCTTATCTTAACTTTAAAATCCCTTCTTAAATTTATCGCGAGGAGGATTGAGATGTCTGAAGTTCCTAGAGTTAGTAGTTCAGAAAGGGTGAGTCATCATGATTCAGGAGGTATTGGTAAACCTCCTCCTCCCAAGTCTCCTCATAGCGAAGACACACTTTCTCCTCATCAAGAAGCCAACTCTGGGGGTGGAATCAGCAGTACACTTTCTTCAGTTGTATCCACTGTTTTCGATTATGTCATGAGCGGAGTCTGGTACATTTGGTCGATCATACGCTTCCCCTTTGAAGCGATGGGTTTTTTATCTCCTACTGAAGAGATAGAAGAAGAAAAGCCTGCTCAGAGCATGGAAGAGAAAAAAGAAGGAATGAGAACCACGTTTACCAATGCTACCCATGCTGAGCGGTTTAAACTTCTTATTTTCAACCTCGCTGTTTGGGAAGATCCAACCGCAGAAAGTTTTTTTATCGAACTATTCAATAAGCAAGATGAGGGAGTGATAGTTGCATTGGCCAAGAGACTGATGAGGGGTTTGGGCAAGGACCTTGAAACGACAAAAGCCGAAATGCCCGAGCTTTTGTTTCGGGTTTTTAGCAAAAAGAAAGAGGACAGATCTTTTTCAGAAGAAAAGCTGATTGAAGATGTTCATGCATTTTTACTCGAGTTTCCAGACTATCTCTTAACGTATGTTGCAACGAGCTTCGAGCATGACGCGCCTTCTTGGAGCAAATTTCAAGCTCTAGAGCGACTTGCAGCCTATCATGATGGGCGAGCTGAGGACTTTCATGTCAAAACGATTGATGAGAAGGGGGTAAGAGAGGCTTTTTCTGATGCCTTTTCTACTTACTATGGAATGCTCACTCAGGAAGAAAAAGAAAAACTCTTAATGTTTGTTGGTTCTAGTGAACTTAAAAGTGCAGAAGAAAAATTGGTAGATTCGATTGTCGAGGAATGTCATCAGCCTGGTATGGATGAGATTTTTTCTGAACAGACTGGTTATCCAGATACCGGTGAACAGTTTCAAGAAAGATTTAAAGCATTCTTGAATTTTCTTGTTAAAGGGTCTCCTAATGAATGGGCATCCCTCAAATTTCGAACTTTAGAAAAGTTTGAAACCATTCGCAAGTCGTATTTTCAAAAACTTGATGAAGCATTTTTAAGCCTTCCAATGCGCAACCGCATGGAAGTGTGTCATTGGGCTTATGAATCGGAGCCGGCAATTTTTAAGATAAGACTTGAAGTGTTGGCAACAAGTGACAATCAAGAGGCAAGGAAAGAAGCCAACAGTCTTCTTTTTAGGGACAACTACGAAGGAGTGATGCAACTATTTGACGCATACCGTGATGTCAAAGTTGGTGACAAAGGTGGAGATTTGACATTTTATTACGAATGGCAGAGGGTGTATAACTTCGAAACAAGAGAGCCCATTAACTACAGAGACTTTTGTAAAAAGCTGGAAGGTCTTCTGTTGACCCCAGAGTACAAAGGCGCAGCTCAAAAAGTTCTAGATCAGCGGTTCCCTAAAGAGAAAGATACTGAAGTCGTTTAACCTTTGGAAACGAGCAATTTTCATGCAACGAGTGATGTAAGAAATTTTTTCATTTACTTAATCTTATCTTAATATTAAAATTTCTTTTTAGTTTCACCCAATCCAACTCTTAGAGGAGTAAAGTTATGGCGACAAGAGTGTCTTCTGAATTTGTAAAACATCCGCATGGCAGTCAAACCGGCAAAGATGGCAATATTAAGCCTCCTCCATCGAAATCACCCACTCGAAAAGATTCCATTTCCCCAAGTCCCGAGCCTTCTCAGGGAATGCTCAGTAAAATCCTTTCACCCGTTTCTTATTTTTGCAACTTGGTGATGGGAGGGTATTCTTTTTGCGTTGCCCTCATTCGATGGCCTTTTGAAAAAATCGGTATCTTGGCCCCGAGAAAAAGTGAGAGTCCACCTGTGCCACCAAAAAGTCTCGAAGAGCAGAAGGCTGATTTGCTGGAAGAATTTACAAAAGGATCACATTCACGTCGTATTCATCTTCTTGTTTACAGCATTGCAGTTTGGCCTGGAGAAGACCCCGAAGCTCTCTTTATTGAGCTTTTTAATCAGCAAGATAAGGCCGTGATTAAAGGCATTAATGTAGAGGTGTTTGAAGATTTTGATTGGGGAGAAGAGATGGAAACAGAACTCCCAAAACAGCTTTTCCGAGCACTGCACGCGAGAGAGAGGACGCTTGATCAAGAGATGTGGGTTGAAAAGTTCCGAGAGTTTCTCTTTGATTTTCCTGATTATGCCTTGCAGTATGCTGCGATGTGTTTTGAACCAGATTCTCCATCGTATCGCCACTTTGACGCGCTAAAGATTTTGGCAGGGCACGAAGGTGCTGTGAAGACTTTCATGCTGATAAGATCGGTGAACAAGATGTAGATGTCTTAATACAGAAAGCATTTTCTGATTATTACAATTTATTGAGCCCAGAAGAAAAACGGAAGCTCATCGGTTTGGTTGATCCACACGCGTTTGAAAAGATTGACAGGAGCTTAGCTGAGGAAATAGGAAAAATGGGGGATGAGCCCAAAGTGATTGAAATTTTTCAGCCAGTTATTGGCTATTCATCTGCTCCAGATTTTCCTAAATTTGTGGAGTACATTCGCGTAAGCAGCTCACGCGAGTGGGGACTAATCAAAGACAAGCTATTTACTTGCTTTCCTGAGATGCGCCAGCAATTTATTCAGATGCAAATCGAGATGTTCGTGAAATTACGTCCCGAAGTTCAAGCAGAAGCTTGTTGGAGAGCTTATGAAACAGATCCATCCATCTTTAAAGGGCGACTAGAAACTCTCTTGCAAAGTGACCAAGATTATGAATTGACCCGTGCTTGTGACCTCTTAGTCAAAGGAAATCCCCCTGCAGCAGCCCGTCTATTCCATCATTATCAAAATAGATTCTTAAGGGATCAGGTTTCTCTTTATAGTAAAGATGCTTCGGAAGCAGAAGACGAGTTTTTCGATGAATGGAAGGCATATTTTGATTTCAAAATAGGAACGATACTGTCCCCATTAGGATTTAGTGATAAGATGAAAGGAGTTCTGAGGGAACCTGCATGTCGTAGAGCTGTAGCAGACTTTCTAAGTGAGGTGTTTGATTAATCTGCTTTTAGCTCTTCCTATGGAAGGCATGCCTTTGTAAGATTCAGGAGTGAGAGAGAAGGTATTTCATGGTTAGAGAAGTTTCAATGTCGAGTGGCCAAGTTCAGGTACTACCACCTGTTTGGGAGGGCCTTAAAGGGGGAAGAAAAGGGCTCTCCTTGTGGGATTCAGTGAAAGCTCTGAGGAGAGCCAAAGATATTGATGGGCTAGTGCAGCAGTTTTTCTTCGTTGTGCTTAAAACAATTGTAGCCTTTCATGACCTCTTGATTGTTCCTGTGCATGTTCACCGTATTAACAAAGGTCCCTTTGCGACGCTTGCTGAAGATCTCATCGGGACTTGCAACCATGATAATATAAGAAGCGGGAAATTCACTGCGGAAGATCTCACGCAAGTTTTTGATTTGCAACGAGAATTCTTTCAAGATGTCGTGAAAAACTTCGTCATCAAAGCAGAAGGGGAGGAATCAGCGAACTATCGGCTCAGGGTTTGGGAGTCGATGACTCCCCGTTTCTTTGTTGAGTCTTATCTTGTGGGGAATCCCAATAACTTCACGATCTTTCGAGATATCATCCTCAAAAGTTATACTTAATCTTTTGCAAATACGTATTTTTTTACTTAGAAATTGTGCTTTCAAAAATCTACGAATTTTGTTTACCACAGAGATCACGAAGAGGGGGATTAGGGTCTAACCATACACTACAATAACTGAAGAATAGTAGCCGACTTTTGTAGTTACTTATCTCAGAAAACCGGACCAAAAAAATATCTCTGTGTACTCGATGGTCTCTGTGGTGAAAATCTAGTACAAGATCTGAGTGATTTGATTCTTATTTTTTCTTTTCTGTTTTTGAACAGATCGAGCAACCATCTTTCTTTTCTGGCTGTCCACATCGTTTACACGAAAGTTTAGAGCGTCCAGTGATAAGTTTTCCGATTCCAAGGCCAACTGCACAACAGATGATGAGCAATGTCGCTAAACCTAGGGTGATGAGAAAGGTTTTCACGCTTTTTTCTTCTTTTCACTCGTTGCAGGAGGGGATAGATCAACCCAAATGGGAGAACTCCAAGCGACGTGCCCATCTTCTTGTAAGACGCGCATGTAATAATAGGTAAATGGGGGAGCATCCCCTTTAACTTTTAGGGTTGTTTTATCTAGGGGTTCTTCATCATCAATGATAAAATCGAAACAAGTTTCGTTCGGATTCATCTTTTTGTATTCTTTTCCATTACGGATGATGAGGATCTCTTTGATTGGTGCGGTTCCTACAATAAAACCTGTGATGTGACGGTTGTAGTAGAGCCCAGGCTTGGCTTTTGTGTTTAAGATCGAACCCATAGGTTCTCCGGCAACGTGAAGTCCGACAATGATGCGAGGACCAGTTGTTGCATAGCAAGACCGTTTAGCAATAGCTTGCATGAGGCCATCACGAGTTTGCGTTGCTGCAATGATTCCGGTAAGTCCGGGAGAGTATTGAGCTTGGTCGGTTTCAAAGAGCTTCGAGTAGACGCCTCTATCGTCGAGCCCCCCTGCAATAAATCCAAAACGGTGGTTTTGATTTAAGGCGCGTCTAATAGAGCCTTCGGCTTTTTCTTTGATTCCATTTTTCGATTTCGAAGTGATGGGGCGCAGGTTTCCTTCGGCTTTTGTACATTCAGAAGATCCCCAGGCATTGTAGATTTCAACTACTTTTTCATATTCGGGTGTGAAGTTTTCAAAATCAAAGAGAGTAGTTGACCCCATAGTGAAGGAGGGGATAGAAATAAAATCTTTTTGTGTATGGCTTTTGTAGATTTTTTTCAGGTTGTTAGCCTTACTTTCTTTTTTTCGCAGGAGTTGTTTGTTGTCTTTAAGGTAGACAATTTGTCTTAGGCCTTCTGAGCCAGCCCATTGGAATCCTAGAAACGTTGTAAACCGCTCGTCTTCATTAAATTCTGCGATATGGGAATGGATAGCTTTCCAGTTATCTGGCGAGGTTTCATCTTCACTTTCGAAAGAAGAAGTCGAGAAAAACTGAATCGCTTTTTCGTCACGCTGATAGCGCAGGCAAGATTCGATATTTTCGGTTGCGTCCCATAGAAGGGATTCCCCATGAAAAAGACCCCAAAAAAGCTGTCCTTGGTTTTCAGAAAAACACTTGATGGGAGCTGAGTAAAATATTTCATCGTTTGCAAGATTTTTGAGTTGAATGCGGTAAATCCCGGGCTCATTAAAGTAAAGGTTAGGAAGGTTGATGAAGCCTGTTTCAGGAACAAAGAGCTTCCAGTTGATGTTTTCTCTGAGTTTTTCGTAACTGAACTCGATAAGAGTTCCCTCTGGAGCTTTACCAGTTAAGTTTCCAAATTCATCTTCGAAGCGAACGATGACATCAAAACGTTGGTTTTTGGTCACCATCGAAGGAGCGATGATCCGAATCGAGTGAAGGTCACTTCCTCGCACGTCGAGATGGAAGACTTCTGTTTCTTTGTACTCTCCTTTTCCTTTTGGATCGACATAAAGGTAAAAAGGGCGTCGACGTAGAGTATTCGTTTGTGCGCGGTTGCCTTTCCCTTCAGTACTCTCTTCAGGAGAACCCACAAAAATTGTGATAGGATCTCCAGCTTTGACTTCTCCAGGTAGGACAAACTCGAATTGAGGCAGGCTATGTTCCGGAATGAACACTTCTTTGGCTGCCAGAGCTTTTTTACCTGATGCTTCTAGCCAAATGAGATTTTTTTTCGATTTGAGATTCGTCTGTGGAATTTCCCAGTCAAAATTGCGTCCTTTCGAGCTTAGGTCAAATTTGAGGCGAGCTCCTTTAGGGAGATCAGCACCAGGTGTAAAAATAAACTTCCAAGTTTTGGTCTCACCTGCAAGAGCGACCTTAGGTTCGGCATAACTAATAGAACGGCGCATGGGACTCCTTACAATTTGATATCAGGTAATTTTAGCGAATTTTTGATTCTTTTTCAAACCTAAATAATACCCTCGGGAGCTTTTCACCACATAGAAAGAAGATAAGAGCGGTAAAAAACGTATGAATGCTAAGTGATGCGTATATCATTTTGCCACAGAACACACAGATATCGCAGAGTGGAGCTAAAAAATCCTCTCTGTGATCTCTGTAGTGAAAAAATCGTAACCTGTTGCAATACAAAAGTTTCTTTGCGGTTGAGGGGAAGCTATTGGCCTGGAGGGATCAAAATGATTTTTTCAAGGCTTCGTTCACTGGAACTCAAGATTTCTAAATCAAAATTATCGCTGTGGATTTTCCATCCTTTAGAAGGGATGGTTCCGGCTCGGTGAAAAACGAAGCCCCCTAGTGTATCGTACTCTGGGCTTTGAGGAATGACGATTCCGAGCTCTTTTTCAATGTCGATAATGGTCATTTTTGCATCGACAATCCATCCACCTGCTGGATAGGGTGTGTAAAGCTTTTCTTCATCGACCACATCATACTCATCGGCAATTTCTCCGACGAGTTCTTCCAAAATGTCTTCAATCGTCACAATTCCTTCTGTTCCACCATATTCATCAACGACAATCGCGAGGTGAATTTGTTGACTTCGGATCTCTTGCAAAAGGTGAGAGATTTTTTTAGTTTCAGGGGTATAAATGACAGGTTTCAGAAGCTTTTCAAGGGGAGTTTCTAGAGGTGAGGTCTCTTTTTTCTCGATGCAATTAAAGTAATACTCCATCACGTCTTTATAGAGAATCACTCCGACGATGTGATCCATTGTTTCCCGGTAAACAGGGATCCGACTGTACCCTTCTGATAGAAACTTCTGAGCAGCTTCGTGAACTGTTTGATCGACTGAGAGGCAAAAAATGTCAACTCGGGGAACCATGATTTCTCGGGCAATTCGATCTCGGAATGAGGCTACGGATGTGATGAGACGCCTGTCGAGAGGCTCGAGTAGCGCACTCAGTTCCGATTCTTGAACGAGCTCTAGGATTTTATCTTTCACTTTACTTTTTGCAGGAGCGATCTTGTTTCTATAGAAAAGACATTTATGAATTTTTAAGAAGAAGAGAGTAATGGGAGAAAAAAGCACGAGGAAAAAAGTAGAGATTGGAGTGGCCAATCGGAGCATTCCAAATGGGCTGATATTAGCGATGTAGCGCATGATAAATTCCAGCACGAGGGCAATGGCTGCTGCAATGACAATCGCCAAGGTGATGTGCCAGGGGTGAGTTCCGACTTCATTAGGAAAGAGAAGGAAGTAGGCATAGTAAAAGCAAGTGGTGGCAAAGAGAATTCTTAGGAGGTATTTTGTAAAACTAAGAAGGTAAAAGATGCTGTCCCATTTTCCTGCTGGAAAAAGGCGTTTTACCATGAGGAAGAAAAAGTAAAAGTGGGGCTTGCGTTTAAATTCTTGTTTCAAGCGGATGCGGCCTAAAAGCTGCAGAGCTCTTGTGAGTCCCGTGACGAGGCTGATTCCAATGAGGAAAATCAGGGGGGTGATGAAAGATTCAAAAATCATTAAACCTGCCGGGATTATTTTGCTTCAGTTCGTAATCAGGGTTCGGATCTGCGAGAAACTCTTGGATCACTCGCACATTCGTCAGGTCTGATGGGAGCTTTCCACTTTTGGACTTGATTGTCACTTTGGCTCCATGTTTGAAGAGGAGCTTGAGGCATTCAAAGACTGCAGGAACATTCGGGTTCATGACTGCGCAGTGAACAGGAGTGAACCCCTGATACAGTCCTTCGCCTATGGTCGCATGGACATTTGTTCCTTTTTGCTCGAGGAGGAGTTTAACGACTTCTGTGCGGGCTTGCATTGCAGCATAGTGTAGAGGGATAGCCCCAATGAAATCTCCATGGGGTTGCTTGGGATGAGGATTTGTCCGAGGGTCTTTTAAGAGAAGTTCAGCTTCTTCGGCACATCCCCATGTCGCTGCGAGGTGCAATGCTGTGAGTCCGTCGGGGTTTTCTTGATTTGGATTCAGGTCGGGGTGGGACAGGATGAGCTTGATGATCTCGCTTGACCGGATGCGTATCGCCGCCATCAATGGGGTGAGATTAGAAGAGTTGACGCCATTGACTTGGATTCCTCGTTCTTTCAAAAGGACGCGGACGCCTTCAACATTATTTGTACTAACGGCAATCATAAGAGGAGTCGAAAAATAGCGGTTTGTGGCGTTGGCGTTGGCTCCAGATTTCAAAAGGAGAGAGATAATATCGGCTTTGTCTCCTCCTTTCTTAGCACAAGCAGCTAAATGGAGGGGGGTATTGTGATCTTTATCGAGATAGCGGATGTATTCAAGCTTTTTTTCTTTGAGTCCTTGCTGAACGACTTCGGTGTCTCCATTTAGCGCTGCTCGCTGGAACTCAGTCGGAGATACGCTCCAACTCAATGTGCATAACAGCAGAAAAAAAGCGGTTGCCTTAACTTTCAGAAGCTTCATCGATCAATGCATTTTGCTCTCTTAAATACTTCATACACCTTTTCTCTTCTTCTCGCATTATCTTTTCTTCATCTAAAGATAGATCATCATAGCCGAGAAGGTGCAAAAGGCCATGAATGATGTACATAGAAACTTCGTCGTAAGGAAGGAGTTTATGATCTTTGGCATATTCGATGGCCACTTCTGGGCAAACGAAAACCTCTCCAAGGACGTGGTGTCCTCCCGGATCTTCATCCGGGGCGTCCACGGGAAAGGTGATACAATCAGTTGGAGTAGGGTCTTGAAAGAACTCCTGGTGGAGCTCTGAGATGGTCTTTTTATCCACGAAGTGAATGGAGAGCTCATCTGTTTTAACCTTTTTGAAAGCGAGCATGCACTCAACGAGAAGTTGAACGCGTGCTGGAGGAATTTTTAGGGAGTCCTGCGAGTTATAGCAATTGACTTTCACTGCTATTTAACAGGTGTCTTAGGAAGACCTGTGACCCTTTTGTTCTCTCCATCTTTCCAACGTCCTAACTTGCGAAGCATATCAACGCGTTGGAAACGTTTTAGAACGTTTTGCTTTTTGCCACCTTTATTCGATTTTCCGTAACTAGGATGTCTCGACATCTTTTGCTATTGCCTCAATTATTTAATCTTTGGAATGAAGGTTCCATGAGCAACTTCGCCACTAAAGACATTCGCGTGCTCTTTAAAACCCTTAGGTAAATTATCTTTTTTTGGGCCCGTTTTTGTCGATCCATATCTCGGTTTTCTCGGGCATCTTTTCAAGCGATCTTTTTTACTCACTCTGGTCATGAAATACTCCATGTTTAGTAAGTAAATACTATACAGACTTTGTCAGAAAGATTCAACCCCGAAGTGAAGCTATGAGCGCTACCAGTAAAATATTTCCTTTAAATTAACTGTCGTTTTTTAAAATATGAATATATGTTTTGAAAATCTCTATAAAGGAGAAGACCATGAAAAAACTTGATGTTCTCGTCGCAATTTTATTGGTGATAGGAGGATTAAACTGGGGGCTTGTCGGCCTTTTTGACTTTAACTTAGTCGATTTTATTTTTGGTGGATATTACATCGACCGCGTGATTTATGTGATCGTTGGAATTGCAGCAGTTTACCAAGCAGTTGGTTGGAACGCGATCCGCAAGCGGTGGAAAAAGTAACTAACCTTTGATTTGATCAAAAGCTTGGAGAGCTTCTTCCCGGGATTGTTTGAGATCGATAATAGGCTTGGGATAAGTTTTTCCAAGCTCAATTCCAGCCTGCGTCAAAACATCTTTCGTTGCATCCCAAGGGCAAAATAGGTACTTGTTAGGGAGTTTTTTAAGCTCTGGAACATAGTGCCGAGTGTATTCACCTTCAGGGTCGAACTTTTCACCTTGGGTGATGGGGTTAAAAATTCGAAAATACGGAGCGGCATCTGCTCCTGAACCTGCTACCCATTGCCAGCTGGCACTATTGCTTGCAAGGTCAGCATCTAAAAGGTGATTCTCAAACCACTCTAAGCCTATTTGCCAGTGCAAGAGAAGGTTTTTCACTAGAAAAGAAGCCACGATCATTCGAACACGGTTGTGCATATATCCGGTTTGCCAAAGTTCGCGCATGCCTGCGTCGACAATCGGAAAACCAGTTGTTCCAGTTTGCCACTGTTTTAGATGTGGACTGTCCCACTTCCATGGAAAATGATCAAACTTAGACTGGAAGTTTTGTGTTGGCAGTGTAGGAAAGTGGTAAAGCAGATAGTAAGAAAATTCGCGCCAACCCAATTCACTTAAAAAAGAGCAGGTATTGTGGTCTTGTTTTAGAGAATTGACGACGGACCAGATTTGGTGAGGCGAAATTTCTCCGAAGTGAAGATGAGGGGAAAGGCGAGAAACGGCATTTTGAGCAGGAAAGTCCCGCCCCTCTTTATAGTATCGAAGGCCTTTGCTCAAGAATGTCTGGAATTTTTCCCACGCAGGTTTTTCGCCGATTTTCCAGTGCTTTAAAACATTTCGATCCCAGCGAACTTTAGGCAAGAGGTTTAAGAAATCTAGGCCATCATCTTTAACTGAAATCAAGTCTAGTTTCGAGGGCGGTGCGATGGGCGCTTTTGGTGGGTCAGCTAGTAAACACCCTCTTTTGTAGTAAGGGCTAAAGACTTTAAACGGGGTTCCATCGGACTTCAAGATTTCGCCGGGTTCCCAGAGGAGGAAGCTACTACATACCTGGACTTCAACCTCTTTTTCTATCTGAGCTTTGAGTTCTTTTTCTTGGGAAATTTGCCATGGCTCATAACCTTGATTCCAGTAGACTCTTTGGATGTTATGTTGTTTGACCAATTGCTTGATGAGTTCGAGAGGAGAGCCTTTAAAGATTGCCAACTTACCCTTTAGCGACAGATTTAATGATTTTAGCGAATGGTGAAGCCAAATGCGATTAGCCGCTCCTAGAGAGGGATGTCCAGGGTCATGGATATAGATCGGCAAGACGGATCCAGCCTTTACTGCTTCACATAACCCTTGGTTGTCACTAAGTCTAAGGTCTTGTTTAAACCAAAAAAGTGTTTTCATCTTTATACGTATACCCTTAAGACAGGCTTTTTATCCAGAAGTTGACAAAAAATTTGGGGAAAAGTTAACGTTGTCGAAAAAATGAACAAGGTTCAAAAAATGGTCAAAGACGCTGGCTTAAAAAAAGACATTCTCGAAAACGGATGGGCAATCCTCAACCAAAATGGGCGAGAGGCACTTCGGATGAGAGATTTGGCAAAGTTAAGTGACTGTTCTGTTGGGACCGTTTACAACCTTTATGAAAACTTAAATGAAATCATCCTGCGGCTCAATGTGCGAAGTTTGGATCAAATGTATGGCGCTTTGCACCAAGAAATGCGAAAAGAAATTGAAGTGGGAAGCGACATTCACAATGTTTTCCAAAAGATGGGAAAGGTTTATATCTCATTTGGTTTGCGCCACCCAAAACTTTGGCGTTCGCTTTTTGAAAGCGTTCCTATTGAACCCATGCCCGATTGGTACAAAGAAAAAGCTCAAAATGGGCTCTATGTGATCGAGGCAGCGGTTCAAAAGAAGTTTGGACTCTCAGAAGGTGAAGCGAATCAGCTTGTCAATTTCTTTTGGGCGGCAATGCATGGGATGACTTCTATTCTAATCAACAGAAAGATGGAGGCTTTGAATGAATCAGCAACGGAGGCTTTTGTAACCTCTTATATAGACCACTGTTTACGTGGTTTCATCCAGTAAATTTTTTTTAACTAAAAATGAACAACGTTCAAATCGAACAAGGAACTGATTATGAAGATTTTAAAGAAAATGATTATCGCATTACTACTGGGCTCTGCCACAGCTGGACTCTACGGAGAAGAACAAGTGACAAACAGCTATAACTATTCAGCATTTGGGGCAGGTCTTCCCACAGTTCTATCTGTCAAAATTGGACATAGAGAACAGGTAGGACACCATGGATTTGAATATGGAGTGGGGATGACGCCGCTCATTGTTGTAACGGAGTTTCATGGCTTCGCCAGTTATCTCTACTATCCCAAACCCGATTTAGATTCTCAAACCTATTTAGGTGTGGGGCTCAAAGCAGGAGGATTTATGAGAAAACACCATGGAAAATTTGGTTATGTGGCTCCGGGATTTTTGATAGGAAAGGAGTTTGTCACAAACACTGGTAGCCGGCGCTTTATGCAAGTGGCGGTTGGTGTTGGAGCAAAGACGAAAAAAGGGTTTAAGAACTTTTCGTCCATAAGCTTCACCTATGGTTTTGCCTTTTAAACCCTGGAGTGGCTTAAAGCGAGATGATTTTATAACCATGGGTTTTGTAGGCATGGTAATGCTTCTGAGCGATGGTGTTTTTCTCAGTCGAACTTAGATCTTCAAAGGTATAGATTGTCGTGAAGTGAGGATTTAAGATTGGCTCCCCTGTAAGGTTAAAAATGCTGCGGGCCTCATTGGGATTTTCTTCAGACGAAGTGAGAACAATCAGGTCCTCACAGGGGGTGTCTTTAATAACGTGAGGAAGAAAGCTATCTTGAGGCATACGCCATAGAAGGAGATCGAGGTATTCTAAGGCCTTTTTGTGTGGCAGTTTAAAAAGGAGAGGCTGTTTTTTTTCAAAGTATTCATGTGCCACGCTGACGATTCGGGTCCGCTTCATTTGGTCACTTGTGACTTGGAAGAATGTGACCCGATTCGTTTTATTAGGTGTCTTCGGATTCGTCATTTTTTTGGCCTGGCTGAAAGATTCCACATGAGAGAAGAAATTTAAACAGATCTTCTGTCTCAATATCCACTGTTTTCACTTCTTTATCAGAATACATGAGAAGAAATCCCGAAATAGGGTGAGGGGCGGTTGGGACGAAAATCGATTGAAGGGTGGTGTCTTGAACACGTGGATCTTTGTTATCTGTCACTTCTTTGGGAGGGTCACCGGAGAGGAGCCCAAGAGCATGAGTTTTTTGATGTGGAAAGGGGACGAGGGCTGTTCCTTTGAAGAGCTTTTTCTTTTCTTCTGAAAAGACGTTTTTCGTGATGTCACGCGAAATT
Source organism: Simkania sp. (assembly GCF_965215465.1). Taxonomy (GTDB): domain Bacteria; phylum Chlamydiota; class Chlamydiia; order Chlamydiales; family Simkaniaceae; genus Simkania. Next base: position 1,636,308 of record NZ_OZ244056.1, on the reverse strand, counting down.
CGGTAGATGGTTTTGACGATAGGAATTTTTGTGAGCAGGCGGTTTGTCAGTTTTAAAACCCAAGAAAAGAAGATGCGGCGTCCTAAGACACCAAGAATGAGGATGAGTATCACAAAGAGAAAGAGGACAATGAGCCTGCTGACAACAACGAGAAGGTAATGATGCTCTTCTGCTATTTGCCCTCCATAATAGGTAATCATTTCTTCAACAAGCCCTGTGAAGGGGGCAGTTAGAAGGTCGATCACAAACACGACAACGACAACGGTGATGGTAATGGGAAGAAGGGTAGCGAGCCCTGCGATAAAAGTTTTCTTCATGTAGCCTTAGTGTCGTTTGGTACGGGGACTGGATATTCAGGTGTAATGACTCCGCACGAAACGATATATTTGATGGCGGCTTCGGGTTTTAAGTCGAGGTAAATAAGATCTTCTTTTTTATACATGAGAAGAAAGCCAGTTGTCGGGTTGGGTGTTGTGGGGACAAGAACCGAAACCATCGGAGCTTTTGCTTTTTCTGAGCAGATTTCTGGAGAGTCACGGGAAACGAGCCCCATCACATAGGTTCCATCTTTGGGAAAGGGCACCATCACGACTTGCTTGAATGAGCTTTTATCAGTGACGAAAATCGTTTTGATGATTTCTTGCGTGGTTTTGTAGACCTTGTTGATGAGGGGGATACGGTGAAGGACTTTATCACTCAAATTCAGCAAGGCTTTGAAGAAAAACCAACGGGCGATCATTCCCAAAAGGAGTGTGAAGAGAAAGAGACAAATGAGAATCAGAAATTTACTTCCGTACAAAACGACTTGTTCTGGAGAGAGGAAGAGAAATCCTTTGTTCAGGATATCGAACTCTTTCAGAAAACTGACAACAAGACCAATAAAGGGTTTTGTCAGAAAATTAACAATAAAGACAACGATGGCGATGGTGACAGCAAGGGGAAGTAAAATCACCAAACCAGTAATGAAGTATTTTTTCATATTGATATTCTCCGTAATCCTCTGATCTTATGGGAAAAAAATGTTATTTGGCAAGTGGAACCGCCAAGGGAGGAGGGCGTGTTCTTCTGCATAGTCAATTCCAATACGTGGAGAAGATAGGATATCTTTTTTTTCGATGAGGAGTCCTCGGTCTTCAAGCCAAATCGTTGGCCCTGTAAGAGAGGTTCCCGAATGCTTTGTTTGGATTCCTAATGCTTGAGAGAGAGAGCCTGGTCCCGCTGTCAACGTCTTGTCGAGATTGTTTTTTTTTCTTCGCTTAAGCATTTTTTCTATTCCATGTGTGGGAAAGATGGCTCGGATGAGAATTGCGTGGGGAGTTCCCTCTGAGTGGGTGACAATATTGAAGAGATGGTGCATGCCATAGCAGAGGTAGACATAGGCGGTTCCTCCTGCTCCAAACATGACTTCTGTACGTTTAGTTCGCCGGTTTTGATAGGCATGGCAGGCTTTGTCTTCTGCTCCTTTGTAGGCTTCGGTTTCAGTGATGACCCCTCCTGTGAGGGTGCCCTGAAACTCCGTAAAGAGAAACTTTCCTAAGATTTCTTGCGCGATTTGCGTGACGTCTTCTTTTTGGAAGTACGTTTGCGGTAGAACTTCTTGTTTTTGGACTTTGGCTGTTTCGAGGCGTCTTGCAAAAGAATCCATTTACATTCCAAGGTGATCAAATCGATTTCAGATAATACGATTTCTAACGGGTCACCCATTTTAAATGATTTGCCAGTATTTTGTCCTATGAGAGCTTGAACTTTTTGATTGAATTCATAGTAATCATCGCGAAGATCGGAAAGATGAATGAACCCTTCGAGTTGGAGGGGTTCGACTTCAAAGAAAAATCCAAAGGGTTTGATTTTACTAAGCACCCCTTTGTAAATGCGACTCGGGTCTTCTTTTTGGTAAGCAGCAAGCAAGCGCAATTTTTTCATGAGGACAACACTGACTTCTGCTTTGAAAGAGGTACGTTCTCTCTCAGAGCAAGTACGGGAAATTTCTTCAAGATTTGGAGGAGGAGTCTTGTCAAAGAGGAGGCGATGGATAACGAGGTCGCTATAGCGTCTGATGGGACTTGTGAAGTGGCAGTAGTTCTCGAGAGCTAAACCGTAGTGACCAACATTTTGATGGGAATAGACAGCGAGTTTCATGCTCCGAATGAAGGCAACGGAAAGACGCTGAATGTGCGGCGTTTGTTTTGCAAGGGTGAAGAGTTTTTGGACATCTTCTTGGGTGGGCTTTGCTTTGAGGGGAAAGCCTAGTGAGCGGGCAAGTGCGTAAAATTCTTCGAGGTTTTCTTGAGAGGGAACTTCGTGAATGCGAAAGACGGCAGATTCACTGCGTTTCACAAAATATTCAGCCACGATTTCGTTGGCCTTTAACATGAATTCCTCAACGAGTTGGTGGGTGATGTCGTATTCGACAACTTCGTAGCCGTACGGTTTCCCTTTTTTATCAACTTGAATGACCACTTCGGGAAGGGCTAAGTCGACAGATCCTCGTTCAGAGCGCTTTTTCTTGAGGAGCAGGCACAGCTCTTCCATGAGTTGCAGAGTTGGCAAATAGGGGCTTTTACGTTTGCCGTCTAAAACTTCTTTTGCTTCTTCATAGGTGAACCGTTTTTGGCTGTAGATATAGGCTTTTTCTATTTTGGAACGAAGTTGGTTTCCTTCTAGGTCAAAATCGACGAGAACAGAGATGGTCAAGCGGAGTTCTTTTTCTTTAAGGCTGCAAAGGTGGTTGGATAAAGCTTCGGGAAGCATGGGAATACATTCACCGGGAAAATAGGTCGAATTTGATCGAAGTTTAGCTTCTTCGTCAAGAGGGCTTCCTTCTTTCACATAGTGGGAAACGTCGGCAATGTGGATGGCAAGGTGATATCCTTTTTCATCTTTGGAGAGAGAAAGGGCATCGTCAAAATCTTTCGCAGTGGTGGGATCAATTGTAAAGGTTTCGAGGGTTGTGAGATCGAGTCGCCCTTTGAGGTCTTCTTTAGGAACTTTTTTTGGAAGTTTTTTGACGAGCTGGAGAAGCGGTTTTGGAAACTCGGAGCGGATGCCAAAGTCTTTGACGGCTGCGGGAATGTCGGATTCTGTATCATAGATGGTGCCGATCTTTTCAGTGACTTCGCAAAGAACAAGAGCATTTTCATCTCCCCAGTCGAGAACGTTTAAAAGGAGGCGGTCTCCTATTTTGTAGGAGATGCCATTCTTTTTATGAACAAACGCGGATTTTGCTTCTCCCAAAGACTGAACATAGAGGACGTAGTTACCCTTGGGGTTGATGATCCAGACAATCCCAACAAGCTGTTCTTTGGCCCTTTTTGTGATAGATAGAACGTATCCTTCTGGTCCTTTTTCGCTTTTTTTATCTGAGTTAATGGCGATTTCGACAAGGTCTCCATCAATGGCATTTTTTTTTAGGTGCTTAGGAATGAAAACATCTTCAGGAAAATTTTCAGGATCGCTTGGGGTCACAAACCCAAAACCTTTCGAATGAATATGAATGGTTCCTTGAATGACTGGATGGTGGGGTGAGGCAGTTTTGCGCGGTTTGGGCTTGGTCATTAAATTTTTTATTTCTCTTAATCGACACTCCTAATTATGATTGTATCTAATTAGATTGAAAATCGCAAATTTCTATGAAACGGCATTCAGATGAGCGACTCTTGAAGATGTATTTGGCGGGACGGGAGATTCTTGAGTGGAATAGGGTCCTAGAAAAAGCAGGTTCTCATGTCGTCCATGAATTGCTGAAAGGGCAGGGAATGTTTTTAGGGATGGAGCATTATCCAAAGCATGATGCTTATGACAATGAAACCTTTGCTCAGTATTATTACCATTCTCATCGAAAGGAAGAGCATGGGCACTTTCATCTTTTCTTAAGGCAGGGAGGAATGCCTATAGGAGTCTTGCCGAAGTATTATGATGGGAGAAATGATACCATGAGTGATACAGACACATTTTCCCATTTGATTGCAATTTCCATGGATGATGAGGGGTATCCGATTAAGCTTTTTACAACAAATCGTTGGGTCACAGGTGAAGACTGGTACCGCTCAGAAGATGTGTGTAAGATGATCGACCGGTTTCAAATTGAACACACCCATCCGTCCTGGGTGACGAACAGATGAGCTTTCTAAAAGAGTGAAAACGATCCCAATCGACAAACTCCCACTTAGGAAAAAATCTCTGTTCCATCCGGACTGGCCTGAGAGATGGGCCCTTGGGTGGGACCTCTTTAATCAAGAAGAAGTTGCCGCACCGTTGTTTAGTGTGATCCATAATTACAAACTTGACAGACAAGAGCCTTCTGAGCTCCACTCTTTTGAAATGACCTCGAATGGTTTAGCTTCGGGAAATCACTTTTTAGAAGCTCTTGCATCAGGGATCTATGAACTCATTGAGCGTGACGCGATCACATGTCGCATGTTCGCTTTTGAGACTGTCAAAGTTCCCCTTCCAAGGGTGAGGCTGGAGACGATCCGTTTTCCAAAAGTTCAACAGGCGATTCAGCAACTGAAAAGAGCAAAATTTCAGGTCCTCCTTTATGATTGCAGTCTAGATACTGCTGTGCCAGTTTTTATGGCGACAATTTACGACCAAGCGATGCGTCATACACGTTTATCTCAAGGATATGGTGCTCATCTCGATCCCGAAGTTGCGATGATCCGCGCCATTACGGAAGCCGTTCAAGGAAGTACCATTGGAATTGCGGGCTCAAGAGATGACATGTTTTTCTCACAATTGAAACAATCTGATTCGGTGCAGACCATCAATGCACTAGAAAATCAGCCGGCGACAGTCGATGTTTCTCAATTAGACTCAGAAGCCACCTCGACTCTTGAAGAAGATGTTTCTCTACTGATGAAAAAAATCAAAAAGGTCGAAGTTTCACAACTGATTGTTTTCGACTTAAGTCAAGAAGAGCTTGGCGTTTCAGTCCTTCGAGTGATGGCTCCTGGGTTAGACGGGTATTTTTCACATGTTGTTTCGGCCCACCGCGCAAAGACCTTTGCCGAGAAACAAAAGTCTTCTGCTAGTGAAGACCTTCTTTCTCTTAAACAAAGCTTACATCTTCCTGCAGGAGGGATCTAATGAACTTTAAACCAGATGAAATCATCATTTTTCTTGGACCTTCTCTCTCCCTTGAGGAAGCTCAGGGGATTCTCGAAGCGCGCTACTTTCCTCCTGCTAAGCAGGGGGATATTTTGAGTGTCACAAATCGATTTCAACCGAAGGTTATCGGCCTGATCGATGGTTTTTTTTCTCAGTCCCTTTCTGTATGGCATAAGGAGATTCTTTATGCTCTAAGCTCTGGCACTATTGTTCTAGGGGCAAGTAGTATGGGCGCTCTGCGAGCTGCTGAAACAGCTCCGATGGGAACGATAGGAGTCGGTGAAATCTTTAAGCTGTACCAAAGTTGGGAAATCAACGATGATGACGAGGTTGCCTTAATTCATGGACCTGCAGAAGAGGGGTATCTTGCCCTTTCTCTTCCGATCATTAATGTCCGTTTCACTCTAAAAAGAGCTGCAAATGAGGGGAAACTTTCCGAGGATGTTGCTGCGCAGTTTTTAGAAATCACCAAGTCGATTCACTATTCAGAGGTGGATGCTTTGAGAATTTGCGCGGAAGCAAAGAAACGAGGAATCGATGAAGGAACGATAAGCAAAGTTTCTTCTGTTCTCAGAGATCACTATGTGGATCAGAAAAAAGACGATGCGCGTCTTCTTTTGCAGCAGGTAAAGTCTTTGACTCAGGAAGATCTTCCTGAGAAAAAGCCCTATCCACATAGCAACGTTTTTAACGTGCTCTACGAATGCGATCAGCGACCAATATATCCAGAATCTGAGGTGACTCCTAAAGAAATTGCGCACCATGTTGCTCTTCACCATCCACAATTTCAAGAGCTTCAATTTCAAGCTCTGAATCAATCGATGGCATGCTTCCTTGCGGACCTGTTAAAAATTCAAGTGTCTCCTGAAGAGATTGACAAAGAAAAAGCCCGGCTTTTTTTCCGTTTAAAACTTAAGACTTCTGCAAATCAGGAAGAATGGCTTCAAAAGAACCATTTCACAAAAGAAGACTTTGAAGATTTTATTGAAGAAAGGGCGAAAGTGAGAAAATTGCATCGCGCGATGAATGTTGAATCGGTGCCAAGAAAGCCGATTACGGCGCTCTTAAAAGAACTAAAGTGGAATAACACATATGAGACTTGGGCGGGCAAAAGTGTCTGCCAAGAAGATATGCTCAAGAAAAAAAGCGATTGCTACTACGAAACAGAACATGAAGAATTGCAAGGTGAGAAGCTTATCGAAACCCATCTGAAGGAAACCCAATGGAGTCCTGATATTCCCTATCAAGAATGGCTATCCGAAGCGGGGTTTGAAAATCTTCTCGAGTTAAAGAATGAAATGGTTCGTGCGAAATTTTCTAGGCGCGCCCTGAGAGAGCTCTTATTTTTTTAGTTTAGGGACACGCCCTAGATAACGCCTCTTTAGGATCGACTAACTCGTGACAACGTTGTCTAAATAGATCACTCGATCGACGATGTTTTTGAAGGGCTCTGGATCCTGAGTTGTGAAGATTTGCGTAATGGGAAGTTTCTGAAGGTTTATGAGGATGTGCTCTCTTGATTGGAAATCAAGTAGGCAAAAAGCTTGATCAAGCAAAAGAAGGGAAGGGTTAGAGGCAAGGGCTCGAGCTAGTAGGAGGCGTTGTCTTTCTCCTGAAGAGATAGAAGTTCCTCGTTCAGGTAGGAGTGTTGAAATTCCCATGGGATATGTCTCTAAATCTTTTTGAAAGCCTGCAAGTTCACTTGCCTTTTCAATTTGCTCCATAGGAAGCACTTTTCCTATTGTGATATTTTCATAAATTGTTCCGGCGAAGATTCCCTCTGTGTCGAAAACAGTTCCTATGCTTTGACGTATTGTTTTTAGATCTAGATTTTCTAGAGAGTGGTCTCCGAAAAAAACAGTACCGGAATCAGGATGTTCCAACCCTAAAAGAAGTCGGATTAAAGTCGTTTTTCCACAGCTGGGAGGCCCAACGATCGCAACTTTCTCTCTTGGAGCGATCTTTAGGGAAAGATCTTGGAAAAGAGAGGTGGAACATTCTTGATATTGAAACGAGACCTTTTCTAAACGAATCGTTTCTTTGCCAAGATTAAGATTGTGGACTTTGTGGGGAGAGGGGGTAGCTTCGTGGAAGATTTTTTCAGATTGTTCTAAAAGACGCATCGAGTTGTTGATTTGCAGGAGCATGTGAGTGAGGGTGTCGAGTGTCACACAAAGGGCTAAGAGAGCGAGATAGAAGGCGAAAAAATCACCTAGACGAGTCGTAGTCAAAGGTGATTCCTCCCAAGATGAGCCATAGGATAGTGAGAGGGAGAGCCCAATAAATCAGTGTGAGAGATATCTGAGTGTTTCCAATGATCCTTTTTCTCAAGAGGTTTTGTTTGAGGTGCGTTTCCCACCGCTTATAAATGGTAGATTCTTGTCCCCATGAACGGATGTTTGTCATCCGGCTGAGAGATTCACTGAGAAAGGCTCTCGACTCTTCTTCTTTTTTCTGAATTCTTTCTTTGACTCGGTGCTTTGTGTGAATCAGATGATAGACATGCCAAAATGCCCACCCTAGGAAAGGCACAGAAATCAGTGTGAGAGGAAGAGAAAAAATTGCCATGAGGAGGAGATAGAGAAGGGAAAAACAACTAGAAAATAGAATTTGGGGAGCGAGGTGAAAAGCACCTTGCCGTATTGTTTCAAGGCCCATGATTTTTTGAAAAATTGAAAGTTTGGCTTCTCTTTTGAAAAAGAAAGCTGGAAATTCAAAGATCCGTTGCCACAGCATGGGCTGCATACGATGCGCAAAAAAACCATCGAGGCGAAGTAGTCTTTTATTGCGTAAATAGATGAGAATGGCTGCCCCGAAAGCAGCTATGCCTAAACCGATTGCGAGAGACCATCCTAGTCCGGCGCTTCCTTTGTCATGAACATGGTTAAAGACCCATTGCACAGCTAAGAGCGGCAGCAAAGCAAGCAGGGTGCCACGCAGGGATAAAAAGGCGATCATCCCCATTTCTTTTTTCTTTTCTTTAACAACAGAAAGCACAAGCTCTTTGAGCCCGGGGACTTTTTTGGGCAGGAGAGGATAGAAGCAAAATCCTTTGTTTTCTATCTGAGCCGCTTCCTTTTTTCCTAGAGGTTTAGACCGCCTCTTTTTTGCGGAGAAAATCCGATATTTGCCAGAAAATGTAGGGAGAAGGACCAAGGGTTTTTGGGTGTTTTTCTCGAAGACTAGAAGAGGGGTCGATCCTTGCTTCCACCACTGATTTTTTAAAGAGATTTTTCCCATTGGAATGTGGGAATGGGAGCTGATTTGTTCGACAATTTCTTCTTTGGTTTCCCCGACTTGAGGAGGAGCAGTAAAATGGAGCTTATGGGGTTTTCCTAAAATGTTGCAGGCCGTAAGAATCTCTTCTTGAGACGTCGTCATACGAGTTCTCCTTGATCTAGATGGAGGACTTTGTCGCATTTGTCTAGAAGGAAGCTATCATAGGTAATGCATAAAAGAGAGCACTGGACTTTGCGAAGTTCTTCGATCAATTTTTCTTGCTGAGAGTGTGGTAGGGCATAGAGACCATGATCGATGATGAGAAGTGAAGGGTTTTTCAAAAAGATGCGAGCGAGATCAAGCTCTTGCTTTTCGCTACGAGAAAGGTTTTTGCCTTCTTCCATGATCCAGCGATCGAGTTGGAGAGAGCTGCCAATTTTTTCCCCGACTTCGTGCAATGTTTCCTCTGTAATGTCGTGATTCCAAAAAGTCAGGTTATTGCGCAAGGATCCAAGAAAAAAAATGTTTTCATCACCGATCCATGCGATAGACTTTCGAAAAAACTTAGGATCGATTTCTTCAAGAGAGTTTCCTCCATAGAGAATTTTTCCTTTCGAGGGGTGATAAAGCGCTGCAGCGAGTTTTCCTAAGGTAGATTTACCCGAGCGAGTCGGACCTGTGATTCCTATGCATTCATAGGCGTTTAAAGCAAAAGAGATGTTTTTCAAAAGAGGAGGAGCATGAGGGTAATAGCTATGGCTCACATCTTGAAATTCTAAGGTGTTGATGGGACTTTTTTTCTCACGTTCCAAAGTAAAAAATTTGTCGGTTGGCGTGTGTGTTAAGTCGTTCACCCGACAGACGTTTCTTCTCATCTGATTGATCTTTTCCGTCAGGGAAAGAAACTTGCCTAAAGGAGCTAAAAAGAGAATTAAATAAATTTGAAGTGCAGCGAGTGTTCCGAGTGAAAGTTTTCCATAGAGAATTTGGTGAGTTCCAATTCCAATCAGCAAGGCCGTCGAGAAAAATTTAATAAAAAATGGAAACAGGAGAAGAAGCCGCTCTTTTTTACCAATTGTTTGGTCGGTGTTTAATAAGTAGGTGTAATGTTTGATCCATTTCTTAAAGAAAAATTGCTCTGAACCAGCGGCTTTGATCGCATCAATCGAGTGCATTTGCTCAAGACTTGCTTCTTCGCTCTGATTTCGAGCTCTTTCCCAAGTATCATAGAGAGCTAGTCGGCTACGAGAAACGGTTTGCATGATAAGGAGGCTTAAGATAGCTCCTAGAAGCGTGACAGAAGAGACGAGGGGACTATATGTAAACATGATAGCCGCATAAAAAAGGGAGAGAATCAATTGAATAAATGTCGGAATGACTTCTTCGTAATAGCTTTGACTGAGCTTTCCAAGTTCTTCAATTCGCTGCGCCATTTCTCGGGGATCTCTTTGCCCAAAAAATGTAAGGGGAAATTTCATCAGTTGAAAAAGGTGTCTTGAGGCAATATTTTCCGAAATTTTGTGCGAAATTTTTTTCAGAAAGAAGCTATGGAACGCAGTTAATGCAGCGCCAAGAGCAATGGCAAAAGTCAAAAATCCAAGACTTTCTATTTTCCATTCAATCACATTTGAATAATGCATGTGATTGATAAATATCCGTAAAATAATGGGAACAACCAAAGTTGGTAAGAGGAGGAGAAGCCCACTAATCAGTAAAAAAAGATGGGTAGAAGAATGATTTCTCCATTCGTCTTTGAACCGTCTCAAGAGTCCGAGTCTAAACGGAGACCGTTCAAAATTTTCTGTGAACTCAAAAAAGATTGCAATTCCACTAAAATATGATTGAAATTCCTCTTTTGTATAGACAATCGGACCATGTTCTGGGTCGTTGATGTAGACTTTATTTTTTTTGATTTCTTCTAGAACAACAAAATGAGATCCTCTCCAAAGCAAAATGGCTGGCTTTTTGTGTTTTTCGAGATGGAAGAGCATTGTGCGCATGCCTGTGCCTTTTAATCCATAAAACTTTGCAGCTTCAATGAGGTTGGCAACACTGCTTCCATCACGAGATACCGCGCAACGATGGCGCAGTTCCCGGAGAGGGAGAAATTTGCGGTAGTAACCCAAAATAATTCCAAGAGATGCAGCACCGCACTCGATGGCTTCCATTTGCAACAGAAGTGGAGTGCGCACTCTCCAGGAAGAAGGGTTGCCTATGGAAAAAAAACGACCAAACTTCTTTAGAAAATTACTCATCATCACCCAAGTTGAACAGGTAAGAAATGAGTCTATTTTTTTTCAGAGTGATCTTAAAGTCACAAGGAGTTCCTAATTGAATGGGAAAAGGAGGACCTTTATCTGAAGTCCATGCGTATCCACTTTCTGTGTCTGGATCTTTGATGAGATCAATGACAACTAACTTAAAAAAGTCTGTTTCATGAGATTTGTTTATGAGATGAGCAAGGGGAAAACGCCACAGTCCTTCTTTTTTCCAAAAAGGAATGAGTGCGGACACCTTTCCTTTTATTCTTCCGTATTCAACTGGATTAGCTCCCGTGAGATAGACCTCAACATCCATGCCTATTTTGATTTGCTGAGCTGAAAGAGAGGGAACGATTCCAGAAACCTGCAGCCCTTGATTTGGGGAAAGAGGCTTTTGAATCCACAAAAGAGGCTGGCCACGCTCTACGTTTTCTCCTTCCACAATGTCCAATGAAAATGCCTCACCCTTGATCTCTGAACGAATGACAGTTTGTGATGGATCGATCTCGACAAGAGGGGTTCCCTTCTCAACTCTTTCTCCCCAGTACGTAAAAACACTTGTGACGGTTCCTGATAGGGGCGCTCCAACGGCAGTTGTTTGACTAGGATTAAAGACAAGTCCTTCACCTTTCACCCTGATTGGTACGTAAGTGAAAATAGAGTAAATAATCACGGCGAGAAAAAGCGCGCAGAAAAAGGAAAGAACCGCCCAATTCATGGGCGAAACGAGAGTTAAAGGTTGATGTTGGTCTTCGTCCAAATATGATGCCATACTTGGGAAATATCATGTCTTAGATAGTGTCGTCAAATACTATCCCACACTGTTAGCATTTATCTGTTTAAATTTATTTTTATTATTTCAGATCAAAATAGAAAAGTCACTTGATACTGTTCTCAAAATGGGGGGGCTACTCCTTTATGAGCCACCTCCGTGGCTATCAAGTCTATAATAAGAAGTATTTCTAACTTGGAGAATGGGAATATTATTTTTTTGTGCTTATGTATTTTACAATTGAAGATAACTATTTTTTTTGTTAAACTATTGCGCTCTAGAAAAAAATTTGGAGGATTCTAGAAAAGTGGCTAATGCTGTCTCACCAAACGTTTACAAGATTCTTGGAGAAAGTGCTGCATTATTTGCATCGACTTTTGCCCTAAGCAAAACACCTTTGATTTCTTGGTTAAATACACCTTCAACACTTGAAGGTTTAGCACTGTGCACTGGCGTGCAAGCATGTGCATCAGCAGCTTCAGATACTCTAAATCAAATTTACAACGAAGAAAGAGACACAACATATAAAGTTGCTTTTCAAATTGCTGGACTCGTTTCCTCTTTTGCCCTTTTAACAGCTTTAGCAAAACCTATTGCCACACGCACTGGAATGGCCTTGAATCCTTATGCACTCCTTCAGCTCACTGCTTTCCATGGCATTGTTAAAGCCATCATCCATGTCGGTTACGAATTCGCACAATCTTTTTCAGCGCTAAAAGGAATTAGCAGTCTTGACGACATGAAACAAATCCCTGCCACAGAGCTTGGGACTCGAAAAAAACAATTTGAAGATGATAAAACTGAGACTTGGGACACCTACACTTTAAACATGCAAGCAGAGTTCAATGCGCAACTCAAAGCAAACAGTCAAACACTCCTTCCATTCACATCTCTCAAAACAGATGGCAACCTTTCAAAAGAAGAACTTGAAGTCTTCACTGAAGTCGTCGGAGATAAACCAACAGTTGAACAAGCACAAGTCCTAGTTGCGCACGATGTGCCTCCTCCAAAAGGATGTGATGTCGTTCCTGGAACTCTTGCATCGAGTGTCAAGGTCGATGACCTTTCAGAGACAGCGCTCCGCTGGTACCACAGCGCAATTTGTCAAATGAGCGAAGAAAAGCGCCATGAATTGAGCTCAGCTCAATGCAAAGCTTTTGCAAGCGCTTTCTACAAACTCGACCTCACTTCTCCAGGACCAAGATTTGCATTGGATACGATTCCAACATCTGCTGATGGAATTTCAAAAACTCAAGCAAACTACTTTTTCGCTTATCACCTCTCCCATCCAACTGATTACCTAAATCTAGAGCCTAAACAGCAAATGGTTCTTAGAGAGATTTTCATAGCTGCAGGAGAAGCTCCATGGCCTATTACCGCACCAAAGAAAGAAGACTTAGAAACACAGTCTAAAGAAATTTTCGAGCAGCTCAATCTTCAGTTTGATGAAACAACTGCTGAATGGGATGTGTTACCTACAGATTACCAGAAAGCATACAACGCTGAGTTAGACAAACACGGACTCGAAGCTAGAGAGCTCACAAAACAGCCTTGGACAACACAGAAAAGAGTTGGATACACCGTTGCTGGGATCCTTGTTCTCATTGTAATAGGTACTGGTGTAGGCATGTTAGCTGGCGCTATTCCTATTCCTACTTTGCTTAGTGGTGGTAACAACACAAATCCCACTGAGACACCAACACCTGTAAGTGAAACGCCAACACCAACGCCAACACCTGTAAGCGAAACACCAGAGTATTTCGATAGCGGTGATCAGTGTATTCCTATGGGCACTGTTTTCCAAGTCAGTACTTGTGCAAACCCATTTTTTAATCATACATTCTCAACTCAGGCTAAAGTCAACAGTACGACTGGAGCCAGCACTGAGCAAAACCCTGTTACAGAGGAATTCTCAAGCGACGGAACTGGTTTGACTGACTCTGGTGAGAATTACCCAGTTGGATTTCATTGGCCATCTTATGAGCCGCCCTTTGTTGACGATCGAGAACAACTTGAAAGTATTGATTTTTATGAAGTTGTCTACATGAGAAAAGATGGCGTAGGATCAGGAGAAGTAGATCCCACTGTAGTCCCTTCAGAGAATGCTGCTTCAGAGGACTTCTCAAGCGTCGGAACTGGTTTGGGAGATGTCCAAGAAGAAAGTCAACATGACAATTCTCTGTTAGGCAAAGACATTGTAGTAGAAAAGTTTGATACACCAACTCACCCCATCGTGCCATGTGCTAATGGGTATGAGCGTACAAAAGATGGATGCTCTCCTCGAATAACAGATAATAGCACGATTACTGAGCTAGACCCTGTAACAATGCAACAGTTCACACTCTCAACTGGAGAAGCTGATCAAGATGGAAGGGTTATTGAAAAGACTGGAACTTCGACTCCTCCAACTGATGAGAAAATCGTCATCACTGGTGATCAAGACCTAACTGAACGTGAAGTAACAGTTATTGAGACATCGGATGAAGCTTCTAAGACACCAACTCCCTCCCCAACTGTCGTCACTGGTAAAGACACCTCTGGTGATCAGGATGGAGCTATTCGGGATACAGTCTCAGAAACCGAAAATCTTGATACACCAACTCCCTCCCCAATCAATGGTTTCACTAATAACGGAGTTGGATACTTCCGGCACATACCCGCTTATAACACAAGCAGTACTCCGCTAGATATCAGCACTGAGCAAAAGCTTGTTACAGAGGAATTCACAAGTTCTTCAACACTCGTTTCTTCAGATGTGAATGATATTGCAACACGCATCAATAATTGCTCGCGAGTTCTCTTAGTAGATCTTGCAAATCTTACAGGTAGTGATTTGGTTTCTGTCGAGGAAGGTGTTACATGCGTTTATGAATATGATAGCAGAAAGTCATTTGAGACAGCAAGCTCTGAAGTTTCTTATTCTCAATTGTGGTGGACTCTTGTAGGATTAGGCATAACCATATCTACTCTAAACGTAGCTAGATTTGCTTTACGGTTAATCGGAAATCTCACAAAAAAATCAGCAACAGTGCAGGGTGAAGTTAGTAAAATTTCCTTACTTCATGAGGATTCTCCTGTTGAGGCTATCAACAGAATCAAACAACTCGCTTATCGAAGTTTTTCAGGAAGCAATTTTGTTGAGAACTCAGACTCATTAAACCTCAAGTTTCTCTATGCGCTGATTTACTCTTCAGAAGAAGAGCCTGAGAATATAAATTCCGATCTTTCCAAGCTTGTAAGCAAGGTTTTTCTGATTGCATATAAAGATTTTATGAAATACCAAAGCAGATCAACTTCTCTAAAATTAGCTGACTACAAAACTCGTGATGAGCAATGTAAGATTGCCTTTGCTATCGGTTCAAACTTTTTAAAAGAACTTGAGGATAGCGGTAAAGAAAATGCTTTTTGTCCAAACCAACGAGAAGTAATTAACGTTTTTGACCTGAATAAAGCGAAAGATCGAAGTGGGCACTATGGTTGTCAAACCTTACTAAAAGATTTTGATGAGAATCTTGTATATTTGACAGGAAACATTGCCAGTAAATACCTTAAAGTCCTTGGTAAGGATCTAGTACTAACTCGAGACTCTTTCCAGAAGCTCAAAGAGCCCAAAAAAGAACCTATTTTTCTTCGCAAAAGCAAGTGTATACAACCCAAAGATAAACAAACGAAAGTCTTGGATTACTGGAAACGAGAAGTAGGTGATTTATTTCCATGTATTCCGCAAGAGGATCGGTCTCAAACTAAGGCGTATCTATCAGGCCAATTGGCTGCACAAAAAGAGTACTCACTAGATGAGAAAAGACAAATTGTTAACCATCTTGTGAAATTCTATTCATGAAATTGAAGAATGCCTTCTTTTTGGAGAGCTTCTAAAAAGAGGGGGTGAGATTCGTAAACGTGCCCCTTGATGCCGAGCTTTCCTGCGGCAGAAACATATTCGGGAATGTCGTCAATGTAAAAGCATTCGTGCGGTTGTGCATTTGCGTGAAAGAGTGCAGCTTGATAGATCTCCTTTTCTGGTTTGACATGATGCAATTCATAGGAAAGGATGTGATAGTCAAAGAGAGGCAGGAAATCAAAGTGTTTTTCAATGTAGTTGTAATGCGCTTCATTCGTATTGGAAAGGAGGAGGAGCCGGATGCCTTTTGCTTTGAGGCGTTTCACAATTTGAACCATTTCTGGACGTGGATTGAAAATGTCACAACCCGCTTCAATAAACTTGTCAAAATCAAATGTAGCAGGAGCATGCTCAGAGAGCATCTTGTAGAGATCTTTGCTGGAGAGTTCGCCTCTTTCATACTTGATTCCGATGCCATCCTTCATGAAGAGACGTTTCACAGTCTCGATAGGTAGTTCCGTGGTGGAGGCAACTTGACTGAGCATTTTTTCAAAGCTAAAGGAAATTAGCACATTTCCCATGTCAAAAATTAGGGCAGTATACTTTCCCATTTTTGCCTTTCTCCTTGGTGACTTTGTAACCAGAATGTGCAAAGCTTAAAGTTTTCATGGTGGGCATTGAGGTAATCAATGGCCTCCTCAATAGATGGGTATGTCATCAGAGCTGTTGCCAAGGCATCGGCCATTAAGCAAGTAGGCGCTTTGACTGAAACGGTGTCAAGAGATGTGGTGGCTTCTTTTGTTTGAGGAATCACAATATGGGTGCAAAGCTTCCCTTCGATTTCAGTCGATTGCTCTTGGACACCACTTGTGGCAAGAGCCATATCAAGGGAGATGGGAGTTTCTTCAAAGCCTGGAAGGGCAACATTCCAACTTCTTCCAGAAGGGTGTTGTCCCAGAGCGCGCATGTCTCCTCCCCATTCAACATAGAGATGTGTATACCCCTTTTCTTGCAACTTTTCGACCAGTGTGTCGATGGCAAACCCTTTGATCAGTCCATCAAGATCGAGCTTGGCTCCTTCAATGAGCCGTTTGGCTAAACCTTGCTCGAATGAAAATGTTTCCCACCCTACGGGGAGATAGGCAAGGGAAGAAGGGCGCGTTTGGTTTTTCAGAGCCTCTTTCCAAACGCTTGTTAAGGAGCCATAGGTAGGATCAAAATGTCCATTAGTGAGAGTTGTGATGCTCTTAGCTTCTTGGATCAAGTCGAGCAATTGGGGAGAGATGACATAGGACTCTCCAACATAGAGGTGATTGATTTGCGACAGCTCTGAATGGGGGTTCCAATGGTTGTAATAGAGATCGATGGTTTCAAAAACATCGTCCAAGATACGGATGACGTCTTCTTTTTCAGGTTGGCTGAGAGCATGACCGATATGGATGTGATAGTTGTGCGTATGAGCATTACCGTGGAAATGGGTTGTGGTTTTCCCTTTGCAGCCAGACAAGAAGAGGAGAAGGAAAAGGAGAATTATGTGCATCGCAGTTTGTAACTTAAGAGGGTGTTTGAAAGTAACATGGCAATCGTCATCGGTCCCACTCCACCAGGAACAGGTGTGATGGCAGAGCATTGCTCTTTGACAGCTTCAAAATCGACATCACCTACGAGCTTTTTATCGACGCGGTTGATTCCCACATCGATCACCACAGCTCCAGGTTTGACCATCTCGCTTTGAATGAAGTGAGCTTTCCCAATGGCGGCAACTAAGATGTCTGCTGAGCGGCAAACTTCAGTCAGATTTTTTGTACGGCTATGGGCAATGGTGACTGTTGCGTTGGCGTAGGGCTTCTTTTGAACAAGGAGGGCTGCTAGGGGCTTCCCCACAATGTTACTTCTTCCTACGATCACAACATGTTTACCAGTCGGGTCGATCTGACTCCGCTTAAAGAGTTGCATGACACCCAGAGGCGTACAAGCGGCAAACCCACCTTCTTCACCAAGAAGAAGTTTTCCTATGTTCATGGGGTGAAATCCGTCGACATCTTTTTCGGGAGCGACTGCTTGAACGACTTTTGACTCTGATATATGAGAGGGGAGAGGTTGTTGTACAAGAATACCATCGATCTTGTCATCTTCATTGAGCGCTTCAATATGAGACAACAGAACTTCTTCAGATACAGCTTCGGGGAGTTCTAAGATTTCAGAGTAGATGCCAGTTTCTAAACATCCTTTCTTTTTCATGCGGACATAAGCTTGAGAGGCGGGATCTTCACCCACCAAAATGAAAGCCAGCCCGGGCTTTCTCCCTTCTAAGAGGTCGATTTCTTGTTTTAGCTCAGAGCGAATTTCTTGAGCGATGCGTTTGCCATCGATGAGTTTCATTCTTTGTTTGATTTCTCCAGTGTCGCTTTGATGTTTTTCAGAATTTGATCATGCAAAATTCCGTTACTTGCGACAATGGGGCCTTCTTCGAATGTTTTATAGGGTTCACCTGCAAAGTTAGTGAAAGTTCCACCAGCCTCTTCTACGATGAGTTTGCCTGCAGCATAATCCCAGGGGCGAAGCGAAACTTCCCAAAATCCATCGTATCTGCCAGCTGCAACATAGGCTAGATCAAGAGCTGCTGAGCCAATCCTTCTCAAGGGGATTCCCATTTTTGCAAAGGTATTGAAATGGTCTATGCAACAAAGGGGATTTTCATGGACATTGTAAGGGAAGCCTGTAGCACAAATCGCACTATCCAAAACTGCAGTCTCTGTCACTTTAAGGCGTGTCCCATTGAGGTAAGCGCCATTATTCTTCTCAGCAATAAACAGCTCTTCAACCATGGGGTTATAAATGGCACCTGCTAGAATCTCATTTTGGACTGCTGCAGCGATACTCACTGAAAACATTGGGATGCTATGGACGAAGTTGACGGTTCCATCTAAAGGATCGATAATCCATTGGATCCCTTCACGAACTTCGCCAGATTCACCACTTTCCTCTGCAAGAAATCTGTGCTCAGGAAAATGGGTCTTAATGAAATCAATAATGAGGCTTTCTGCTTTATTGTCCCATTCCGTCACAAGATTGTGACGTCCTTCTTTTGTGGTGAATTCTGGATGAGTACCAAAGGCTCTTTTTAACAATTCTCCAGCCTTCATGGCAGCAAGAGTTGCGACCATTGTGAGGCGCGAACGTAGAAGGTTTGGTAGATCTAACTGTTTATCCATATGGGGGTAAACTATTTTACAGGCTCTTCATTTTTCTTTTTAGTTTCTTTTCTGAAAAAAAGAAAGCGAAACCATTGTCGACGAAGAAAATAATACAACATAAGAGGACAAGAAAACCATAAAAAAGCATAAAAACCGTCTAACAGGGGCATTATGAGAAAGTCTGTTGCTGCTCCTTTCCAGGTAAGCGGGATGGCAATCCCAAAGATGTTGAGAAAAAGGCGCTCAAGAAGTGTCGAAACAACCGAAAAGAGGATTGTAAAGCTGCTTAGACCAAGAGCCTTTTCAACGAAGAACAGACGGAAGCGGTAGAGGCAAAATGTAGCAATGACATAGACCAAAGCATGAAATCCAAATGGGGCAAGTGTTGAGAGGAGGTCCATGATGAGACCACATCCAGCC
The DNA here is from genome assembly GCF_965215465.1 of Simkania sp. Taxonomy (GTDB): domain Bacteria; phylum Chlamydiota; class Chlamydiia; order Chlamydiales; family Simkaniaceae; genus Simkania. The sequence goes on along the minus strand of NZ_OZ244056.1, from coordinate 1,617,492 downwards.
GCGAGATAAAGGGCTCGCGTTAAAGGATACCGATTAAAGGCGATGGTGAGAAACGGGGCGAAAGGAATGAAGGTGTATCCAGGGAGGAGAGCTGATGAGTAGAAGGTAAAAAAGAGGCTGATGAGAAAAAAAGGCCAAAGAGGGTGTTTTTTCATCGCGTTTGCCAACTCCATGTCGTTTCAAGCAGGGTTTTTAAGGAAGAGTGTTTTGGTTGCCAGTTTAAAATTTCTTGAGCAGCTCTACTTTTTGCAAGGAGACAAGGTGGGTCTGCGGGGGCTTTTGGGGCAACTTTTAGGGGAAGCTGGCAGTCAAATGCTGCTTCGAATGTTTTGACAATCTCTTGGACCGAAAAACCTTCTCCTGTTCCGAGGTTCAATGTGAGATTTCCTTGGTGGTTCATAAGGTGCTTTAGAGCTTTGACGTGAGCTTCAGCTAAATCTGAAACATGGATGTAATCTCGAATGGGAGTGCCATCTTGGGTCGGGAGGTCCTTTCCAAAAAAGGAAAAAGCATCACGTTTTTTTAATGCTGTATCGATCAAAATGGGGATCAGGTGGGTGGCAGGAAAATGACTTTCTCCGAGTTCTCCATCAGGATCCGCTCCAGCGGCATTGAAGTACCGCAAAACGGCGCTCTGTGTACGAGGCAAAAGTTGAACGAGTTTTTCTCCGATGAGTTTCGTTTCCCCATAGACATTGATGGGATTTGTGGGATGGCTTTCCTCGATGGGGGTTTCTTTTGGTGTTCCATAAACGGCGCAGGTACTCGAAAAAATCAGATAAGGAATCTCAAAACATTGAACCATTTCCAAGAGGTTAGCTGTTCCCCCCACATTTGTTTGGTAATAGGCAAAGGGTTCTTGCTGACACTTTCTAGCGTCGGTACGTGCTGCAAAGTGCATCACCCCAATGGGGTTTGTTTCCTGTAGGACTTGTTTCAGCCTCTCTTTATCTTCAAGCGAACCTTTGAAGAGGGGCCCCCATTTGACCGCCCATGTGAATCCTGTGCTAAGATCGTCGTAAACGATAGGTAAGAAACCTTCCCGGGCCAAAGCCTTGCAAACATGGCTGCCAACGAATCCCGCTCCGCCTGTGACGAGGATACGTTTCATTTAGAAAGCTCCTTTAGAGAACAGGACACAAGGAATCGTCTTAAGAATCAGGAAGAGGTCGAAAAAGAAGGATTGTTTACCGACATAGGCGCAATCGAGTTCAATGCGCTCTTCATATGAGAGGTGGTTTCTTCCAGAGGTTTGCCAAATTCCGGTGATTCCTGGTTTCACTGAGAGGATTGTATCGGCATATTTGCGGAAAAGACCGCTGGGATTTTCATCGAGTTCCTCGATCATGTGGGGGCGAGGGCCGACCACACTTAAGGATCCTTCAAGAACATTGAAAAATTGGGGTAATTCATCGAGGGAAACGCGGCGCAGAAATTTTCCAATGGGAGTGCAGCGAGGGTCTTTTTTTAGCTTTTGGAAAACTTCCCACTCTTTTTTCATTTCAGGGTGGTTTTCGATCAGTTTTTTTAGGCGGATGTCCGCATCGATGTACATCGTTCGAAACTTATAGACCGTAATGATTTTTCTATCTTTGCCGAGTCTTTTGGCCAGGTAGAAAATGGGTCCTTTGGAATCAAATTTAATGAGCAGGGCAAGCAGCAGAAAAAGAGGCGAAAGGGTGAGAATCACGAGTAGGGAAAAAAGGATATCAAAGGATCGTTTCAGCAAAGGAGAAGCCATCTTTTTTTGGGCTGCAGATACCGAGGAGTGATTCATCGCATCGATTTTATTATTCGAGGTAGGTCCCACTGTGTCAGATTTTTCAATAAAAATCCAGGGTTTCAATAATTCACCCCCATCTGCTAAGCTTTTCTTAAAAAAAATAGGATTTCTCATGACACGGTTTCTCTTTGCTCTCTTAGTCCTTTTTTCAACAGCAGCTCTTCACTCAGATGAGCTCGTTTACCGTATAGGGAACGGGACGCTTGAAGAAAGTGTCCAAGGGACGATCCTTCGACTTGAAGGAAAACCCTACGAAAGAGGAGTCCAACATGGAACGCTTCTTAAAGAAAAGATCCAGGAAAATGTTGAAGGATTTATCGACGCTCCCGGTTTAGATCAAAGCCCACGGGTGAAGGCTTTCCATGCGCATCTTTCAACTCTGCTCGCTTCCATTCCTTCTCATTACCTTGAAGAAATGCGAGGGGTAGCGTATGGGGCGGATGTTCCCTTTGAAAAGATTTTAATGCTCAATTTGTTTCCCGAAATGTTTCATTGCATTGGTCTGACGGTTCAAAATGAAGCGACATTTGATCACTCTCTTTATCACGTACGTGTTCTCGATTATGGGGCGGTCCTAGGACTACAACATAGCGCCATTCTCATGGTGGTGAAACCCGAAGACAAGCATGCCTTTGTTTCTGTGGGTTACGCTGGTTTTATTGGAAGCGTCACCGGCATGAACGAAAAGAAGATTGCTATGGGAGAAATTGGGGGCGACGGGTATGGCCACTGGAATGGAATTCCAATGGCCTTTTTGATACGAGAAGTTTTGGAAAATAGTGCAACCCTAGAAGAGGCCAAAGAGCTTTTAAAAACCTCTCCACGGACTTGCGAATATTACTATGTCCTCTCTGATGGAAATCAGGAAAAAGCCGTTGGCGTTTATGCCACGGCAAGTCAGATTCAGTTCATTGAACCAGGATCTTCATATGCGCTCATGGCGCCTCATGGATTGCCAAAAAACTATGGGGAAAAAGGAGTTGATGATAAGTTTTTCATGCCGTCATTTGCGCCGTCTCAGTCAGAGTTTCAATTTCGAGTGCATGATGATGAAGGCAATTTGATTGCCCTTTTCAATCATCAACCAGAGCACTGCATTGTGCTACGTGGGTTTGGGTATCCTGAAAGATACCCTGTAGTGGCAGAGCGGATCCGAGATCTGTATGGAAAAATTGATGCAGAGCACCTGCAGGACATCATCAAGGCTCCAGCAACAAACGAAACCAACTTGCATAATGCGATTTTCCGGCCGTCAACGTTAGATTTATGGGTATCTCATGCAGGAATGGATGGAACGCCTGCTAGCGAACAACCTTATGCGAACTACCATCTGACAGATCTTCTGAATCCGTAAGGGTTGAATCTTTAGGAGGTGAGCAAAGCTTGAGCAGAATTTCATGAACTTCTTTGTAGGCAACTCTTAGTTCTTCGGCCATGTCTGGATTGAGCTTCATTTCAACAGGCTTTCTTGACGAGGCGTAGTGATTACTCACTAAAGTTAGATAATCTTGACCAAGCTCGTATGCGCTTTTCAAAGTATGGGCTTCTTTCTCCGTAAGGTCAGGAAGAGTCCGTTCACTGTATAGGAAATCAATAAGATCTGGAACAGTTGTTGGCATTTGTTTTAGAAACCAAACATATTCCTTGGGCCAGTGGTGTCTACTTTTGATGTCACGCTGAATACAGAGCAAGAGAGTTTTCTGAATGGGGACGAGGAGGCTTTCTTTTGTTGCTTGTAGAGAAGGAAAGTAATGAATGGTGCCAGAACTGAGGTCTACTGGTGTTTTTTCTATACCTTCAATCGTGTTTTGCGTGACACTCAAATCAACCTCTTGGAGCTCAAAGCCATCCTCTTGAATGGCTTCCACGATCCCACGGAAACAATCGTTGCAGGAACGATCAGAGTTGATTAGATGGGTTTGATGTGGAGGGTTATGTTTACTGGTATCAACCCATATGATGAACTCTGCGTTAGGAAAGTAGGCTTTGATGATTTTTTCAAGTTTCTCTCGTGTGCTTGTCGATTCAAAAATTCCTTTGTCAACACAGGCTACAAATGGTGCTTTAGGATAAAGAGAGACGTTTGGCGAAGACTCGTAACGTCCCAACTCTTCCTTGAAACGTAAGAAAGCTTCACCAGAGTCATACAATCTTTTTTCTGATATAGTGCTCATACAAGATATTCTAGCATGAAATAAGAGTATCTCACATCTAAAAAAAAGATTTTACACAACTGTGTAAAATCTTTTTTGAATTACATTTTGCCCAAAATAGCCTGGGTATCTTCAAATGCTTTCTTCAGTTCCGCTTTATCTGGAATGACAAAGGTAATGGGTCTTGATTCTTCATCAGTTGAGATGACATGCTGCGCAGTTTGAAAATAAAAGAGCCCTAATTTGTAAGCTGCCTTGAGATCGGTAACGTCTTGGGGTTTTAGCTTTGGAAGAAGCCCTTTGACAAACATGTAATCGATTTGATCAGGAACTGTGCGAGGCATTTTGAGAAGCAATGCAGCATATTCTTCTGGAGTGGCTTTTTTTGACCGGATGGCATCGATGAGAACTAAATCTAATGTATATTGGATGGGACGAAGTAAAGGATACTTTGTCGCTTTTCTACCCATGCCAGAATAGGAAAGTTCCCCAGTTGTTAAGTTAACATCTCTCGTATCCTTTCCACTAATCACATCATTCATTTGCTTCGTGTGTAATTTCACGAATTTATCTCTGAACTTACGACGGTTTGAACCTGACATGGATTGAACTTCTTGGACAAACTGCAAAGTCAGCTCCTCGCGTTGCTTTTCTGTGCCGTGAAGTGGAAGATTATGCATAAAGCGAGAAGGACAGATCGCACCTGTAATGTTACACTCAACGAGTGTTTCTTTTTTGAGGTCTTTCCACTCAATCCTGTGATCAATTGTGATTGCCTTTTGATGCACAAACTCATCAATTTGCTGAGCGATTTCAGATTGTGCTTCTGTATCGCAGACGACGAGAAGCTCCACAGGGGATTCGCTCCGGTTTGCTTTTTCTAGCTTTCCATCGCTTCCGCTTGTGTAAATGAAAATATTCTCGGGTAGTTTTAGTCTTTCTAAATCGTGTTGCATTCTATCAACGTCAAATTCGGTGATATGTTTGACAGTGTCTGTATAGGTATCATACTTGGAGTCCCGATAGCTTTGTAATGCGAGCTCGGGTTGAGCAAGAAATGCTTCTGCTGCCAAACTTGCTAATGATGGAACCTTGGTCTGTATGGCCATCTATGTTTTCCCACTTCCGCCCCCTGAGTTAACTTGTGACGCCTGGTTCTCAGGTCAGGCGTCGCTTTTACATTTTGGCTAAGATGCGATCAGTATCCATGTAGGCTTTCGCGAGCTCCTCCTTATCAGGGATGGAGAAACTGATAGGTACTTTGTCTGGGCTAACTGAAAATAGGTGTTGCCCGACCTGAAAGTAAAAAAGACCTAACTTGTAGGCTGCTTGCAAGTCAGTCACATCTTGCTTTGATAATTTGGGTAAATACCCTTTATCGAACAGGTATTGAATCTGTTCAGGTACAGTGCTGGGCATCTCTGTAATCAATTGCGCGTAATCTTCAGTTGACACTTTCTTGTCATTGCGGATGCGGTCGATAACGACCAAATCTAAGGTGTACTGGATCGGTCTTAACAAAGAGTATTTGGTTGCCTTTCGTCCCTTTCCTGAGTAAGAGATGACTCCTTTTACTAGGTTGACATCTACACTCTCTTTTCCTGAAATCACATCATTTAATTGTTTGGTATGACGCTGGACAAAAGCTTTACGAAACTTTCCGCGAGTGCTTCCAGACATTCCTCCAACTTCGCTTACAAACTTCTCATTCATTCTATCGAGAGTCTTTTGCTCTCCAACAAGAGCTGTTTTATGCATGAATCGAGATGGAATGACCGCTTTGGTGCAATTGCAATAACTTAAATCTTCTGAAGGGGGTTTCCATTCGAGATCCTCATCCATTGGGATAAAGTACGATTCGACAAAGGTGTTGACTCTTTTTTCGACTAATTGTCTATCTTCTTCGCTACAAAGAATGACGATTTCAACCGGAGATTCGATGCGGTTTGATTTTTCTAGCTTGGCATCACTTCCTGTTGTGTAAACCAGAACGGATTCTGGGAGTTTAAGCCCTGCGAGATCTTTTTTTAACCTTTGCAGATCAAAATCTGTCATCTGACCAACAGTGACAGAGAATTTGTCGTAGGAGCTTTTTCTATAACTTTGGATGCATTTTTCTGGCTGTTCCAGAACTGTTTGAGCAGCCAGACTCGCCAATGATGGCAGTCCTGTTTTAACTGACATTATCTTCCCGTACTTCTGTTTTTTTATTAATTATATAAAATATTATAACATAGTTAATTATAATAATAAATTAAATATAACTAACCATATATCAATTAACTGAAGTTAAATTATTTATATTTAAATTTTTGGAAAGAGGTCAGGTTTTAAAATAAAGTTTATTTGATTTTGTAAAATTATTTTTGAAAATCTTTAAGAAACTGGGGGCATTGAAGGGGTGTTGCTAAGCCAGTGCTGCATGTAAGTTGTGGCTCTTATCAGAAATCAGACTTGAGTCCTTTTATAGCTAGCGTAATTTTCAATGGATTTACTTAGATCTGTAAAAACATTTTTTGAAAAGCTCTAAGAGCTGAGGAACTGGCTTTGAAAGGAGGTCCAGCTCAGCCAGGGCTTCGCTGAAACAGGCATTGGCTTTTTCTTGGACTTCCTCTTCAGTATAGAGAGTGAGGGCAGAGGCCTTTTGATTGCTTTGGTCAGACCCAACGGGTTTTCCCAGTTCATTTTCGTCTCCAGTGACATCGAGCAAATCGTCGATATATTGGAAGCCTACACCTAGGGCAAAGCCAGCTTTTTGAAGGTGAGTTTGGTCCTCAGAATTTAGGCCTGCAATAAGCCCCCCAAACTCAAGTGCTGTAGCAAGCAGCGCTGCTGTTTTTTTGGCAAACATGAGCTGGAGTGTATCGAGATCGATGGATTTGCCTTCGTGCAAAATATCGATCACCTGTCCACCGATCATTCCTTCTCCGCCTGCTCGATGGGAAAGAAGTTGAATCATGCGGAGTTTAGTCTCGGATGAGAGGTGGGGAGCTTGTGACAAAACGTCAAAAGCGTAAGTTAATAGAAAATCTCCGGCAAGAACAGCTTCAGCTTCACCATAAACTTTGTGAAGAGTGGGCTTGCCGCGCCGCAGTTCATCATTATCCATGCAGGGAAGATCGTCGTGGATGAGAGAGTAAGTGTGCACCATTTCAAGAGCGCACGCAGGGTCGATTCCCCATTCAAGTGGACAGTCAAAGTCTTCTAAAACGGCAAGGAGAAGGAGAGGACGGATTCGTTTGGCTGGGAGTAGAAGGGAGTAGCGCGCAGCCTCGTAGAGAAGTGAGTGTGGAGAATTAATAGCAGGAATGATGGCTTGGAGTCTTTGCTCAATCAAATCCTGATGAGGAGTAATCAAATCTTGGGTCTTCATAGCGACTTACCTTTTTATTGCCCCTTGTTTTGAGTTCAGCTAAGAGATCTGTGGAAAGTTTGGGGATTCCAATTCCATAGTAGCGGAATCCTTTGATAGCCATTTCTCTTGCTTTGTACTGATTGCGGCCATCAAAAAAAGCATTGCCCTTCATTTTAGACAAAACTGTTTTTAAATTGACAAACCTAAATTGCTTCCACTCGGTGACAAGAGTAATGGCATCTGCCTGCTGCGCAGCGTGGTACTCGCTCAGGCAAAAGTGAACGTTCTTTTTATGTTTGAGTAATTCTTTGACTTTTGGAAGAGCCAAAGGATCGAACAAGCGTAAAATAGCCCCTTTTCGCAGTAGAGAATCAATGAGTTTCAGTGCAGGAGCTTCACGGATGTCGTCAGTATTGGGTTTAAAGGAAAGCCCCCAAATGGCAATCGTTTTTCCTTTCACGCCACCTTTTTTTGCAAAGTGGTCAGAGATCTTTTGACTGAGGACTTTCTTTTGCCTTTCGTTGATATCATGGACGGCTTCTAAAATGGGTGCGTCAAGGCCGTTTTGATTGGCCATGGCGATGAGGGCACGGATATCTTTGGGAAAGCAGGACCCTCCATAGCCGGCACCTGCATAGAGGAAGTGGTAACCAATGCGCGAGTCTCCACTCATTCCATGGCGGACATCGTTGATATTTGCTCCCAACATTTCGCAAAGGCCTGCGAGCTCATTCATAAAGGAAATGCGTGTCGCGAGCATTGCATTGGAAGCGTACTTTGTCATTTCCGCAGAAGGGAGGTCCATGATGTGAATACGGTCATGGTTCAACGTGAAAGAAGAATAAAGTTCTCGAAGCAGGGTGGTGGCTTTTTCACTATCGGAGCCGATGATGATTCGGTCGGGCTTCATCGAGTCGCTGATGGCTGATCCTTCTTTGAGAAATTCGGGATTAGACGCGATATCAAAGGGAATGTTCACTTCTCGTTCATCGAGCTTTTGCTGAATGATCTTTTGAATATGTCTAGCGCTTCCGACGGGCACAGTTGATTTGTTCACGACAACAAGATAATGCTCGAGGTGCTTTCCAATAGATTCTGCAACAGCTTCGATGAAAGAGAGGTTTGCAGAGCCATCTTGATTCGGCGGTGTTCCGACGGCAATGAAGCAAACATCAGCTTTTTTGAGTCCTTCGGCATAATCGGTGATAAAAGAGAGGCGCTTGGCATCTTGGTTACGACGGACAAGTTCCTCAAGCCCGGGTTCGTAGAAAGGAATGACGTTTTTCTTGAGTCCGCTGATTTTTTTCGCATCGATATCCAGACAGGTGACCTGATGTCCCATTTCTGCAAAGCAAGTTCCTGTCACAAGACCGACGTATCCAACGCCAATAACTAGAATTTCCATGCTAATAAGGGTACCTCTCTTTTAGATCGAAGTCAAGGAGCCATCTGTAAGGAGGTACTTTCGGTCACAGAGGTCGGCAAGCGCCGCATTGTGGGTGACGACGATGAGGGATTTTTTAAAATCCCGAGTCGAGTGGATCAGGAGCTCGTGAATCAACTTAGAATTGCCTTCATCGAGGTTTCCAGAGGGCTCATCTGCTAAGATCAAATCGGGGTTGTTACAAAAGGCGCGGGCAATAGCAACTCGTTGCTTTTCCCCTCCTGAGAGGTGCTTCGCAAGTTGGTGCTTATGTGAAGTCAGACCGACCCGCTCAAGAAGCGCTTCTGCATGTGTGAATGCGTCACTGCCACGTCCTATTGGCTTCCGCCCGACTTTGGCTGGCATGAGAACATTTTCAAGAACCGGATACTCTTCGAGGAGGTTGAAATTTTGAAAAACAAAGCCGATGTGCTGGTTACGGATGGCTGAGCGATCCCTCGCAAGCGCGTCGCCTCCCAAAATTTCTAAAGAGCCACTAGAGGGCTCTTCAAGCGTTCCTAAGATGTGAAGGAGTGTGCTTTTCCCGACTCCAGAAGGACCCATGATGGCTACGCTTTCTCCTTCTTCAACAGAAAGAGTGATTTCTCGCAGAATCTCAACCTTTTTCGGTTCTTTGTAGGATTTTGAGAGTTTGTTTGCCTTTAGAATCATTCAGACCTCAAAATTTTCGATGGATGGACTTTGCTTGCCTTGAGAGCGGGTACAAGGCCAGCTAAGAGAGAGATGATCGGTGTGGCGATGAGGATAAACATGAGAGCTCTTTCACTGAGCTCGCTTGGCAACGACTTTCCATAAAAGACGGCGTTAAATGCATCGTGCCCCTGTAAAAAGCTGAGAAAATGAACGACGGCATCGATGTTATGGATTGTCAGAAGGGCCGCAGTTGTTCCGATGAGGGTGCTTAAACAGCCCATGATTCCGCCACAAAGAGTGAAGATCCAGGCAATACTTTTCTTTGAAGCGCCCATGGCGCTTAAGATAGCAATTTCCTTTTTCTTATCATTCACAAGGATGACGAGAAGTGAAATGATGTTACTGCATGCGACAATGAGGACGATGATTCCAATCAGCGTGAAGAGGTATTTATCGCTTTGGAATTGCAGCAGAAGATCTTTGGCGAAGTCGTAGTCGTAATAAGCAGTGATTTTCCAATAGGGGAGGATTCCAGCGCGATTGAAAGCGTCCGTCAGTTCTTTTTGAATCTCAGCTGTTTTGCTTAAATCCGAAAACCAAACTTGGATGCCATTCATCATGTTTTGATCAAAAGAATAGGTTTGAGAAGAAGTGTTGATCGTGTGGACGACATCGGGCTCTGTTAGAATCATACGTGCGCCAATTGCCATAACTCCTGGGTCGTAGAAACCTGCGATGTACACTGGGAGACGTTGTTCTTGAATGGTACTCGTTGATGCAGCGTTGTAGGAAAAGTAACCTGTGTCTCCAATCTTTACCCCGTTGGTTTGAAAGTTTTTTGGGAGTAAAACTGCAGCTGTTCCCTGTCCTTTTTGGGGAAGAACAGAAAGACCTCCAACTTGATAGGTCCACGGTGGAGGGTGATGCGGGGGAGTGTCAAATGACGTTTTGGCGATGGCATCTTCAATTTCGAGGCTTTCCCAGGGGATGGTTCCTGTAACAGTGTGTCCTTGCAAAGTAAAACGAACATCAAGTTTGAGGTTTTGCAAAGTTCTCACTTGCGACAAGACGTAAGGGGCTAATTTAGCTTCCATCGAGAGAGTCTCTTCGAGGAATAGAGGTGTTGCAAAGCCTAGTTCAATTTTTCCTTCAGCTGAGGAGAAGATGAGTTTGTCGTTTTGCCTTTTTAAAGTTCCTTTCTCAAAGTAAGGACTCTTTTTTCTCTCCTGGTCGCTAAAGACGAGATAGGAAATGCGTCCTTGTTTTTTATAAGCGATCACATCGAAAGATTGATTTTCAGGGAGAATGGGAGCAAGGTAGGATGCTTTCTGTCCCGAACTTCTCATGCGCTTAATGATGATGTTTTCTAGGAGAGACTGAAGACTTGTATGTAGATCACTAGCGGTTCCTTTGCTCACGCGGTCGGGCTTATCTGCGGTCGCACTGTCAGGCGAGAGCTCCGCAAGGTAGAATAGGTGATTGAGGTCTTCGATACGAGGCGGATCGATCAAGCTGTGAAGATGGGGACTTTTATCTGAAAAGGAGTTGATATACGAAGCCTGAGTCAAATAGCTTTGGGTGCTATTTTCTTGAGGTGCGAAAGAGGGGCCTTGAGCGCGGAGCATACGCAGCTTCAAAAGAGCTCCACTTACTTCATAATCTTGAGCGATGAGAGGGGTGTTTTGTCTTTCAATTGAGCCAAATGCGAGTTTGACAAAGTCCATTGTCGTCCCGTCAGCATTCACTTCTCGGTCAGGCCAATAAGGGGGAAGGGCGAGGTCTTCTTCTGGGTTGTAAGGGTCGGTTAATGTAGCAGCGGCTTTTTCTCCGATGCTCTTGTAGTTGAAATCAGATTCTCCACTAATGCTGTCAACTTGGTAGTAGTACGATTGATAGTAAGCATCTGTTGGAGTGATTTGAATCGGAGCATTGAAAGAGGTGAGCTTCTTGAGCCAGTTTTTTTCAATGCCATCTGTCACTGAAAGAAAAACAAGAATGAGCCAAACGACAAGAGAAATGACCCCAACAGACATGAGGGCTATCAGCGACAGTGAAAGCTGTTTCTTTTTGGGGACGAGATACTTCTTAGCAATTGAAAACTCAAAGAGCATGCATCAGACTTCCTTAAGAAGCGTTTACTTTGCTTCTTTAAAAGTCACGTGCTTGCGCAATTTCTTGTCGTACTTCTTGAGTTCAATACGGTCTGGTGTATTGCGTTTGTTTTTGAAAGTCCAGTAAACTTCAGAGCTTTCGGTACTTTTTAAACGAATTTTTTCGCGTGCGCCTTTCTTAGCCATTGTCAGTTCCTTGATTTTTTCGACAATTCTAACAGAGGGCAGATTTAAAATCTATTTTGGGAAAGACTTTTATGTCGAGGGGGCTTGCGATGGCTCCTTGTTGATAGAGCTGATAGGCCAATCCAGCGATCATGGCGGCATTGTCGAGCGAGAGATCTCGAGGGGGCCAAAAGAGGGGAATCTCTAGATTTTTTGCCTGAAATAAGTCTTTGAGGGCCTGGCTATTTGTAACACCTCCCCCAAGGTAAATCGCTTGGCAAGGAAAGGTTTGAGCGGCCTTCAAACTTTTTTCTACAATGTCTTTTAAAGCAGTTTGTTGAAAAGAAGCGGCGATGTGTTTTTTTTCTTCTTCCGAGACGGCATCGGGAGAAGTGCGCTGTCCATTTTTTCCTTTGATTGTATAGAGAACATTTGTTTTGAGACCACTAAAGGAGAAATCGAGGGGACGCCCTTTGACAACGCCGGCTTTAAACGGATATCTGGTGGGATCTCCTGCTTGGGCGAGCTTTTCTATGTGGGGACCACCAGGATAAGGCAGGCCTAAAAGAGTCGCAACTTTATCAAAGGCTTCTCCAACAGCATCGTCAACTGTTGTCCCAAGAACAGAATAACTTCCGACTGAGGAGATTTTTGCCAAAAAGGTGTGACCGCCAGAAACGACCACTCCCAGTGCGGGAAATAACATCTCAGCACCTTCACCCATCATGGCTGCGTAAAGGTGGGCATCGACGTGATTGACTCCAATCAATGGGAGACCCCAGCTGTAGGCCAATGTCTGAGCAGCTGTCGTTCCCATCAATAGAGATCCCATGAGACCCGGGCCATTTGCGACCGCAATCGCATCGACAGGGCCGACTTCTTCAATCGCTTTTTCAACGAGTGGAAGGATGCGGTCGATATGTTGCCGGGAAGCCATTTCGGGGAAAACGCCTCCATACCGCTCATGAACCTCAGCTTGAGAGGCAATCAGGTGAAATAAGATGTGTTTTCCATCTTCGACGACAGCAACAGCTGTTTCATCACATGAGGTTTCAATTCCAAGAATTTTCATACCCATCAATCATAACATCTGGTCAGCTTTTTGGCACGACATGTTGGATATCAAACTTTTTTTACAAAGTATTCCCAGGCTTAGTCTTCTGACAAAGAGTTGTCTTTGTGCTCAACCTCGTGGCCGTGAGGTTGAGCACGCTCTATCGAAAAGGCTACTTTTTTTTACCCTGATCTTGAATGGCAGAGACAAAGGAACAGGAAAACCCTTCATTGATCTTTACCAATCCATTTTTATTTTTTTGAATGACAAAGAGTCTGCCACCTTCAAACTTTTTAGAGTAGGGGCACTCACGCGTTTTGATTGGGACGAGTAGGATTCCACCGTCATTCAATTGATCGATTAAGGAGAATGGAATTTCATCATACATGAACCCTACACAAATAATGTCGTAGGGGGCTGCGTTTTTGTAACCCTTGATTCCGTCTAGTGACAAAAACTTGATCCTATCAGTGACTTTCCTAGGAAGGTACTTATGGCATGTGTTTTTTGATTTCTTAACAAGCTCGTCGAAATAATCGACTCCAATGACATTTGCATTAGGTGCTAAGTGGGCAAGTAGGGCTGTTAAATGTCCCGATCCACTTCCTAAGTCTAGAATGGACTTTGCATGAGGCAATCGGTTTTTTAAAAACTCTAGGTAAAAAATATGCATGTGGGGAGATGAAATCACCATATTACAACCGATGTCGATAGCAGCATCATCATAAGAGTTTTGAGAGCAAAACCATTGCCTGTCGATTGATTGATACGCATGTTCGATTTTTGGAGTCTTTAGGATGCCAAATTCTTTTAAAAATTTAGTGAGACTCTCTAGCGATGTGTGCGTTTGGTGTTTCAGTGATTTAATAAATTGTATGGGAACAGAAATAGTTGGCCATTTCCGAATGGAAACAGAGGTGTCAATGATCCGAACTTCAAACGAATCCTCATTCATCTCTAAGATTTCGGCGTTCACATATTTGCCGTTATAGGGAGCTAAACACCAGCCAGCTACTTTGTATTTTTGCTGGAGAAACAGACGAGTTTCTAGTTCTTGTTGAGTTTCAGAATAGGCGCAGCTTAGGAAAGAAAGAGTTGCGAATAGCATAAAAAAACGAATAGTCATCATTTAAGCCTCCAAATTTTTTGGGCTATACTGCAACTTCATATTTAAAATGTAAAGACTCAAGGAAAGAAGAGAAGCAAGTTTATTTATGCTTTTTGTGCAAATCGCCGCAGGCGTCGGAATCGAGAATCCACAGGGCTTTGTTGGAGGGAGTCCCAATGAGGGAAACGGGAAAGGGAGGCTCATGGTCTTTAAGAAAAACTTGGTGGACCATTTCTTTTTTGCTTTTTCCCAAGACGTAGATCACGATATTTTTGGCTTTGTTAATGAGGGGATAGGTCATGGTCATGCGCCAGGTGTCTTTTTGGAGGATATGGTTGGCAACAACTAAGCGGTTCTTTTCTTCAAGGGCTTTTGTTCCAGGGAAGAGAGAGGCTGTGTGGCCATCTTCGCCCATACCAAGCATGATGAGGTCAAAGGGACGTGTGCCTAAGACTTGCTTGATTTTCATTTCGTAATTGAGGGCGTTTTCTTCAATATTGTCTTCGGCTTCCATTCGGAAAAAATGCTCGGCTGGAATGGGGAGGTTTTTGAATCCCGCTTCAATAGCCATGCGAAAGTTACTGCCTTGGTCTGTTGGAGCTACGCTTCTTTCATCACTCCAAAAAATGTAGGCTTTGGTCCAGTCGATGGCGGAAGAGTAGGGAGCTTGAGAGAGGGCGTTAAAGATAGCTTTAGGAGTGGATCCACCTGAGAGGGCGACGGCAAAGTGGCCGTGCATTTTGATCGCTTCTTTGGCGCAATTGATAAAGTGTTCGATACTAAAGGCGAGAGTTTCTTCATTGTTGCCAGGATGGGCAATGTCCCGCCGATCATCCCACGAAAAAAAATGCATGTTACTCATTCGCAGAGACTCTCACTTTTGATTTCTGAAAGCAATTTGATCATGTTGGTGTAGTGCTGGCTGGTTCCTTTGTGACAAATCTCACGGACGAGCGATTGACCTCTGATATCGTGATCGAAGACAAAGTGGATAGGGAGAGAGCAAAGATCAGGGCTTGATTTTTCTATGAGGACGTGTGATGGGCAATTGGGATTGCGTCTTAAGGAGTATTGGATTTCTCGGTCTGTTTGAATTTCAACGGAAAGGATCCGTCCTGGAAGCACTTCTTGCATTTTTGAGGGGTGAAGAAAGATTCGCACAGGAAGGTGATCCGTATCGTAAGTGAAGGTTAAGAGCTCTTTTTCTTTTGCAATGCTTGTCAGTTTCCATCCGAGTTGTGCTGCAAACCAGGTTTGCAGGTAGATGGCTTGCACATTGGTATGACAAAGGGCAACCGATTCAAGAGAATTGAAATGAATGTGGATGTCTGTTGCATGTTTGAAATGATGCAGTTCATCTTGTGATTTGAAAATGTTGGCAAACAGTTGGCGCCATCCTTCTGTGCGCGCCCAATTGAGATCGGCAATGTCGGCTGTTGTACGGTCATGGTGAGTGAGAACCGCTCTTGCAAAGGCAGGAAGATTGGTTGCTGCTTCAGAATCAAAAATGATACGGCTGGCAAAGCGTTCCAGCTTGGCGGCAATGGGGTTATCTTGTGTGGGATCATCTGCATGCACGAGGTAAACAGGGAGGTCGGGTAAAATGTGGGGAAGGACTACAAAAGGAACACGTGGGTGATCTTTACTGCAGACGTCAATTTCGATCATGTCGCAGGCTATTTCATTTTCGCCTTCATCGGCAGTGAGAACAGAAACAGCTGTTCGCAAGTCTTGGCTGGAACAGGTATCGTCGTAAGTGATAAAAATGATGCGAGAAGGGAATTTTTCGATCACATTTTGAGCGACTTGATTGAGATACTCGACGCGCTGACATTTTTTTGAATAAATGATGAGATTGAAGAGGCACGCGCGCATTTTATTGGTGCCTTGGTAGGACTCCCAAATGCGGTCCAGTTCTAATTCGATCTGTGTGGGGTGGATTGTTTCAACCATAATCGCCAGTTATACCATCAATGAGAAATTAAATCAGCCGCCATTTACGCCCATCTCTTGCAATCATTTCTTCTGCTGACTGCGGCCCCCAGCTTCCACAGGGATAATTGGGGAAATCTTTGGGCTTGGTATTGGCCCAGTGTTCGAGGATGGGTGTAAAAAATTTCCATGAATGAAACACTTCATCTTGCCGTGCAAAGAGGGTGCTATCCCCAGCAATACAGTCACAAATGAGTCGTTCGTACGCATCGGGTGGCGTGAGTCCAAAAAAGGCCCCATAGCGAAAGTCCATTTTAACCGGCTGGATTGGGCTGCTCGGTCCAGGGACTTTACAATTAATTTTTAATGCAATCCCTTCATTTGGCTGAATCCGGATGGCTAAAACGTTCGATTCATGCTGCTCTCCGTTTTCCTTAAAGAGGACGCCTGGAGGTGTTTTGAAGGTGATGGCGATTTCGGTTGCCCGTTTTGGAAGCCGTTTTGCTCCTCGCAGATAAAAAGGAACTCCGTCCCAGCGCCAGTTGTCAATATAGAGTTTGACAGCGGCATAAGTTTCCACATTAGAGTCTTTGGCCACATTGTCTTCTTCTCGGTAACCTTTGGCTTCTTCTCCGCCGACATAGCCTTTAGCGTATTGCCCACGAATCGCACACTTATCAAAGTCTTCTCCTTTGTAGGGGCGAACAGCCTCGAGGACTTTGACTTTTTCGTCATGGACAGCTCCTGGCGAAAGATTGACTGGAGGCTCCATGGCAATAAGAGAAAGAAGCTGCATCATGTGATTTTGCATGATGTCGCGCACCAGCCCTTGTTCTTCGTAAAAGTTCCCACGTGTTCCGATGCCGATATCTTCAGCGACGGTAAACTGGACACGATCAATGTAACGGTGATTCCATAGATTTTCGAAAATCGAGTTGGCAAAGCGGAAAACGAGGAGGTTTTGAACAGTCTCTTTTCCAAGGTAGTGGTCAATCCGGTAAAGTTGCGGTTCAGAGAGGTGTTGCGTCAGCTCTTTTTGCAAAGCAAGTGCTGAGTTGTAGTCGTGTCCAAATGGCTTTTCAATAATCACACGTGACCATTTACCACTTGGATCCTCATGATCATAAAGAAGCTTATGTTGCTTGAGTTTTTCAATAATCGTTGTGAAGTAGCTCGGCTGCGTTGACAGGTAGTAAATCCGGTTTCCTTTTGTTCCGAATTGATTGTCGAGTTCTTTGAGGTACTTTGCAAAACGGTCATACCCTTCATCCTCGTCAAATCCTGACTTGTGATAGAAGAGCTGGTTTTGGAAATTGTTCCAAATGTTTTCGTCGATGGGCTTCACACGTGAGTGCGTGTTCACCGCTTTCTTCATTTCTTCGCGGAACACTTCATGTGATTTGTCTCGTCTAGCAAAACCGCAGCAGACAAAATTAGTCGGAAGTTGTCCTTCACGTTTAAGATTATAAATCGCTGGCATCAACTTCTTTGCTGTGAGATCCCCCGTCGCTCCAAAAATGACGAGGACACAGGGATCAAGAGTGCGCGAAGTTTGGCCAGGTTCTTCAAATGGATGAGAAGATACGTTCATGAAAGTAGGTCCTTTTTTCCTAAACCTATGCGAAACTTTTTTTTGGATCAAGAAAGAATGGTCTGCTATTAGACCTGACTGATTTTTTTAACTTGGGAGTTCCAAAATGAAGGGCTATGGCCGGGTATTATGACAAACTTTTGCAAGTATCATTCATCTTCTTCAGGTCCAGATGAATACCCATAAGGAAAAAAAGTAATGCAGCTCTCACCAGATGGAGTTGTACTGAGGGTAAAGCTACCACCCTGACAGGGTGTTCTTTTGGATTCGGAGCTTTCATTTTCAGACTTCTGACGTTTGTATTCTGTTTCAGGTTCAACTTCAAAACCTGAAAACTTGAATAAGACAAGTTTTTTTATTTTTGTTGAAGGGCACGTACAATAAGCACGGCTTCTTCTGAAGTGAAGGCGCGAGTATGATGGTCGAGTTGCTCTTTTGGGCCTTCCAGGTGAATCACTTTGCCACACTTCACAAGATGGCAGAAGGCAGCTTTTTCGTAAGGAATCGTTTTATCGTGCTTGGACACGATGACAACTTTTTGGCCAGTGAGACTTTCCCATGCAGTTTTAGCTGAAAGGTTGAGTCCGAGCTTGTCGACAAGATTGGCGGCTAGGTCTCCAAAAGTGGATTCTTTTAAAAATGCTTTTGTAAAAGTCGCAACTTCTCCGAGAGAACGGTCGTTGATAACCGACATCTTGACATCAGGAAACTGCTTTTGGATGATGCCTGCGCCTTGTGTGGCATGCAAGCCTCCCAAAGAATGCGTGTAAAGAAGGATCGAATCTAAATCATACCTCATGTCTTTCATTAAATACCGGTAAGCACTGACGGTGTCGAGGTAAAGCTTATTAAGATCAAACGTTCCGCCACTTTGCCCAATTCCACGGCTGTTAAAAACGAAAACTGAATGATCTGGAAAGTACGTTGTAAAAAAGGCGTAAAAACGGGAGATGACACTCTCGTCTTCACCAATTTTTTCGTAAAAGGAGCCAATACCTGGGACAAACAGGATAACCTTTTCTCTTCCGGCATTTAGTAGCATGCCGTCAAGAAGGACCTCATCTGAAGCCTTGAACTGCAGGTGGCGGTGCGCTCCATTGGCAAGCAGCTTTGAGCGCAGTCCTTGGAGCTCCTGCTGGACCTTGCTGCTTCGCTTCTGGGCAATCTTTGAGAGACCCTGATTTCTCAGGGCATCGACATTTTCAAACAGCCCGGCGTTCCAAAGCTGTGAAAAGATTTTTTGAAGCAGAACAACTAGAGGATTAACCTTTTGTGCTTCTTGCATTTAAACTTCGACCGTTTGTTTTTAGAAGGATATTATATCACAAAAACAGCAAATAAACAATCGATTAAAATTTTTAATTTACTTCTAAGCGGAAGATTTAGAGATTGCTTTATTAATAATGATGGGCCTAAAATTTACCGCTAATATTTAGGGAGAGGTAGGAAAGGTTAGATTATGGCTGCAATCGCATTTCCAACAATTCGTTTGAGTATTGTTGCTGGTGAAATGGGGCTCGCAAGCGAACCAGAAAAAGTTCAAATTGTGAACAGTACGGTTTCTCCAGAAATCAACGAGCAAGTTGTTGATTGGACAAAATCTCTTGCTAAAGATCATGTTTTTCTCCTAGGGCAAGAGTTTCAAAAACCTGCTCATGCGCGCATCACTTTTTCTGTGGAGCATGGGGTCGTCTTTGAGGATTGTGATGATCCTCATCTAAGAGAGATATATTTAACAAACTCTCGGCAAGTGGCTGTTGTACCTAAATCATTTGCCGACAAGCATGTCTGCCAGATAGAACCCACACCTGAAATGATAGAGAGTGCACGCGCCCAAACATCAGAAGAAGTCGTGTTTGTCGATGGAATTTCACTAGCGCTTCATATGCAGGGAGTCACTCGTCCAGAGACAGTTAATTTAGAAATTGTTCCTTTCATTCCCTTAAATAAGGGGAGGGGATTAACGACATCGAGTCTGCGCTTTCCTCACATGCTACTGGATCTTTTAAAACGGCAAGAGCAAGGGAAGCTTACGGATGACAGTTCTGTCTGTGTTGTTGGTCCTGGATTGCTAGAGTATGAAGATCCAAGTGTTTTGCCAACATGTCCGCAAGTTGCAGAGCTTTTAGCCTTGTTCCCGCAAGGAAACTTTACCCTTCTTGATAGAGACAAACGCGCTTTAACTCTTATGGCAAAACAGTGTGCAAAGAATTTTATGACTTATGATACGGCAGCATACCGAGCTTATACAATGAAAGACTTGCCCGAATTTGTCGAGAACCCTGAGTATCAGAGACTATTTGAGGAAATGAAAAGAAACTTCTCTCAGTTAACTATCGCTCCTAGTAACGCAGACGAGATGCTAGATGGCTTCGGTGGGTTGAAGCCTCTTGTTTTAAGAGTTCAAAAGGAGCAAATGGCATTTAGAGCATTTGATATTACCAAGTCCTCGTTTAGAACAGGTGAACAGTTTGATGTCATCGTTGCGACTTTGAGTATTGTCAACGCCCATGAGCAAGAGATCGACAAAAACCCTCATGGGAATCATTTTGGAAAGTTGACCAAGTTTTTGGAGGCGCTCAAAGTAGGAGGAACGCTTTATCTCGATGCTTCGATGATCCAACGGTTAGTGAAAGTCGCAGGGCCTGAGGGGTTCGAGTTGGGGATGAAGTATCTAGAGGCCTCGATAGGGAATCGATTAGAGATTGAGGAAGTTCCCTTAAGTAGCTTTAAAAATGACGTTAAGGGCTCAGTTAACACAATCTCGGCTCTTTCGCAACATCACCCCAAAGGATTTAGCGAGCACATTTATTTAACGACGACGTCGACACTTTGGGCAATCACGCGTTCCGAGGAAATGGTTGATCCAGCTCAAAAAGGCCCAGTTGCGCTACAATTGTTGCAGTTGCTACAACGTCAAAATTTAGATGAGCGAGATTGACGAAACATCTGATCGACGCAAGCAGCTTTGGTCGTTTTTTTAAACAACCCGGCATTCTTAAGATATAAAAAGATTTTTTGAAGCAAAGTAACTAGAGGATTAACCTTTTGTACTTCTTGCATATAAAATTCGATTGTTTGTTTTGAGTTATTTATTTTTATTACATGAAAAAAGTTGATCTTGTATTAAATTAAAGCCGCTTCTATAATTTTTCTTTAGATTTAAAATTTAAGTAAGGTTAGATGATGGCTGCTGCGGCATTTCCAAGGATTCGTTTGTCTATTTTCGCTGGGGAAGAAATACAGGCGAAAGAGCCTGCAATTATTCCTATTGCACAACAGAATGTTTCAGAAGGTATTAACATGGAAGTTGTCCAAGCAGCAAAATTGCTTGCTAGAAATCATGCTTTTCATTTGGGACGGGAATTTATTAAGCCAGTGCATGCTCGTATCACTTTTTCTGTTGAACATGGGGTAACTTTTGATTGTTGCAGTGATCCTCGTCTTCAAGTAATTTATTTTAAAAGTGGACAGCATGCTTCAGCTATTCCCAAGTCATTAGCTGACGCTCGAGTTTGTCAAGTAGAACCCACTCAAGAAATGCTAGAGCAGGCACGATCCCAAACGACGGAAGAAGTTGTATTTGTCGATAGAGTGGCACTAGCACTTCAAAAAGAAGGAATCACTCATCCTCAGACAATTGAATTAGAAATTATTCCTTTTATTCCTGCAATCCAAGGCAAAGGATTAACGACATCAAGCCTGCGTTTTCCTCATTTATTGCTTGACCTTTTCAAGCGGCAAAAACAAGGAGAGCTTGCAGCGGACAGTTCGGTTTGTATTGTAGGCCCTGGATTAATGGAGTATCAAGACCCCAGTGTTTTGCCGACCTGCCCACAGTTTGCAGAGCTTTTAGCCATGATGCCTTCAGGAAAGTTCACACTTCTGGACATTGACAATCGTTCTTTAGGGCTTTTAGCACAGCAATCTGCTAGTAACTTTACGACATACGATCCTATGACATATCGGGTTTTTACAACGAAGGGGTTACCTGACTATGTCGAGAGCCCAGAATATCAAAGACTTTTTAAGATAATGAAAAAAACTTTCTCCATGCTAGCTAGTGCTCCAAACTCTGCTGAAGAGATGCTAGACGGTAAAGGGATGCTGCAGACTCTTGTTTTACGAGTTCAAAGTGAACAGCTGGAATTAAGAGAGTTTGATATCACGAAATCCTCTTTTAAACCAGGCGAGCAGTTTGATGTCATTGTTGCAACTATGAGCATCATCAACGCTTATCAACAGGAGATGGACGAAAAGCCTCATGCGAATCACTTCGGAAAATTAACAAAGTTTTTACAAGCACTGAAAGTAGGGGGGACACTTTACCTCGACACTATGATGATGCATCGTTTATTGAGGGTTGCAGGGCCGGAAGGGTTAGAGTTAGGAATGAAATATCTTGAGACGATGATTGGAAATCAATTACAAATTACGAAAATTCCGTTTAGTGGCTTTAAAGAAGGAGCTACTGGTGGATTTAGCACTATTACAGGTCTTTCGATGCATCTTCCCAAAGGGATAAATAAAAGGGTCTTTTCTACCACATCTTCGGATCTTTGGGCAATCACGCGTACAAATCTAGAGGTCGACTCCGCACAAAAAGGCCCAATTGGATTGAGGTTAGTGCAGTTACTAAGAAATCAAACGGCTACATCCGCTTCTTCTGCAACAGCGAGTGTTTAGAAGTTAGCTAGCAATTGAGTGTGAGTAACGAAACACCTGATTGAAACAGGCAAGCGCGCCATCTTGGATTGCCGGATGAATCGAGATGATTTGCCCTTCAAAAGATATGATATCACAAAAAATAGCAAACAAACAATCGATTGCTAAAGATCATGTTTAACATTTGGGATTAGAATTTAAAAATCCTGCACACGCACGCATCGCGTTTTCTGCTCAGCGTGGGACACCTTTGATCAATGCGATGCTTCTCGTTTGCAAGAACGAAATTTTAAGAATACTCAGGCTCAGCAAGCTTTGCTGTGACAAAGTGGGGCAGGAAGGGATTCGCTGAATACCGCAAGTCCCTTGACACTCGGAGACCACCTTTGATAATATAAACGCTAAAATTTTTTCGAAGGGTTATTATGAAATTGTTTAAGAATGGTTTGCTAATTCTTATTAGCTTGCTTCTTCCTGGGGCTTACTTGACTGCTGATGAGTTGCCTTTTAGATCTGTAGACTCTACCACATCTGCATCGATAGAGAATCTCAATGATGAGCTTATTGAGGCTATAATGGATGGTGATGCTAAAGCTGTTAATGCTCTCATCGCTGCAGGGGCAGACGTTAATGCCTACATAGACCCTGATGCAAACTATCTTGCTGACTATAAATATCAAACTGTTTTGAAGCTGGCTGCAAAACTTGGCCATGCTGATATTGTTAAAGCTCTTATTAATGCAGGGGCAAATGTTGAAAGCGGTGACTAATTTTTTAGGTTTCACTGCTCTAATGGAGGCTGCTCAGCAGGGCCATGCTGATGTTGTTAGGGTTCTCATCGCTGGAGGAGCTAATATTGAAGCTACAAACCTATTTGGACAAACCGCTCTTATGAAAGCTGCAGAGGGAAAAAGCGCTTATGATAGAGACAGCACGATTAATGCAGTTAGAGCTCTCATTGCCGCTGGGGCTAATGTTAACGCTACAGATGAAGAGGGAAATACCGCTCTCATGGAGGCTGCGAAAAATGGCCATCTTAATATACTTAAGACTCTCATTGCTGCAGGAGCTGATGTGAGTACTACAAACCGACATGGGTGGAC
The DNA here is from genome assembly GCF_965215465.1 of Simkania sp. Classification (GTDB taxonomy): domain Bacteria; phylum Chlamydiota; class Chlamydiia; order Chlamydiales; family Simkaniaceae; genus Simkania. The sequence continues at coordinate 1,594,395 of NZ_OZ244056.1, read as the reverse complement.
AGCATTTGATTTGGCTGATCAATACGGGGCTTACAATACAGGTAGCTTTCTTTATTCTTTTGAGAACATGAATTGATAGGCAAGACTGGCAGCTTTGAAGCTGACGTAACATAAGACTTTAGGAGTCATGTTATTTCATGATTTGAAGGCACAAAGAGCTTTAGAAGCTTGTGTCAAAGCTGCCCTAATACGCAATAGGTAGGCCGTCATTTGGGTTTAAATAGAAATTAGCCTGCAATTGAGTGTGAGTGACGAAACATCTGATTGACACAGGCAAGCGCGCCATCTTGGATTGCCGGGTCAATCGTGATGACTTGCTTCTGAGTGGGAGCTTCTAGGGCTTGCAAAATTTCATTGAGACTATTTGATTTCATGTATTTGCACATCATGCACGTTCCGACGAGGCGAAGCTCGGGATGCTCCACTTGCAAGCGCGAAGTGATGCCACATTCTGTTAGAATGAGAAAAGGGTGATTTTCTTCTTTGTGGGACTTGACATAGTTTAAGATTTGGCTTGTAGAACCTGTCACATCAGAGGCGTTGATCACTTCTTGGGTGCACTCGGGGTGTGCAAGGACTTCGAGGTCGGGATGTTTGGACTTGAGCAGATTGATCTCGTCACAGGAAAATTCTTCATGTACATAGCAGGTCCCATCATAGACGAGGACTTCTTTATCGATTTGATTCTCTCGCAAGTGATTCAGAATGTTTTCTCCCATTAATTTGTCTGGCAGGAAAAAGATCTTGTTTGTCGGAAGGTTTTCAATGATCGTGTAGACGTTCGAAGAAGTGACGCAAACATCGCAAGCGGCTTTGACAGCTGCTGTCGTGTTGATGTAACAAACAAAGGTGTGATCAGGGTGTTTTAAGCGCAAGCTTAGGACTTGGTCTGCTGTGATGCTGTCGGCCAAAGAGCAGCCACCATTTGGGTTGGGGTCGATCACAGTTTTTTCAGGATTGAGAATTTTAGCTGTTTCTGCCATGAAGCGCACCGCAGGAAAGACAATGATTTCGGCATCAGTTGCTTTGGCTTTTTGGGCCAATCCGTAGGAATCACCGACATGATCTGCAACTCCGTAAATGATATCAGGATGAACATAAGAATGGGCGAGGATGAGCGCATTTTTTTCCGCTTTCAGTTTGTTGATTTTGTCGATGAGAGGTTCAAGCCTTTCACATCGCTCTTTAGTGTAGTTGCAAAGGGGGTTATCGACTTGGATATTTTTCAGTTTATCATAGAGGGTGGTCATAGTGTGTCCAGGTAGCTTTGTAAGATGAGTGTGGCACTTAAGGTGTCCACATGTTGACTTCTTTTTTTTCGTTTCACATCTCCTTCGATCATCACACGCTCGACTTGTTTTGAGGTGAGACGTTCATCCCACAGAATAATGGGAGTAGAGATTTTTGTTTCTAAGTCTTCTTTGAGTTTGCGCACGAGGAGCGAGGTTTCACTTTCTTCATTGGAGAGATGGAGGGGAAGCCCAATCACAATCGCTTCAACGTCATGAGAGGTGATTTCTTTGACGAGAAGATCTAGGGTTTCTTGCGTATTTTTTCCTGCTTGCACTGTTTTAAGAGGAGAGGCGATGATTTTCATAGGGTCTGAAAGGGCAAGACCAATCCGTTTTTTGCCGTAGTCGATGCTAAGAATTCTACCCACCCTTTTTCTCCTTGAGCATAGCTTGGACAAAGGCAACAAAGAGGGGATGTGGGTCAGTGAGTTTTGACTTGAACTCGGGGTGGAATTGAACTCCTACCATCCAAGGGTGATCGGCAACCTCGACAATTTCACAGAGATCTTCTTTCGAATAGGTTCCAGTGATAAGTAGGCCGTTTTCTTCGCACTGTTTTTTGTAGGAATTATTAAACTCATAGTGGTGGCGATGGCGCTCTGAAATGTTGGTTTCTCCATACGCAGTGTGAGCTTTTGAAGAAGACTTCAGGTTGCAAGGATAGGCGCCCAGACGCATGGTGCCACCTAGATTTTTGATTTGCGCTTGCTCAGAGAGAAGCGAGATGATGGGATCTGTTGAATCAGGATCCATTTCGGTGGAATTGGCTTTTTTGAGCTTTAAAACGCTTCGTGCAAATTCGACAACCATCACCTGCATCCCAAGACAAATGCCAAAGTAAGGGATCTTTTTTTCCCGGCAGAGTTTTGCAATGGTCATTTTTCCTTCCCAGCCGCGTTCCCCAAACCCTCCAGGAACGAGATAGCCATCACAGCCATCAAGTGAGACGGTTTTTTCCAGTTGATCAGACTCGATCCCTTGGATGTTGACTTTGGTTTCACAGGCTGCTCCGGCATGGTGAAGGGCTTCGCAAACGGATTTGTAGGCATCTTGATGGGTGATATACTTGCCCACAAGACCCAACTTGAGAGAGTGTTTGGGATGTTTGATTTTATCGACAAGCTTTTTCCAATTTGTGAGGTTGCCTTTTTTACACGACAGATCAAGGAGCGAACAGAGAAGCTTATCGAGGCTTTGATCGGTTAGGTGCAAGGGGAGTTCATAGATGGTTTCTTTAAGGTCAATCAGTTCTAAAACGCATTCTTTAGGAACACTACAGAAAAGAGAGATTTTTTCGCGAACGGCAGGTCCTAAAGGACTCTCAGAGCGGCACAAAATCAAATCCGGGAAAATCCCGATGGAACGAAGTTCTTGTACAGAGTGTTGGGTGGGTTTGGTTTTCACTTCCCCTGCTGCTTTGAGGTAAGGGACGTAAGAGAGATGGATGTTGATGCAGTCTTTAGGGTTTTCTAATCGGAATTGACGGATTGCTTCCATAAATGGCTGAGATTCGATGTCACCTACTGTTCCGCCAATTTCTACAAGTGTGACATCGGTTCCTTTTTCTTGCTCAGCGCAAGCGGTGATAGCTGCTTTGATTTGGTCTGTGACATGCGGAATGACTTGAACTGTGTTACCTAGATAATCTCCACGCCGCTCACGCGTGATGATCGTGTCATAGATCTTACCCGATGTTGTATTTGAAACTTTGGACAGAGGGGAGCTTGTGAAGCGGTAGTAGTGTCCTAAATCGAGGTCTGTTTCTGCGCCATCATCTGTGACGTAAACTTCTCCGTGCTGAAAGGGGTTCATGGTTCCTGGGTCGACATTTAGGTAGGGATCAAACTTGAGCATTGCAACTTTCAGCCCTTGATTTTCAAGTAGCATCCCAATCGAAGCTGACAGCAGACCTTTGCCTAATGATGAGACAACTCCCCCAGTAATGAAGATGAATTTCTTTGCCATTTGTGATCCTTTCAACTATTACAGTAATCATAGAGGAAATGAAAGGTAAAACACAAGCTGATGATTCAACATTTAGAAAGGCCACAGCACAAGTTCAAACTCGCAGTCACCTTAATCTTGATTGCCGATCTTTTTTGTGCGATTCAAGCTATCTTTGTCAAAATGGCATCTCCTTACTTCAGTGCCAACACGCTAGTTTTTGGACGGTGCTTGGTGAATTTGCTGATGCTTTATGGGTGGATTCTTTTTTCAACAGGTGGTAAGGGGTTTAAAACCCTTTATCGAGCCAAAGAGTGGAAGCTTCATTTGATTCGGTCGGTTGCAGGCGTTGGAGCTGTTTATTGTTTGTACTACGGACTGGCTTTGATGCCAATTGGTCCAGCAACCCTTCTTTTCTTTACGTTTCCCATTTTCATTCCAATTGTGGCACGTGTTTGGCTTAGGGTCGCAATTATCCACCGTTTGTGGTGGGGACTTGGGATTTTATTCGTTTTGCGCCCTGGAGCAGGACTATTTAATCCAGCAGCATTCATTCCTCTTTTGGGGGCCATTTGTGGTTCGGTAGCAACGGTCTCGATTCGGGTCCTTCATCGATATGGAGAAGATACAGACACAATTATGGCTTATTACTTCACTGCGGGAGTAATGGTTTCAGGTCTGATTCTTTTGTTTACAAGAGAGTTTTTGTTTGAAACGTTCACGTTTGCAACGACATCTTTAATTGTTCTTGCAGGAGTTTTTGCAGCTCTTTTCCAAACGGTGTTCACGTTGTCGACAAAGTTTGCTACGGCTCGCTTTTTAAGCCCATTTATCTATGGGATTTTTATTTTTTCTGCGGTTGCAGAATACTTCTTTTGGGGAAAAGTTCCTCAAATGGGAACTCTTTGGGGATTTGGCTTCATCGCGGTTGGCACAATTCTCATGATTTTTCTTTATCCCAAAGACGATATTCAGTTCGTTCCCAAGAAAAAATGAGTTTATTTTTTTGAGGAGGAGGAGTTCATCCAAATAGCTAGTGCTCCCCCGATGATGACAAGCACGATTCCAATAAATGTTAAAATCGAAGGGACCTTGTTCCAGACGATCCAATCAAAAAAGCCAGCAAAAACGACAGATGTGTATTGAAATACCCCGACTTCATGCGGATCTGCACATTGATAAGCTTTGATGAGAAAAATTTGGCAGAGAATGAAAAACACACCAGTTCCAGCCGCCCATGCCCAATTGTCAAGACCTGGAACAGGGTGTGAAAAAAAGAGAAAGGGGGTCATTAATACTGTTCCGATGCCAAAAAAGTAAAAATTGATCCGTTGGATCGGCTCTGTATCTGAGAGAATTTTAACCATGGTGAAAGCAAGCGCTAAGAAAATACCCGAGCCCAATCCAATTAAATCACCCGGACGTCCCATAGAAGAAGGGGTGGGTCGAATGATAAACAAAATTCCAATAAATCCGATGAGAATGGCAATCCAAACTTTCCAAGAAAGTTTTGTTTTCAAGATGAGAAGACAAAAAATTGGAACAAAAAGAGGGGTGGTATTAAACAGCAGAGTTGCGTTGACAAGAGGAATGTATTTGAGGGCAATGACGTAGAGAACTGTTGCCGTCGTTCCAAAAAGCGCGCGTAAAAATAAGACGAAAAAGCGGCGCGTTTTCAGAAAAGATATTCCATGTTTCAATGTCAGGATCGCAGCAAACACAAAAGATGACAGGTAGGCCATGAATGTCATCCATATAGCTGTTGTTCCAACCTGCCCAATTTTTAGAAATAGCCCAAAGACCGCGACGAAAAAAAACGTGATGGTCATGTAGATCGAACCGCGGATCATGCGCTTAACCTAATTTATTTTTTATTCATGGTATTAAAATTCGACGAGCTAATTTTCAAGGTTAAAATTTGGTATGTTTCTTTTGGATGGGAATGATTTCGTTTCTTCGAATGGGTTGAAAGAGAGTTTGGAGAAAAGAGTTTTTGGGAAAATGGAGGCGGCTGTTTCCAAGGGGAATCTTCAAAGCAAGGTAACCTTGAAAGGTGAAGTTGAAGATGTGGTCATAGGTGGTTTCAATTCCCGCTTCAATCCACTGGTAGATGGTCGATGTAAGCTGGATTTGGGTTCCCCAAGCCTTTCCAAAAGTCGCATCGTCAAATGTCCGTTTGGCGAGATAATAGACTCCAACGGCTCCGCGCAATATGAAATGGTCCCATTCGAGAAGAGAGGCTTCTATCCCTCCTTGCAAGTTCGCTAAAGCCACTCGAATACGGGAGTCCTCTCTTCGTTTCACGACCCCTATGGGCATGTATCCGTTAAACCGAAGCACCGTTTTACGGAAAAAGAGCTCAGCTCCTGCCCCCAGTTGCTGCCCAGCAAACAGCTTGGTGTCTCGGTAGTCATAGAATACGTTGATTCCTAAAATCCAGTCTTTTCTAGGCGAGAGGTAGCGGCCTGCCACCCCTAGATTTGCTGCAAACCGGCCGTCGTTGAAGACATGGCCTCTGACATTTAAAAACGGGTAAAATTGGGGGAAATCTATGGGGCTTGCCATGAGGTCGACAGAGGTGTACCCCGTGTCATATCCGACTCCTTTGTGCTCACGGTGCTTGAGGAAGGAATAGGAGGGAGGGATCCCTTCATGGGAAAAAGCTAAGAGGGGAAAGAAGAGGAGGAAGACTAATCGCCACATATGACTTCTTTAACTGCTTTTTTCAGGGAAATCAACGACAAAAAAAAGCCGTTATGCCGGGGGAGGGTATAGCATAACGGCCACTTAGGCCTATTCGGCCTAAAAGATGGAAAAAAGGTAACTTATCACACTTGCGTTCGTGGTTTGATCGCTTTCATTTCGTGTGAGTGAGAATACGTTTTTTTTCTGTGCCTTCATTTTCGGTGCTGCATGTTCGTTTAGCACTTAACTCGTATCCGAAAAAACTCTAACTTTTTGACTCAGATAAGTCTGAGCACATAAAATAAAAACTGTTGTTCTTTACTGGTCTCTTATAACTACCGTCGCTTGCGTTGCAAGACTTTAAGAGACTGTGTATTGTAAACGATAGCTCATTGAATCTTTCACACCTGGGTCTATAAATATGGTATCGCAGATGCTACGCATTCTCTGGCTGCCCTGAAATGACAGATATCGTTACTTATTATAAATATGACAATTTTATTATCTGTGTACTTGGAAGTACCCCCGTTCTATAAATTTAATTTTAACAAATTCTAATTAAAATTTAAATTTTTCTTAAAAATTTTTTGTAAATTGCTTAACATTAGATATTTAAATTTCATATTATTTTAAACTTCTTGTTGTTAAGGAGTTAGTGTTTTTTTGGCATTTCTGCTGAAGGAAATCAAGAACTTATGGCATAGTGACAAGAATCAAGTGAGGTGTCAGATGGTTGTCAGCATCTTTGACTTCTTTTCCATAGGAATTGGACCTTCGAGTTCCCATACAGTGGGTCCCATGAGGGCAGCTAGGAGCTTTATCTTGGCTTTAGACCGGATGGGGATCATTTATGAAGTCCAATCGATTCAGGTTGAGTTGTTTGGGTCTCTTGCTATGACTGGTGAGGGGCACGGTACAGATCGAGCCGTTCTCTTAGGGCTTGAAGGGTATGCTCCAGAGCAGGTTGATCCATGTCGGGTTGAGGCAATTCTGGAGAGGATTTATACCTCTCACTCCTTGCGCCTCCTGGGGAAAGCGGTGACTCCGTTTAATATCAAAAAAGACCTTCTATTCTGTAAGGGCAAGACGCTGCCCTATCATTCCAATGCCATGCGTCTGACCGCAATCGATCGGAAAGGGGAAAAGTGTCATGAAGCCATCTTCTATTCCATTGGAGGGGGCTTTATTGTTGCACATGAAGACATCCACAAAAAAGAAACTGTGACCTCAGTTCCTTTTCCCTATTCTACTGGAAAGGAGCTACTAGACCTTTGCCAGCTCACGGGGAAGTCAATTGATGAAATCGTCTTTGAAAACGAAAAAGTTTGGCGATGTGAAGAGGAGATTCGCACCGGGCTGCTTCAACGGTGGCATATCATGCAAGGAGCGGTAAAGCGAGGGTGTGAGCGAGAAGGCTTTTTGCCTGGAGGTCTCAACGTCAGGCGGCGTGCTCCCCAAATCTATCGTGATCTACTCGAGCGTCGGGGCGAGCACGAAAATGATCCGGCTCATTTTATGGATTGGACAAGTTTATTTGCGATTGCCGTTAATGAAGAGAATGCGTCTTATGGACGCATTGTGACAGCTCCAACGAATGGAGCTGCAGGTATCATTCCTGCAGTGCTTCACTATGTGCAAAATTTTACTCCTGATTACAGCGAAGAAAATGTGGTCCGCTTTTTACTCACGGCCGGAGGCATTTGTCAGCTTTTTAAAAAGAATGCTTCGATTTCAGGAGCCGAAGTGGGGTGTCAGGGAGAAGTGGGTGTGGCTTGCGCCTTGGCTGCAGCAGGACTGGTAGCAATTCAGGGGGGAACTCCTGAGCAAGTGGAGAATGCTGCGGAGATTGGGATTGAACATAACTTAGGACTAGCCTGTGATCCTGTCGCAGGACTTGTTCAAATTCCTTGCATTGAGCGCAATACAATGGGCACCATCAAAGCGATCAATGCAGCGAAGCTTAGCTTACTTGGCGATGGAACCCACAGCATTACTCTCGATGAAGCCATCCGATCGATGCATGAAATCGGTTTGGACATGAAAAGTAAATATAAAGAAACGAGTGAAGGAGGTCTCGCGACATCGGTGCATAAAGACCGGATTCGAGAAAGACAACTTCTCTCACTCATTCCTGTAACCTTACCCCAGTGTTAATGATGACTCCTTTGCAAAAAAAACGCCTATCTTACCTTCCCAAAGCGCCAGCGATTTTATCCGACTTAGACGCGATCACTTTTGCTGAAAAGGGAGTCACTGAGGCTATTGGAGATAAGGCAGAGATTCAAAAGCGATTCCCAGAGACCTATGGGCGTCCTTTGATTAAAATGACCCAAGGAAAAGGGGAAGCCTCTAAACCCTTGAAGGTTGGAGTCGTTTTATCTGGAGGGCAAGCAGCAGGGGGGCACAATGTCATTACAGGTCTTTTCGATGCTCTTAAAAAATTTCATCCTGAAAGCCACTTGTTTGGCTTTTTAGGTGGGCCAGCAGGAATTGTTGATGGGAAATATCGCGACCTTTCTGAAGACGAGCTAGCAAATTACCGTAATCAAGGGGGATTTGACCTCATTGGTTCGGGGCGCACAAAAATTGAATCGGAAGAGCAGTTTGCCAAATCACTCGAGGTTGCTAAGTCTCTTGAGCTTGATGGTTTGGTTGTCATTGGAGGTGATGACTCCAATACGAATGCCGCTCTTTTGGCCGAGTACTTCATTGACCAAGGCTGTAAAACACGAGTCATTGGCGTTCCAAAGACAATTGATGGAGATCTTCAAAATGAACATGTTGCGATCTCGTTTGGCTATGATACAGCCTGCAAAACCTACTCCGAAATGATTGGCAATATTGCGCGTGATGCCTTGTCTGCGAAAAAATACACCCACTTTATCAAGCTCATGGGCCGCTCAGCTTCTCACATTGCGCTTGAATGCGCCCTTCAAACGCAACCCAATTATGTTCTAATTGGTGAAGAGGTTGAAGCCAAAAATCAGACCTTACAAGCGATTGCGGAAGACCTCATCGACGTGATTGAAAAGCGAGGTAAAGAAGGAAAAAATTACGGCGTTGTACTCATTCCCGAAGGGTTGATTGAGTTCATTCCTGAAATGAAGACACTTATTCAAGAGTTGAACACTCTTTTGGCAGACGAAGGTGGCTCTGTTGAAGGATTATCAGCCGCTTCGAAAAAGACTTTCGATTATTTACCCAAAGAAATCCAAAACCAGCTCCTTCTCGATCGCGATCCTCATGGTAATGTGCAAGTTTCTCACATTCAAACGGAGATGCTTCTCAGTCATGTAGTTAAAGCAGAACTCAAAAAAAGGAACTTTCAAGGGAAGTTCAGCCCTGTTCACCACTTCTTTGGGTACGAAGGGCGGTCCTGCTTTCCTTCTAACTTTGATGCGACCTATTGCTATAGCTTGGGAATTGTTTCGGCCCTCCTGATCCGTGAAGGGTTTACGGGCTATATGAGCTGCGTCACCAACCTGACAGAGCCGGTCGAAAAGTGGGGGGTTACAGGTATTCCCATCACAAGTCTCATGAATATGGAAGTGCGTAAGGGAAAAGAAAAGCCTGTCATTCAAAAAGCCCTTGTTGATTTAGAGGGACAAGCCTTCAAACAATTTGCTCGCAATCGAGACAAATGGAAGCTTGAAGATCATTACCAATTTCCCGGTCCTATTCAGTTTGAAGGAGATCCGTCCTATACGGATCAAATCCCCAAAACTCTCTCATAAACTACTTACTGTTAGTAATTTTATGATTTTGTTCGATTTTTAATTTCAATTTTCTTAATTAGGGAATTAGGGGGAGATATTTCACGCTTTTGCATCCCTTTTTTGTTATTTTAATAATTAGGATAGGCTCATGAAAAATGACCGATTTCGCCCATTTCATAAAAAGGGTTCACGTTTTATCAATCCTCATTGTGACAACACAAGACGCCGTCTTCACGACGTCTTTTTGTGGCAAATGGGATATTACAATGACAAACGCTCACCTAAAAAGGTGCCGAAGAAATTCAAGTATCCAAATTCCAAGAAAAGGGTGCGAAAGGAAAGCCCAACAGTTACATGGATCAACCACTGTAGCTTTTTGATCCAAGTCGATGGGCTTCATCTGCTCACAGACCCGATTTGGAGTGAGCGGTGCTCTCCCTTCTCATTTTTTGGGCCACGCCGTCGCCATGAACCTCCAGTTTCTTTAAAGGATTTACCAACAATTGATGTGGTGCTGATCAGCCATGACCACTATGACCACCTTGATCGGAAAACTGTGATGGAACTTAACAAGCGCAATCCGGCGACGTTATGGGTGGTTCCAAAGGGCGTTGGCAAGTGGATGGCAAAGCAAGGAGTGCGCCATTATGTGGAACTCGCGTGGTGGGAAAACGCCTCGCTGGAAGTTGAGGGGACACCCCCACTCTCTATTGAGATCACAGCTGTTCCTAGCCAACACTTTTCAGGGCGGGGGCTGTTCGATAAGAACAAGACCCTCTGGGCTGGCTATGTGGTCGATTTCAAGCGACATAGACGCAAAGATAAGAGACTTTACTTCGTTGGCGATACCGGGTACAATTCCAAGGATTTTAAAGCCATTGGCAATCAATTTGGAGAAATGGACCTCAGCTTGATTCCGATTGGAACCTATGTTCCTGCCAAGTTTATGGATCCTGTTCATATCAGCCCCCAGAAGGCGACAGCGATTCACAAAGAGGTGAACTCGAAGCTGAGTATCGGAATGCACTGGAAAACATTTCGGCTGTCGAGTGAAGAGCTCCATCAACCTCCTTATGACCTCCATAGGTCGTTAGAAAAAGCTGGAGTGGATCCAGCAACTTTTCGAGTGATTGACCCAGGGCAAAGAATTAACTGGTAACTGTAGATGCGCTGGATTGTCGATTACTTTCGTTATGCTTGGTATGACTTGCAACACGCACACAAAGTCAAGAGTCGCTATTACCAAGATCCAGACTATAGCGTTTTGGACCGCGCTCTTCTCAAAAAGTACATTTTTCGAAGCCCTTATCAAATCAGCAAGAAGTATCTCAAAAAGAAACGAGAAAAGGATCTCTACACCTATGGAGAAACTCCGCTTACCACTTTTGAAAAAATGGCAAAAGAAGTGGGGATTAAACCTCTCGATCATGTTTTAGAACTTGGGTGTGGACGAGGGCGAGGCGTTTTTTTTCTCGCGCATTTTTACAATTGTAAAGTCACGGGTATCGAGCGAATCCCCCAGTTTGTAAAACTTGCTGATCATGTCGCTTTCAAACACAAAGTCGAAAATGTCTCCTTCAAATGTGGAGACATGTTTGAAATGAAATGGCCAGATGCAACAGTCATTTATCTTTATGGAACCTGTTTGTCAGATGATGAGATCAAACAGGTGATGACAAAAGTGAAGACTTTTCCAAAAGGGACAAGGATTTTAAGTGTCAGTTATCCTTTGGTTGAGTATGATGAAGATCATGCTTTTAAACTCATCAAAAGGTTTTCTGTGACATTCCCATGGGGTGAAACAGAAGCTTTTTTACAAGTGGTTGAATGAACGAATTAACCAAAAAAAATGTGTTCCCTGTCTTGCTGATGCGCCTCCTCTAAAAGGGGAAGATCTCAAGCCGCTCTATATGCAGCTCGATGAAGGGTGGGAAATTATCGATGAGCACCATCTTGAGCGAGAATACAAATTCAAAAACTTCAAGCATGCTCTTTCTTTCACCAACGTCATTGGAAAAGTGGCTGAGGAAGAAGGGCACCATCCCGACATCTTTCTTTCGTGGGGCATGGTCAAGATCAGGCTTTGGACCCATAAAATCAATGGGCTTTCTGAAAGTGACTTCATCTTAGCGGCTAAAATCGAAGCCGAATTTGTCTCTCACGAGGGCAGTTGACTTCCATCACATACTTCTTGTAAAATAGTTGCTAAAATTTTTCATTTATAGAGACATGAGATATTCTGAAGCAATCTACCAAACCAAGCGCTGGAAAACCCGAGAAGTTAAAGTTGGAAAGGTTGGAGTCGGCGGTGATAACCCAATCCGAATCCAATCCATGACCACATCTGATACGCGTGATGTGGATGCCACAGTCGAGCAAATTATGCGTCTTGCTGATGCAGGTTGCGAAATTGCTCGGGTCACTGTTCAAGGAAAGAAAGAAGCTGAAGCGTGTGAAGGCATCAAAAATACCCTCGTTCAAAAAGGGTATGACATTCCCGTTGTTGCTGACATTCACTTTTATCCTCCGGCAGCTATGCTTGTGGTGGATTTCGTCGATAAAGTGCGCGTCAATCCAGGTAACTTTGTTGATCGGCGTGCAACATTTCGCACCATTGAATACGACGATGCCTCCTATGATGCTGAGCTGCGCAAAATTGATGAAACGTTCGGACCGCTTGTTGAAAAGTGTAAAAAGCTCAAGCGGGCGATGCGGATCGGAACCAACCATGGATCTCTATCGGATCGGATCATGAACCGTTATGGGGATACTCCATTTGGGATGGTCGAGTCTGCTTTAGAATTTGCTCGCGTTTGCCGCAAGTTGGGCTACCACGACTTCATGTTTTCTATGAAAGCCAGCAACCCCCTTGTGATGATGCAAGCTTACCGTCTCCTTGTCCATGAAATGATGAAACTCGGTTGGAATTATCCTCTGCATCTTGGTGTCACTGAAGCAGGCGATGGTGAAGATGGTCGAGTCAAGTCTGCTGTTGGGATCGGATCCCTACTACTTGATGGATTAGGTGACACCATTCGGGTTTCACTAACAGAAGATCCCTGGGCTGAAATTGACCCTTGTAAACGACTCATTCGTTTAGCTGAAAGTTACGAAGGCAAAGGCATTGCTCCTTTCATAGAAACCAAGCGGAATGTTAGCTCTATCGAAAGGCGTTATGTCCGCCAAACCCCGCCGCTCCACAGAGACGGTTCTGTGATATTGAATCTTGATGAGTCTTCAATCGACCTAGGAACAAAAGAAGGAAAGGTCGACGCTGTTTACATGGAAGAGTACCAACCACTCGAAGACGATGTGACAGTTCTTACCCGAACTCCAAATGTACCAGGCACTCTTCTTGTCAAAGATCTTGAAGAGTTGGATGAAACAGCCCAAGTCACTTGGGTCAAAGATGGAGATCCTAGCATCTGGAACCGTCTTCTCGAACATCCAACGCAAATGATCTTGCTCGAACTCACCACTTCTCCGATTCATCAAGGGCGTTACTTTTTTGATTGGATTCAACAAGCTAAGCTCGATATCCCCGTGATTCTCGTTGGAAACTATGACTATAGTGAAGAAGGTACAGTCATTCATGCCGCAGCAGAGCTTGGAGCTTTGCTTGGGGATGGGTATGGCGAAGGAGCTTTATTACGCACGAATCTGACTCCCGGACAAAACCGGTCACTCTCGTTTAACATTTTACAAGCTTGCCGCATGCGAGCTTCCAAAACAGAGTTCATTGCATGTCCAGGGTGTGGACGGACCTTGTTTGATTTGCAAGAAGTCACTAAGCGGATTCGCTCTAAAACGTCGCACCTCCCCGGTGTGAAAATTGCCATCATGGGTTGCATTGTCAATGGTCCAGGTGAAATGGCCGATGCAGACTTTGGGTATGTGGGATCGCGTGCTGGCAAAGTCGACCTATATGTTGGCAAAGAGTGCGTTGAACGGAACATCGACTTTGATGCTGCCGATGAAAGACTCATTGAGCTCATCAAAGCCCATGACCGCTGGGTCGAACCAGAGCAACTGGCATTGGTATGATCTTCACAAAGCTCTATCCTTTTTCAGTTTTTCTTGGGATTACTTCAGCCTTTCCCTATTTTTTTGAGCACAGGTTGCCTCAGCTCTTCCGCTGCTCGGAGCGGCTGGCTTACAGATTTTTCCTCTTCACCTTTCTTATGGTTTGCACACTCATGCACCGAACCACAGCCTCTCCCGATATTTTTTGGAATGAAGCCAAACTCAGCCAATATGCAGGGCAAGCTCTTTCTCCTTCCGCAGCAGCGTTTCAAGCAGATTTTTTGACCGAGGCTTCAACTTACGCAGTAGCGGAAGATGTGGCAACGTTCATCCAGACCTTTCAGCAAACAGGCTCTCAGCTTCAAAGTGGTCCCGATCAAGAAATCCGCCCCATTTATGTTGCAGCGCAAGGAGACATTGAGCGCACCCTAGCCCAATACTTTGCAGAAGGCAACATCACTCACTTGGTTGGCATCATCCATACCCCAACTCCTGCAACACCTCTTTGCACTCGAGGGGATATTTCAGAGAATCTGTCGATGCTAGCATGCAAGAAGACCCAAGACGTCTCTATACAGTTATGAAGCGCCCTGAAATCATTCGTGATTACATGGACAAAGGCGCACTCTTAATTGCAGCCTACCCTCAATTAGGACTCCATAAACGGACGGCGGAACAACAGGCTATCTTTCAAGAAACAAAAGAGTGCTATCCTGACCATTTGATGGACCTTCCTCTAAATTGCGCTGAGATGCAAAAAGATATGGTTGGTGCGACCTATCTCTTTCGAACTAAAGCAGGGGACTGGATGGCTTTTGGCATCATGGCTTCGCAAGCCAATGCGCCAGACGATGGAAAGGTTTGGGGCATGTGGTTTGGTTCCATTGGTGATCCCCTCATCTATTCTCGTGTCCACTCTGTTTTCGACTACCTACATACGCTGCAGTCGAAAGATCTCAGCTCACTTCTTTTTGGAGTTAACTAACTTCGTTCAATAGTAAAACTCTTTTGTTTTAATAAATGCATTTAATTTGTATTTGTAGGTTAATTTAGTACGGAGTTAATAATGTCATTCGCGCGCGCTATCAAAGTTAACCGTTTCTTAATGATTGCCAATTTTGCTTTGCTTTTGTGTCTGCTTGGGGTTTTTGGTTGGAACATGTTTAAAGACACTTCTAATGAAACGCTTGAGGCGAGTCGCATTGTACTCCGCGGAGAAAACGGCGTGCCTTCGATCATCATGCAAGGAGATGCAGAGAATACTCTTCTGACACTCAATGACCAAGAGGGTAATGTGCGCATGCAGCTTCAAGGCGGCGCTTTTCCAGCGCTGATCATGAAAAATGAAGCTCAGGAAATTGTAGGGACTTTTTTTCCATTGCGTGACGGGGGAGCAGCGATTGGGCTAGGCGATGCAGAGGGTAATATGGCGACGTTCATTCGGGGTGGATCTTCGCCAACGATGAGTTTTTATCAGCAGTCGACAGAGCCCAATCTGGCAATGGGGATTTCAAATCATCTGCCTCATTTTGTGATGTTTCCTATGGCCGGACGAGAGGGAATGCTCATTCATGGGAATGCCCCAACAAGCGTTCTCTTTATCGATGAGAATGGAGAGATTCCCGTGTCGCTATCACGACATGGTCTGTTCCAGACTCAGGGAGATAAAGAATCCTCAGAAGGGAGTGAAGAAGACAAGATATTCTCATCTTGGGATGAGCTAAAGAAAACCTTAAAGCAAATGGACATGAATCAATAAGCCACTGTGAGAGAATTTCATGAGCGCTGAAAAAAAACTAAATCAACTCGAAGTTTGGGAGCAATTTCTGGAAGAAGAGTACCAGAGAATGCAAAAAGAACTGGATACTGTTACTGATAACAGACTACGAGGCGATTTGAAAGATCAACTCATTTGGTTACGTTATCAACTGCGGCACTTTGAAGAGAGCCAAGATATTCAGGCTATTCAAGAAGACCATGAGTGGGTTGCCAATAGCTTCAACCAAAACCTTAGCCCTAAACGACCGTTTCGCACACACCCTTAAGGGTAACTCATAAGCTCAATCCGATCCTTTGGGATAGGCTCACGCATTTCTGGATGGGGGGCCGTTGCAATTAAGAGCCAAAACGCAACTCCTTGCCATAGAACGGATTCGTCAGGATTAAAAGTAGCAGTGTGATGATCGGTCCTTTCTCCTTTGCGCGCTCCTAAACACCAGTACGACCCCACTCGATTCTCTAGATAGTAAGAAAAGTCTTCTCCCGAGAAGAGGAAGGGGATGGTATCTGTCTCCATGTCGGCATCTTGGATCAGTGACTTAATGAAGGTGTAGTTTTCTGGGTCGTTAATAAGCGGGGGGTAACCAGGGTAATATGTGAAAGTTGCTAACCTGGCTTTGGGATAGCTTTTGACAATGAGTTCGATGCGGTACTTGATGGCAGCAATGAATTCTTCGAGTCTTTCAGGTGAGAGAAAGTTCCGGACAGCATACCACATTTCAGCGTGGCCTGGCCGGATGTTGCATGCCGTTCCAGCTTTAGAGATCGAGGGGACAAAACTGATGATTTCATTGGGTCCTAGCTTGCGGAGTTCAAATCCTCTAAGACTCATGTGAATATCGGTCATGATGTCGATTCCATTTGCACCAAGTTCGGGTCGCATGACATGCCCACCAGTGCACTCGATTTCGATTTGGAGCTGCCCTGCTTGGCACATGAAATAGCCAGGACGGGAGATGAAAGCGCCATAATCTTCAGTCGAAGAGATGTGCAGGCCATAGCAATGGGAAATTCCTTCTAAGATGCCTTCTTCAACGAGGCGTGCACCTCCTGATTGGACAACCCCGATTTCTTCAGCTCGTTGCCAGACAAGGCGGAGGTTGTGAAGGGGTGTCACATTTCCTGAAGCGAGGGCCTTTAGCGCTCCAAGCAGCATGGCACCATGACAGTCGTGGCCACAAGCATGCATGATGCCTGGATGTTTTGAGCTATAAGGAAGACCTGTTTGTTCCTCGATAGGAAGGGCGTCAATGTCAGCACGAAAGAGAAGGCGTTGATACTGAGGGTCTAGGTCCACATCGATATAGATTCCACCTTCTTTTTGGTGGAGCTGCATGGATACCTTTGAAGTGGCCATGATTTTTTCAATTTCGCTCTTAATCAAAGCGAGAGTCTTTTCTTCTTCCCACTGCAATTCGGGGATTTCATGAAGTTTGTGGCGTAGATCAGCTGTAAAGCTTTGGTGTTCAAGAGATAAAGACAGAATACCTTCTTTATTCATCGTAAGCCTCTCATTTTTTGGCATATTTGAAAAAATCTACAGATTTTTTTTTTAACTTCAACGGATAATAACTCCTTATGAATCAGTGCTCTTTTTACGCATTTTTTTTTCGCTTCCCAGGGGAGGCCAACTGTAAAAAATAAAGATTTCTGTGTTATATTAAATATGTGGGGTGACCCATAGAATGCTGCCTTACGTAAGAGTCCACAGTTTAAGGAAAACCTCTCCTTGTCTTGGGCAAGGCAGTATCAGTAAAAGCCACAACGGGAGGTTTTGTGGAGTTCTTTAAAAAGTTTTGGCTTTTTTTCGAAGAGGTTGCTCGTCTGAGAGGGGAAATGTTCCTCGAAGACCGCTAAAAGCGGTCTGCTCAAGACAGCTCCGGTAAACATGTCTCTTATAGAGACGAAAGAACGAGGGGAAATGCTACCCCATCTTTTATACCCGGGGCGTGTAAACGCAACTTCTTGACCTTCAGGTCAGTTTTCGTTTCATGGGCTGCAAAGTTTGTGGGGCGGGGGCGCTGAAGGTTTTTTTTTGGAGGAATGGGGTGGCGGAATTTGTTTCGTTTTCTTGCGCAGGAATTCTAGCGATCTTTTGTAATTCTGCGCTCGGAAATAGCTGGGCTATTCCGCATCGCACAGAATTCCAAAATCTCATCCAGAATTCGTAGCAAGAATTCCGAAAACATTCCGCCACCCCATTCGAGTCGGGAAGAAATATATTCAGGAAAATATTATAAGAGAGGAAAATGGTATGTGAAAATGATTGAGAAGAATTGGAAGTTTTATTTGGGAGTGACGTTTATCGTTCTCTCTTTTGTTTTGCCTCTTTTTGGCTTCATCATTCCTTTTTTGGGATTGCCAGTTGGAGTTGCGGCAGTCCTTACCGGGTTTCTCGTTCTTGGAGGACCTGAAGTCATGATCGTTCTCGCTGTCCTTTTTCTTGGAAGGCCGGTTTTCAATCTCATCAAAGAAAAAGTCTTTCGCATCTTTAAAAGAAAGGGGGCTCCAAAGCCCACCTCCGCGTTGCGTTATTATGTGGGGCTGGTCATCTTTTTTGGGAGTGTGACTCCCTATTATATCAATGTCTATGCACCTCACTGGTTTCCTGAAAACGAAACGCATCGTTTGTATTGGTTTATTGGTGGCGACTTATCTTTTGTCTGTAGCTTTTTTATTTTAGGCGGAGGCTTCTGGGAAAAATTCAAGCGACTTTTTATTTGGAAGGATTGAGTTTGGTTCGGAGGGAATCGAAGTAGGCGATTCTCTTTTCCATCTCGCGTTCAAAGCCCCGCTTCACCGGCTTGTAAAACGTGGGGCGCTTCATTTCATCGGGAAAGTAATTTTGCCCAGAAAACCCATCGGGTGTGTCGTGATCGTAGGCGTAACCTTTTCCGTAGTCTAGTTTTTTCATGAGTTTTGTTGGGGCATTGAGAATCGTTTTCGGCGGATCTTGATGTGATGTATCGGCAGCTGATTTTTGGGCCTGTTTGAAGGCTGTGTAGGTGGCATTACTTTTGGGAGCGAGGGCAAGGTAGAGAGTGGCTTCGGCTAGAGCAAGTTCACCTTCTGGCGAACCGAGTCGTTCATAAATTTGCCAGGCGTTGAGCGTGATTGTGAGAGCTTCGGGGTCGGCTAGGCCGATGTCTTCGACGGCCATGCGCACAAGTCTTCTGGCTAGAAAGTTAGGATCTTCGCCCCCTTCTAGCATACGGGCTAACCAATAAAGGGAAGCATCGGGATCGGATCCACGAACAGATTTATGTAAGGCAGAGATGAGGTTGTAATGCTGGTCGTCATGTCTGTCGTAGGCGGCAGGCCGTTTTTGGACGAGAGAGCAGAGTGTGTCAAAGTCGATTTCGCCATCTTGGAGCGTCTGAAGATTTTCAAGGGTGTTGAGAAGGTGGCGTCCATCGCCATGAGACATGAGGATGAGTCCTTTTTTCGCTTCATCTGTCAGATGGATTTTGGACTGGCCTCCTTCAAAGCGCGTGATGATTTGCTCAAGTGCTTCAGGCGATAGAGATTCGAGGGTGAGGACACGAAGGCGGGAGAGGAGGGCATTGTTGATGGTGAAAGAGGGGTTTTCTGTTGTGGCGCCAATGAGAATGATGGTTCCCTTTTCGATGTGAGGAAGAAAGATGTCTTGCTGCGCTTTATTGAAGCGGTGAATCTCGTCGATAAAGAGGATGGGTTGGTTGTTTAAGAGGGGGCGCGATTCACTTTCTTGGATAAACTTTTTGATTTCAGCAACGCCGTTCATGACTCCAGTGAAACTGACGAAGGTACGGTTGAAGGCTTTGGCGTAGAGACGAGCGATGGTGGTTTTCCCACAGCCAGGTGGCCCCCAAAGAAGAATGGACAGAGGGCGTTTTTGGGAAATGATTTTTGTTAGCAACCCAGTTTCTCCCACTAAGTGGTTTTGACCGACGACGTCGGAGAGCTTTTCGGGTCTAAGTTGTTCTGCAAGTGGAGTCGACATAGATGATAGGATATCAGTGATGCGACTTTTTATGAAGATGGCTTGTTTCGGGAACCCATGTGGGCTTGCGGAACTGGTAAATGGTGAGCGGAATGGCCATCATTAAGATGAGTCCCACGACGAGAAATCCATCGTACACGATCAAACTCCCCGTATCGAGTTGTGCGGGAGGAATAAATCCGATACAGATGGCAAAGACTGAGGCAAGAAGTCCAACACTCGAAACGACCCAAATCCCTTTGTGGGGATGAGGAATCCGGTAGATGCGTGGCACGTGAGGATGAGAGTAACGGAGGCGGATCGCTGAAATGAACATCATGATGTACATGATGAGATACATCTGGGCTGAGATCGCTGTGAGGATCCAATAGGCAGTGCTGACAGAGGGCATGAAGTTGATGATAAAGGAAGCGGCGGTGACGATGATTGCTTGGAAGAGGAGTAGGTGAGTGGGCATGCCGTGTTTATTAAGATTTTGGAAGAATGGCGGAAGGTTGCCATGTACCGAGGTGGTGTAAAGAGCTTTGACGGGCCCCATGATCCACGAGTTGACTTCTGCAACAGCCCCTAAAACGAGTAGGACTCCTAAAATGGGGAGAATCCATTCCAAATGATAGAAATTCAGGTACACTTTTAAGGCTTCCATGAGGCCTGCAACAAGGCTGATTTCTTCGCGTGGGATGACAACGGCAATTGAAATGGCGCCAAGTACGAAAAGGAAAAAAACAATGAGCGCAGAGATCAAGATAGCTTTAGGGTAATTCTTTTGGGGATTTTTAACTTCACCTGCATAGGCAGCAGAGACTTCAAGCCCTGCAAAAGCTAAAAAGAGTCCTGAAAGAAAGACCAAGTTGCTGATGTGACTGAAATCGGGAACGAGAGTCTTGGCTTCGAAGGGAATTTGGATGGGGTGTCCCGCTCCAAGCCAGGTAATATCGAGTCCAATGATGAAAAGTCCTGGAACAATCGTTCCGATGATCACACCGATTGTACTAACGATACTTGAGGTTTCGACTCCAAAGTAGTTGATAAAAGTCATGCCCCAAAAAACTACGAGGACGACTGTTTGAATGAAGACTTTATTGTTCGCGAGCTCAGGGTTAAAGATGTAGGCCAAGGTCGCTGCGACAAAAGCAAGAATGGCTGGATACCAGGTGACATTATGAACCCACTGCATCCAAATAGCAAAAAATCCCCATCGATCTCCTAAGGCTTCCCGGACCCAAACATAAATCCCCCCTGACTTACTCCACCCTGTTGCCAGTTCAGCAGACACTAGAGCGCATGGAATGAGAAAGATAATAGCGACAATAGCAAAAAAGAATAGCATGCTATATCCCAGCTCTGCAACAAGAGGAAGATTTCTCAAACTTGCCATAATCGAAACGTTGAACATGGCAAGAACGAAAACTGAGATGACGCGTTTGGGTTTAGATACTGAAACCAAATGTAGCTCCTAAGGTAATACGTCTTTTTTATCTTTTAAATATTCGATGATATCTCCCGATTCGTAAAGAGGAGCTCCATCGATAAAGAGACAGGGAACTTGAGCATTTCCCCCTAGATGTAAGAGCTCTTCTTTTGCTTTCGGGTCTTGATCGATATCTTTCATTGGGATCGTCTTTCCGATTTCCTCCAAATAGTCACGCACGTTTTTACAAAATGGACATGACATCTTGTGGTAAAGGACTAAAATCGGTTGATGTTCCTCTTCCATTCATCACCTAAATCGCTTAAGATTAAAAAACCACGTCATACCTTTTCTAGAAGAAAAAAGCTATAAAATTTTTGAGGTCAGTAGGTAGATGGCAAGTGTGAATCAGTTGGAAATGAAATATGGGGATCGCATTCTCTTCAAGAATGTTTCTCTCCATTTAAACCGAAAGACCCGCTATGGACTTGTGGGAGCGAATGGGGCAGGAAAGACAACATTTCTCAAAATTCTCAGTGGAGAAGTGGAGCCTACCTCGGGAGAAGTGAGCATTCCGAGGGAAGCTCAAATTGGAGTCTTGAAACAGGATTACATCAAATTCCAAGATGAAAAAATTCTCTCGCTTGTTTTGAAGGGAAATCAGGTGGTGTGGGAAGCATTTGAGAAAAAGGAGGCACTTCTAAGTAAAGGGGAGCTGTCTGAAGAGGCCATTGAAGAACTGAGTCAGATTGAAGAAGAGCTACGTTTGCGTCATGGCTATCAAGCGGAGGCAAATGCAGCTAGGCTGCTTGAAGGACTAGGGATTCCTCTGGCGGCACATGAAAAAAACTTGGGAAGCTTGTCGGGTGGGTACCAATTGCGGGTCATGCTTGCTCAGGTTCTCTTCTCTGAGCCAGACATTCTCCTTTTAGATGAACCGACCAACTATTTAGATATCTTTTCCATTCGGTGGCTAGAAGGGTACTTAAAAGATTATCAGGGGATTCTTATTTTAAGCTCTCACGATCGGGTGTTCCTAAATCGAGTATGTCAAGTGATTCTCGACATCGATTATGGGGGAATGAAACAGTATGCGGGGAATTTTGACCATTTCCTCAAAGAGAAGGAAAATGACATCATTCAAAAAGAGGCCCAATTGCAATCGATTGGGAAGCGGAAAGAGGAAGTGCAGCGTTTTATCGACCGTTTTCGGGCAAAATCTTCGAAGGCAAGGCAAGCCCAGTCTCGTGTGAGGATGGTCAAGAAACTCGAAGAGGAAGAGAAGAAATTGGAGGTTTTTCCTACGTCACGTCAGTATCCCCATTTCCAATTTCCCCATTGTCGTCCTTCAGGAAGAATCACCCTGGCTGTGAAAGGTCTTAATAAGTCCTATGGAGAGAAGTCTGTCCTCCATGAAATCTCCTTTGAAATCGAAAAAGGAGAGAGGGTGGCAGTTGTCGGTGCAAATGGAATTGGAAAATCGACGCTGCTCGAGATTGTGACAGAGTGCCGTGAGCAAGATTCTGGGACGTTCCGCTTTGGACCTCACGTGAAAACAGCCTACTTTCCTCAAGACTTTCATCGTATTCTTGATGCTCAAGCTACTTTATATGATTGGCTTGAGTCTGCTACTAAATGCTATCATGCAGAAAAATTGCGCCAAGCTCTCGGTGCCATGCTATTTGGTGATATGGAAGTTCGGAAGAAGGTTCAGTCGCTCAGTGGGGGAGAAGCTGCTCGGCTTGTTTTTGCGTCTCTCATGTTAAAAGAGCACAACACTCTCATTTTGGATGAACCGACCAACCATTTGGATATGGAAGCAACAGATGCGCTCATAGAAGCTCTCAAAGGGTATGATGGGACTGTTATCTTAGTGAGTCACAACCGTTACTTCATTTCTGAAGTTGCCAATCGGATTCTCGAACTTCAAGAGGGAAAAACACTCGATTTTAAGGGGGGATATGACGAATTTGTCGAAGTACATGAACGGGATTATTTGTCTGAAAAAACTCCAAGTTCCTCGAAAAAGAAAGATAAAAGTCTGGATTTTGAGAAACGAAAAGAGCAACGCCGAAAACAGGCCCGTCTCAAGAAGGATATTCAAAAATGTGAAGACGAAATCCATCAAATTGAACGGAAAATTGAGACAATCAACGAAAAACTCTCAGAGCCAAATTATTACGAAGTGACACCGCAAGACGAAATGCAAACCACTTTAAGGCAGAAAGATGCGCTAGAAAATGAAAAGCAAGAAAAGTACCTTTTTTGGGAAAAACTGCACGAAAATCTCGATTTTTAGCTTTGTTTTATATTTTTCAGTGAGTATACGGGAGTTACTAGCTTATCAATGGAAAATGTGAAAGAGATGCTTAAAAGAGAAACGAAAAAATCACTCAAGTCCGCTCAAAAAAACCCTCTTTTGGAAAAACTCAAAGCAAAACGGAAACGCACTCTTTCTCGTTCGCATGTGCGAAGACATTCTGGTTTTCCAGCACTAAGAAATTCAAAGTAAATTGATTAAATCATTTGTTAAGAAACGTTTAATTTCTTAACGTCTTTATCGCAAATGTATTAGCATTTGCTGAATTGCAAACTTTAAAACGTTTGTTTTTTTTCTGAAAATCGATTTATTTTTCTAATTTTAGTTCTTTTATTTTATTTTTTTTGAAAAAAAACGAAAAAAAATTAATTCCAAAAAACCTTGTTTAGAATAGCGTCTGAATGGGTTTTTAATTTCTAAGTTGTTTTGTTTTTAATATTAAAACCGGAAAAAATTTTATTTTTTAATATAAAAAATGTATATTGAAATTTGTAGGATAAATATGGATTTTAAACCCTAATTTGAAATTTAGAGTTTTAAAAGTCTTAAAAAAGATTGTAAAGGAATTCCAACAAGGAGCACAGTCAATGCCTGCTAAGAGAAGAAGAAAAAAAGCAGCTTCTTCAAAGAAGACGACTCGTAGAAGAAAAGCTACAAAAACTGCTGCTAAAAAAAGAACAACTAAACGTAAAACAGCTAAGCGCAAAACTGCAAAACGCAAGACTGCTAAGCGTAAAACAGCTAAGCGCAAAACAACTAAGCGTAAAGCTGCTAAAAAAACTACACGACGCAAAAAAGCTACTAAAGCTGCTGCACCAAGACGCAGACGTCGTAGAAGAAAAGCTACTGCTAAGTAATTAACTACTAATTCTAGTAGCTATGATTTGGGGCGTGGGTTTCCACGCCCTAATTTTGTTTAAACGAACCTTTCATCACGACTTCACTTAAGGGCTTACGTGTTGAAGGAGTTTCTTTTTCCTGTATAGAAGCGGGAAGATCTTCTTTTTTACCTCGTTTTCCAACTGCCACCATGCATTCAACTTGATAGTCTTCCGGAACCTTGCAAAGCTCTTGAGCTTTTTCGTAATCAAATCCTTGCATTCCATGAATGACAAGACCATTCACATGTCCTTGCAGAGCTAAGTATGCCCAAGCGGCTCCGGCGTCAAAGCTATGTGTTATAGAGGGTTTTTGGTTGTGTTCGAAGATTTTATGAGAGAGAACTAAGACAAGTGCACCTGCTTTTGCAGCCCATTCTTGATTGAAGGGGACTAAAGTGGAGAATAAAGGATCCCACTCTGGTGTTTCACGGAAAGCATAAATAAAGCGCCAAGGTTGGGCATTATATGAAGAGGGAGCCCAGTGTGCAGCTTCTAATAGCGTCATGAGATCTTGCTCGGAAATGGGTTCTCCAGTCATCGAACGCGGAGACCAACGCCCTAGAATCAGTGGATGAATGGGATACTCTGTTTTACGGTTTTCAGCGACTTCTGGCGGTAGGGATGTTTCCATGGCTTAAATCTCCTTCGTGCTTATGACTTGTTACCCTTTTTATCACAAGATGAACGACTTGTGCAATGAAGATTCCGAGAATTCCAGTTGCAAAGAGGTCACTTGGAAAGTGGTCGAGTAAAAAAATACGGCTGATTGAAAGTAGTAGAGCAATCGAAAAACTTAAAATGCGAAACCTGGGAAAAAGAAGTGCAATCGATGCAGCAAGAGTCATTGCGGCCATTGTGTGACCAGAAGGTAGTGAATGGAAGTGGTGGCTAGTTGAGAAGAAATCAAACCCAGTCATGTCGTATGAAAGGAAACTTTCAGGGCGGGCACGTCCGATGATGACTTTGAAGACGCGGACGAGGGCAACAGAAAAGGCTTGAGCTACGAAAATTTCAAAAAAGGGGAGGATGAACCGCTCTTTAGCATGGGAAAACCTGGCCCAAAGAAAAGCGACTCCCCAGACGAGCAAATGAAGGGGAGGGAAAATTAACAGTGAGGCAACCTTCAGGACACTGCGCAATGTTTTGCGGTGGGGAGCAAGGGTTTCAATCAGGGGAAAGTCGACGAAAAAGTAGCAGAGTAGAGCGGCGAAAACAAAAGTTAGAAGGAGACCTTTTAAAAAAGGGGAAAAACTGGTCACAAGAAAAGAGCGAGACTTTATATAGGAAATCATGAGATGAAATATAGAGAATCAGTCGTTTCGAAGCAAGGACATAGCATGCATATCGGGATCATTGGCTGTGGAGTCATGGGAGGTGCGATTGCGAGAATCGCTTCCCATCATCACAATGTGATTCTCCACGATCATAAAAAGACAAATGCCATTCCGCTCGCAAAGGAAATTGGAGCAAAAGTGGAACTTGATTTAGGGAAGCTAGCTCAGGAATCAGATGTTGTGGTTTTGGCCGTAAAACCGAAAGATCTTAAAGTCGTCTCAGAGCCAATCGCCTCTCATCTAAGTAAAGGGCAACTTGTCGTGAGTATTTTGGCTGGGGTGACTCTTGAGACACTCCAGATGCATTTCCCCAATTCAACGGTTTTTAGAGTGATGCCGAATCTCCCGTTAGTTTGTGGACATGGGATGCTAGGGATTGTTGACGATCCTGAGGTCAAAAAAGAAGAAAAACTCCGCGTTGAAGAAGCTCTCCAAGGACTTGGCTCGGTCTCATGGATGAAGGAGGGGCTGATGAAAGCCTTCACAGCCTTAACGAGCTCAAATCCAGCGTTTATTTATCTGATGATTGAAGCCATGGTCGAAGCTGGAGTATCCCTGGGTTTCAAAGCCGATATGGCCTTGGAATACGTTGTTAAGACTCTTGAGGGATCTGTTGCGCTGCTCAAAGCCAGTGGAGCCTCTCCAACAGAGCTTAAAATGCGGATCACATCCCCAGGAGGAGCGACCATTGCAGGCCTTAATGAACTCGAAAGTCAAGGGGTGAGAGCTGGAATTGTTGCTGGGCTCAAAGCTTGCTATCGAAGAGCTGAAGAGATGGGTGGGTCGTAGATCTCTGTCAATGGGGTGACTTTTCTCTTACTGAGCATTTCAGGATCGCATAAGAGCTGATCGTCCCAGATCCGTCTTCGAATAAAGGTGGGGAGAAGGTTTTTAAACGAGAAATCCCAGCCACGAACATCAAGCGTCCCCAAAAAGACGGCAAATCGCCCCGCACCAATGATGGTTGCAATGGTGATTAAGACTAGAGGGACTGCATAGGGTGCTCCTGCTAGGAGAGCAATCAAAGAGGCAATGGCGACGACCATTGCAATGATTCCAATGACATGAACGAGGGTTTTCTTCACGTTTTGAATCCGCATGTCATCCATGAGCTTTAATCCTTCATCAATCGCAAGCTCTTGATTTTTTTTGACGCTGCTCGTGAGTCCCATCAAAATAGAGTGCGCTGTATCTGAAGCTTCATGCACCATCCATGGACGGACACGGCGAGAAAGAGACTTTCTTTTTTTATTTAACTCTTTATCGAGTTGCTTAATGAGTTTTTCCCGTTGCTTTTCAACGGGAAGGTCACTGTAATTTTTCTCGACTTTTTGAGCGATTTTCTCGACTTCATTAGGATTAAGTTGTAGGTACTCTTCTTGCAAGTGAAGGATATTTTTTGCTAAGACGACTTTTGCAAGGTCCCGAATTTGCGTTTGATTTTCTGCAAAGATGAACTTTGAGAAATGAGGATTTTTCTTGATTTCCTTTTGAAGATCGTCAGTAAAACTTAAGAGCTTTTTAGTGTCTTCTTTTCCGCAAAGTTGCTGAATCATATCACTGTTTTCTTTTGCATACTGCGCGAGCGCTTCGAAAGCTTTTTGGCCATCTGCAACACTTGTATTATCTGTCAGTATTTTGAGGTTTTTGAGCAATTCAAAGTCAAATTCGTCACCGAATGATTTTTGTCTTGCAAGCCCAAAACTATCGACAATTCCCTCAATCAGACATAAGAGAAGACTGAAAACATAGGCGGGCTTTAACAGAAAAGAGAGAGTTTTAGGTATGATGTGTAGTCCAATTCCATAGTCAAAAGCCGATCCAACGGAACTTCCAATCACAATCGGTACTTCGATAAGAGAAATCACACTATCTTGAACTCCTTCGCCGTCTCGATTTTTTATTGAGCCAATTAATGACTTTGTTGCTGAATAAGTATCGGACGGGACAGAGAAAATGTTTGTGACAGATGGAAGCTTGGGGAAAGCTCCATTTTCGTAGGGAGTGATCCTCTTAGGGTCTCGAATCTTTTCTTGATAAATGCGAGAGGCATCGGCAAGTAAGGAATTTTTTGAATCTGAAGGTCTGTGCAAGTGAGACGGAGTAGAGGGCCTCTTGATAAGAGGCGGATAACTAGTCATAGCCTCACTTGACAGACTCATAAGAAAAACCTTTCCAAAAGGAATTTTGCCGATCCTACTATTTTATTACTTTTTCAAATTATAAAAAATAGAAACGGTTTTTTAATTTAATAAATAAGTAATAAACAAATTTTTCTTATTTATAAAATATCATTACTTTAATTTTGATTTGTCATCTTTGCGTAACTTGATATATGATAAAATTTTTGGTTGAATGTGCGTTAGGTGCTCCTATGTTGAAAAAATGTTTTATCTTTCTTTTGCCTGTCCTATCTCTTTTTGCAAAAACCCCTTCATATGATCCCCAATTAATTCCCCAGACCAGCCCTTCTACCGAGTTTGAGGCTAAAGATTTTTCACATCTTTTGGGCCATTTAAAAGGAATCGATGATGATTTATTCAAGATGCACTTTACCCTCTACAATGGATATGTCAAAAATGCCAGTGCCCTTCTCACCTCCTTAACTAAGCTGCGTGAAAAAGGGAAGGATACCTCCTTGGAGTATGGAGCGTTAGAGCGCCGTTTTGTATGGGAGTTTGATGGAATGGTTCTGCATGAACTCTACTTTGAGAATTTAGGACCTAAACCGTTTTTAGATCGAAAAGACCCTTTGCGTTTAAAAATGATCATGGATTTTGGGAGCGTTGAACAATGGAAGAAGAACTTTGTTGCAACGGGGCTCATTAAAGGAGTCGGTTGGGTCATTCTCTATCAATGTCCTAAGTCCGGGCACTTAAAAAACATCTGGGTCGATGAGCACAATATCAATCTCGTACCCGGAGGAAAACCGCTCCTGATTATGGACGTCTGGGAGCATGCCTACATCACAGAATATGGACTGGATCGAGCAGGATATATTGAAGCTTTTATGCAAAATATCGACTGGGAAGTTGTTTCGGCTCGTTATAAAGAAGCTGAATCAAGTAAGTAGAGTGATAATCACGTTCCGGTGATGACCACTTGTGCGATGCTCCCATAGGTAGACACCTTGCCAGGTTCCTAAAAGGAGGGCTCCATTCTCGAAGGGGAGGGTCAAATCTGAATGCGTCAAAACCGTCCGGATATGGGCTGGCATGTCGTCTGCTCCCTCTGCATCGTGTCGGTATTTAGGATCTCCATCAATGACAAGAGATCGGGCGAAGGTCTCTAGGTCTAATCGCACATCAGGATCGGAGTTTTCGCAAAGTATGAGGGATGCGCTTGTGTGACAAAGAAAGAGATGACACAGCCCCGACTTTTCTTTGCAGCGTCCCACGACTTCTTCTACATCTTCCGTGATGGAGAGAATCTCTCTTCCCCGGGTGGGAAAGATGAGAGTTTCACGATGCATGTTCTTCTCGAGATCCTTTAACTAGTGTTGTGATGAGTAAGATGATTACGCCTGAAGTTAAAATGAGCATCGCTCCTGCAGGAAAGAACTTTTCGGAGATTACAAAGCGATAGCTGAAAAATGCCTCAAGGAGGAACAGTAGAGCAAATGAAAAATAGATACCCCATTTACGATAGGTGAAATGGAGAACGCTCGACCACAAAAGCGCGAGCCCTGATACTCCACCCGCTACAAGTGAAGGAATACTATGTTTCATCACAAAGCCCATGACTCCACCCGTAAAGACGAGGATGGCGTAGATAAGTAAAATGTAACCATTTTTTTTGAGTGCTTGAATCATGTGGTCAATATAACTTTTTTAAGGATTCTGTTGCAACCCCAATAGGAGAACACAAGTAATTACTTTAGATATGTATGCAACAGAGTCATTGAGCACAAGTTCAGCACAAGTCATAATAAAGATTCGGATGAATCTGTGAAATTTTAAACTTAAGCGACTATAAAATTAAAGGATTGTTTTTTATTCTTAAAACCTCCATAATTCCGACAGTTAATTCATTGAGGGTGGATATTGGAAGTTGGGAGACCAATATCATGCAAGACAACAAGAGGAAAGGATGTATACCGAATATCTAGGTCCAATCGCTGAAGAGAATTTGCTAGGATCGCAGGAATTACTCCAACGTGCAGCACGTTTACTACAACAAGGGGCACTTGTTGCTGTTCCTACAGAGACAACATATGGATTAGCAGCCTCAGTTCTAAATGAAACAGCGCTGAAGAATTTGTATGAAGTTAAAAAGCGAAACCCTTCTTCTGCCTTACCCATCCAAGTTGCAAATACAGACCAGCTAAAATTTATCACGCGAGATTTGTCTCCACAATTTGAATTGATTGCCAAGCACTTCCTTCCTGGCCCTCTTACAGTTGTCCTAAAAAAGAACCCTCATTTGTCTTCAATCATTTCTGGGGGAATGGATACTGTTGCGGTTCGCATTTCTTCAAACAAGATTGCGCGCAGATTAATCGAGTTGGTGGGGTGTCCATTAGCGATGCCTTCTGCAAATCTTTCTGGGAACCCTAGCCCAACATGTGCAAAACACGTCCTTGAAGATTTCAATGGAAAAATCCAGGGGATTGTCGATGGAGGAGATTCCGAATATGGTTTGGAGTCAACGGTTCTTTCTTTAGAAGATCCAGCAAACCCCGTCATTTTACGCTTTGGTGTAATCAGTCAACGCTCCATTGAAAACGTTTTAGGAACATCAGTTCGCGTACACCCAAAAGCTCTTCTCAGTCACTTTGGACAAGTCGGTCAGCAAAGACTTCCTGCAGTGCGTCTTTTCTCTTCATGGGATGAGATGAAAATCTACCTTCAGCTAAGTAATGACAGCAAACGCCTTGTCATGAGCCAAGATGAAGGATCCCCAATCCTGAAAATGTGCGACTATTTCAAACTCAGCGCAAAAAACCTCTATGAAGGACTTCGCATGGCAGTGAGAGATGGTTACTCAGAGGTTCTGGTTCTTTGCAACCCCATTCTGAAGAATGATGAGATGTTGCACCAGCGCCTGAAGCAAATTGCCAGCACATAATGGAGTCCATTCCTTGGGAGGGAATGGAGCTTTCCTCGCAGGCTCGTGAGGCTTTAAAGCTTCAAGTAAAACCACCTTTCCCTCTACGTCTCAAGAACAAAAAGCTAGCGGTGATCATTCCCTACAGAGATCGTCAAACGCATCTTAAAAATCTTCTTCCTGCTCTTAAAAGTGCCATCGAGCAAGCAACCTCTTCTTATGAGGTGATTCTTGCTGAGCAAGCAGATGAAGCCCCATTTAACAAGGGGGCGCTCTGCAATGCAGCTGTTAAAAGCCTTGAGGCTTCCTTTGATTACCTCTGTTTTCATGATGTTGATTTTTTGCCAGTCAATATCGATTATCGTTACAGCTCAGCCCCTTTTCGTCCTTTTGGTTGGACGCGGGGAAAAAAGATCTATCAGGAAGAGTTTCATGAAGGAAGGCTAAAACGACTTTTGGAGCGAGACCCCACACTAGAGGAGAAAGACGATCGCTTAGCAAAAGTGTATCCCCACTTCTGGGGAGGGGTCTTTTTTCTTCCTTATCAAACATTTCTCAAAGTCAATGGGTTTGGCAATAACTTTCCTTTTTGAGGGTTTGAAGACCTAGATTTTCTACTTCGACTTTTTGCTCATGAAGAAGCTCCCTTTACCGACCCTGAAGGGATCTTCCAGTTACAGGATCATCCCCATGTCATTCAAACAGGGGAATCTTGGATAGAAGAGAGAATTTTAGAAAATCTTCAGCGGTATCGTGAACATTCAAAACAATTTAGGTTTACTGATGGCTTCAGAGAACTTAAGTTCGATTTGATCCAAGTTGAAAAGAACCAAAGTTACTCTAAGCTATGTCTCGGGAAATTTCGTCAAAATAGTTAAAAAGAGCTGTTTGCTTACCTGACCCATGGTGAGCAAACCCAGATAAAAGGTGCATGAGCGCAGAATCTTGATCTCCATCTTGATAGGAGAGAGCTGCGTCAAGCAAGGTAGTTTCTCCAATGAAAGGAGCCCCCCACGGCGTCGTTAAGAGGAACTGAACGAGCTCTGCTTTCTCTTTAAGCTGTTCATCCTTTAGAGCATCTATCGAATCTTTCTCGAGGTTAACAATGTCGTGGGCGACTTTTTTTAGAAATGCTGGATCTTTTAGATCTACCTCAGGGGCAAAGATTTGCTCCCAGTCGTTGTGGATCTCTTCGAGATCTCGTTTTAGGTCTCTTGCAGCCATAACCAATGTCCTCAACTGTCCTTTTTGTATTCTTTTATTATACGATCATTTTTGAATTATTGGGAATGATGACTGATATCATTCCAAAGCTGCAAAGCGGGAACTTGGTGCTCATAGCTTAAGATTGAAAGAGATGCAGTTGAGAGAATAAAATGGCGTCCTTCAAGGATGGGAAACGCTAAGAACCTGACGGCCAACGCTCTTGAAAAATGGCCACTTGAAAAAACAGCAATGACCCCATCTAAAGCGTCGAGCTCATTCAGAAAGTCATCAGCCCTTTTTGCGACTTCAGCTGTCGACTCTCCATTTGGAGCCCCATGTTTAAAGATGTTCCATCCTGGATTAGTTTGATGAATCGCGGAGGTCTTTTTTCCTTCATAGTCTCCATAATTCCATTCAAGAAGTGCATTTGTGATTTTTGCTTGGCTCTTGAGCCCACAAAGACAGCAAGTGTCGTAGGCTCGCTTGAGAGGACTTGAGAAAACGTGGTCAAAAGAGATTCCTTGGAGCCTTTTTCCCAAGTGTTTCGCTTGGTCCATGCCGTTTTCCGTCAAGGGGATATCAGTCAGACCTGTATGTTGCCCACTTTTGGACCACTCAGTTTCCCCATGACGAACGAGATAGATTTGTTTCGAGGTCATTCTGCTTCTTCGTAAAAGACCTCGTCCCAATCATTGTCGAGCAGAATCAAGTCTGAAAACAGTCCTTTCAGCGTATCCATGGCTCCACCACCGGACTCACCTCCGGGGATGATATTTTCGAGCATGTTTTGCAGTCCTTCTTTGCTGAAGACGCTGCGCAACATCTCAGATATTACGATATCCATGATTTGAGCTGTGGGGATTCCACCTTCGCTGCTGATATTTTCAAGTTCGAGGCGATCGATTGTTCGTAACCGTCGGACACCTTTTTTACCGGTGCGGTAGGCGAGATCAATCTTCAGATCAGTAATGATGAGCTTTTTGATGAGAACAGTGGTGGACTTTCCCTTTGAAGAGGCTGCTTGCTTTTCTTTGCCGGTCGATTCTTTCAGGTTTTGCATGATTTCTGACCAGTTTCCGTTTTTGCTTCGTTGCGATTCAAATTCAAGACCTAAATAGACATCATCCAAGCGCATCTCTTCGATCACGATGTTATCGTCGAAAAAGTTAGAAAAAGGAGTTCCGATATAAAGGCTTTTGACTTCAAGCGCTGTGTTGAGTACAGAGCCGGGAGGGTTGCCAACACGGATGTTATCAACCTTAATAGAAGAGGATCCTAAACGAATAGCTTGAATAGAAACTGAGACTTTAGCTCTATCAGAAAGTTTATGAGAAATCCATGAAGGAAGCATGTTCCAACAGAAGATTCCGACTAGGACCAAGACAACAATGACTCCAAAAATAATGATCAGTGCTTTTCGCATCGTAGCTCCTCTATTCTCGTTTCTTCTCACCAAAACATATTAAACATTTTTTTGCTAGATGATGTCGCTAAATGGCGACACTATCTGATGAAGCTATCCAAAAAGAGAAGCAAGTTCATCTAGAGAAATCAGGAGTTGTTTTTCTCCACTCGCTCTCTTTGACGATTCTTCTAGATAGAGTTCTGGAGGAAGATCATGATCGATGGAAACCCGACTGCGCCCAACTGTTTTGAGTAAAATTGATTCCATTTGTTTCAAGGGAAACACTGTCATGTACATTTTTGCATTAACTCCAAGGTTAGAGTTAATATGAGTTTTAAAGGCTTTTCCTACAAAGGCATGTAGTTGCATGGAGAGGTTGGGATATCCTCCTTCTATAAGACTAAGAGGGTTACGGAAAATCCCTCGATTTTCGAACATGGGCTTGACATCGATATTGCGAACACCGACGGTCATCAAAGTATCACCGCAGGTTTCATAAATTTCTTTTAGTTTCCATGGGTATTCTTCTAGTGATTCTGGAAAATCTGCTCTCCCTTTGATAGGTAGTTTTGAGACATAAGCGACAAAATTCCCACGTTTTAACATCAATTTAAACGATTCAGCTCCACCTGAAGTATTTTGCAGGGTTTCCCAACGCCTGCCTCCTTTGTAGACTTCTCTTTGTTTCATCTTTTGCACGAACTCTTTAAATTCATGACTTTCTAGCCCATAATTCTTCTTATCTTTTTTGATTTCAGCAAGCTTTGAGTCATCGTTTAAATAGAGACCTAAATAATTCAATAGGCCTCTTGAGTTGTCGTAGAGGCGCTTACATGCTTTTTGGTATTCTTCCCAATATAATGTATCAAAATCTAATTGCTCGATTCCAAAATAAATTTTTTCTCCGTTTGCAGTTGTCCCTTCTGCTGTATAGACACCTTCTGATACTTGAGTCACGTTTCCGATGGAAGCTTTAGAATGCGCTATAGGAGGCGATGTTGCTGAGGCCTCCTTTGTGACTTCTTTCTTTGTATATTCATCGATTAAAAAATTGATCAATTCCTTGGAGGGGTTTGGAAAATAGTGAGACCAGCTATCTAATAAAGTGGAGACTTCTTGGACAACCTTTCGTCGCATGTGTGCGGGAATTTTATCACCAAAATCTTTCATTAAGGTGTTTTCAGGCTTTCTCTTATCATCATCCGCCAAGGCACCTGTTTCTTGGCCGCTTTTCTCATCACAAGGAAGTTGCGATTGAATTTGGGCTTTTTGATAGGCGTGGTAAAAGTGATAGGTTCCACCTAGTCCGAAAAGCAAAAGCGATGATTTAAAACCGATCAAACCACATGAAATTGCAAATAAAACCAGTCCAGCGGCTTTCTTCGCCGTTTCGAGCCATGAGTCTTCGAGGGTCTTTCCAGAGTTTGGATCGCTGGGTGCAAGCATATGATCCCAGTGCATCGCAATAGTTGCAGCGTTAACAACATTTGAAATAGTCAATTTTTAACTCCTGAAACTATATTCAAACAATTCATTGCAGATGAGGAGAGAATGTAAAAGAAATGATGCAAACTTGAATCTTTCCTCCAATCCAATTTTTTTTCAAAATTTTCCCATAGGGCTGCTAAAAAAACAAGTAATTTAACCTTTGATCTTGGGAAATAAAAAGGTATAATTGTCAGTCATGAAACGGGTATTGTTAAAAACTTTTCTTTTTGTTTTCTGCTTAACGTCTTTTGCTTTTGCAAATGAGGAGAAGTGCGCAACTCCCTCTCATATCGGCCAGAAAACAGTCTGCACCTATGCCAATGGCCGACCCATTTTGATCGATGTCTGGTTTTCCACCAAAAAGGGGAATCCAGAGGCATCAGAAAGCTGCTGGCAATTGCCTCTCATTGCTCACGATGCACCCATTCCCAATCACCCTTTACCTCTTATTCTTATCTCACATGGGTATGGAGGAGCGCGCAATGAGCAGGTCTGGCTTGCCGAGCAGCTCGCTCTTGCGGGATACATTGTTGCCAGTTTGGACCACTATGGCAACACATGGAAAGATCCGACTCCAAAGGGGATGATTGAAATGTGGCACCGACCTCAAGATGTTTCTGCAACAATTGACTATCTCACAACGACATCGCCATTTGTTGATGCCATTGACCCAAGTGATATTGGTTTTGTGGGCTTTTCTATTGGAGGGATGACGGGCCTTTGGCTTGCTGGGGCTGAAGTGAAATCAACTGAAGCACTGCATCATTTTGCAGGAGAAGCATCTCAAAACATGATAGAATCCATCGATTTTCAAGAAGGAATGAAGTCGTTTCGTGATCCGCGCATTTCCCACTTTGTTCTTTTGGCACCACGTGCTTCAGAATTTACACCTGAAAGCTTACACAAAATCGAATCACCGATACTCGTCATTTATGGAACAGAAGATGCTGTTTTGCCGCCGCACGAGCATGCTTTAACCATTCCGTCTACTCAAACACTTCCTTTAGAGCGCGCGGGACACTTTGTTTTTCTAAACTCTGTCTCCGAGCAGGGGAAGCAGGCACTCAGTCCAGCTCTTTGTGAGGGAAATGAAGAGCGCCCCCTTTTCCACAAACAAGTCTCTCAAGAAATCATTCGCTTTTTCAAAGTAAATTAAATTTATTTCTTCCCTAGCTACTAATTCAAATGCTCTGTATACTGCTTTCAATTTTGGGGGAAGATTTCGGGTTAGAGAGGAAT
Source organism: Simkania sp. (assembly GCF_965215465.1). Taxonomy (GTDB): domain Bacteria; phylum Chlamydiota; class Chlamydiia; order Chlamydiales; family Simkaniaceae; genus Simkania. Next base: position 1,558,644 of record NZ_OZ244056.1, on the reverse strand, counting down.
TTTTATGGGTTTAGAGACACCATCGTCGTTAAAAAGTTGGATTGAGCCAATTGTGGATGTGACCACATTTGGGGCAGTTGAACTCTTTTCTTTAATGTCGCGTCAAATCGCAGTGATGCATCCCTATTCTGTAGGGTCGCTTACTGCAGCAACGTCTCATGCTCTCACCATTACAGCAGCTAACAAATTTTTAGATCCTCAGTCAACTGAGGCTAAAATTGCCGTCACAATGATGGGGCTTGCCATCAGTACGATTGCACTTCCCTATGTCATTGGAAAATGGGCCATTCACTCAGCCATTCGTTTGAATTTTGAAACAGCTGTTCGCACGGCAGTGACAAGCTTGCTTGTGAAAACGACCATTTTCACTTTATACACGATTGGAAAGTCCCTTCTGGATCAATATCACTGGCAAACTCCAAAAGAACTTAAGGATCTCGATAACCTTGGCAGCTCACAATTGCCGCATGTGAAAGCCTTTTTTAGAGATCACACCGATCGAAAAGAGGGACTCACTTTAGCTTTGCAATATGCTTTAACAGTTCCCTTAGGCAAATGCGCTGGAATTGGAGAGGGGTGGACAAAAGAAAGCTTAACAGCTGTACGAGAGCAAGATCTCAGCTTCCTCACTATTGAGCAGAAAAAGGAGCTCAATGGACTCTTTATGCAGAACAATTTGCTTCCTTCTAAACGGGACTATGTGAAAGAAGAACTTCCTGCTGTTCCTACCACTCTTACAAAACTTTCCCTGGAACAACTCACTTGGATCCATCTTATTGCGCAACTCTCAGATACGGACGTGACTCCAGAGGTTGCAAAACAGTTCTACGAGCAAGGTTTACCTCCTGCAAAAACTGAATGGATTAATTGGAGATTGCCGATCCAGGCTGATTTACTGAGTAAGACTGATTTGCTGTGGGTAAAAAACGATCTTATTGCTCATCCTGAAAAGTGGAGAGCTCTGGGGTTTGAAACGCAAAGAAAGCTCAAAGAAAAGATCACTCTTCCTTATCTCATTTATCCCCATACAGCCGCTGAAGTAAAAGCGCTCACTTTAGCAGAACTCAAAAGCTATAGGCAAGCGTTTGAAAAAAACACAGATCTGATAAAGGAATTTCCCCTTGCGATGCGTCGCGTTTTTGCCAATCAACTCGAAGAGAAATTTAGCTGCAACGTTGATGGCCTTTTCATGCAAGGTGAAGAAAGAGTGGAGCCCTATTATCTCTTTGGGCGCGTGACACCAAAGCAAATTCTTGGAGTCGGCCTCATTGTCATGGTGGTTGCCGTTCCTGCTATTGCTGCCCTTGGAAGTCTTTATTATGGATCTTCGACAACACCTCCTTTGCAAGAGCCAACGAAAGAAAGCAGAAACCAAACGCAAGAAGTCATTTTTCCTCCACCTGTCGAAAAAGTCCCTCTGCCTAAGGTTGACCGCTGTCCCGATCACAACTGCTTAATGGTTCCAAGCGGAAGCGAAGTGATCGATCATCCGGTTGTAAGGCCGAATATCACAGTCCATGATCAATCATGGACCCCATTAGAATGGATAGGAAAAGTCGAGGATTTTACCCTCTCTTTGCTTCGTGAACAAAAACAAACTGAATCTAGAGATCTTTGTCCTGAAAACAACTGTGTTGCATTACCTTTATCGTCTTATCCCATTTCTAGTCTGACATGCGACGCTCCGCAGTCATTTATTCCTCCCATGATGGAATCATTTGTTCTTCCTTTTCCCGAAGTCCCAGGTAACGTGAAGATACCTGTCATCACAGAGGAGTTTTCGGCTGTTGATTCTTCTGCAGTGAGAGTTTCCTCAGATAGTCTACTGACAGGACGAACCATCATTGAAATCGATCGCACTTGGAAGGATGCAGCTCATAACGTCAGCACACCCGTTGTCGATGAAAAGGTTTGCTCAGTAGATGCTCATGCTTTGACAATTCCAGAAGGAAGCAAAGTCATCGACCATTTAGTTAAACGCTCACCGGATATCACAGTCAAAGATCTATCTTGGGAACCTACTTTTGAAGTTGCGGAAAAAGTGGATGATGTCTCTTTTTGCTTTCTGCCTGCCGAAACTTGTCCGGAGAATCGCAGCCTTACACTAGATTCCTCGCCACTAGTCGATCCCACTTATGACGGAACATGCCCCGCGTCTCACTTTGCTACACCGCCTGTTTGTGAACCTTATTCTCTTCCTCCTCCAAAAGACGTGATGATTACACCTGATAGCGAAAGCGATGCATTCACCATCTTAGACAATCTTCCTCTCAATAGAGAAGCAACTCTACAGACACAGACTGGGTTTTCTGTTTGGACTGCTTTAGGTGTCATGGGAACGATTTTGACGTTAGGATGTTTCGCTAGACGTAAAAAAACTCAACCTGTTGTTCCACTTGGTGAAAGAAACGCTGTCGTTTTGAGAGACAATCGGGGAGTGTTTGAGCTTCCACATGCGTCTTCAGAAAATTCAGCAGCTTTGATAACTGACGAAAGACAAATCGATGTTGTGAATGGAAGCCGAGACCGTGAGGATCTTGCGAATCTAGTGCGGGGAGCAGAATTCGGGGCAATTTCGATTAAAAAGGGTCATGAAAGGTTTCAACTTGCTTTTGATCTACAGGATCCAGAAGTCCTCAGACAGTTTTATCGCATGATGCAGCAGCCTCAACGCGAAGTTCTCGCCGTTGAAGGTCACCGTGGCATTTCTTTAGATATGAGTGCCCATGTGGGAATTGTTGGCGGTGGAGTAAGAAGAGTTTTCAATCTCGATCTCAGCCATCCTATCATGGCTCAATTTATTCAAGGTCTTGTGGTTGAAGCAAGGCAGACTGCCCAGCTTCATGGAGTTGAAGCTTCTCAGCAACTGGCTTTGGGTTTTGATGGTTCTAGAGGATTTCCTCAGCGACTAGCTTTACACTCTCATGCTTCGGAAGTTCAAATGCCCCCCCTCGGCAATGTTCACAATCGTTTTCCTGCTCTACAAGATATGAGGGTTAGCTATTCGGAGCTGGAATTGAACCGATCGCTTATGGGAAGTCTAATGATGAAAGATGGACCCATTATTGGCCAAGAGGCGCGAGAAGCGCGTTATGTTGCTTGGAGCCACTTCATTGGAGAAAATGGTCACCCAGCTAAGATGCGCAAGTATCGCATTGTCATCGATGAGTATTTGAGGGTAATGCGAGATCAATTTAAGCAAGATCCTCTTGAGCTTTTCTTGAGGTTGCAAGAACGCGCTACAGCAGATTCTAATAATGTGCTTTACAAAGGACTTTTCCGAGCAGTTGAGGCGTTAATGTGTCCCATCGACCCTCGAAAGGAGTACGTTGATGCGAGCACACAAAGATACACCTTTGTTCAGAGTTTGCGTGGGGCCATTTTAAGCTCGGAATATCAAGCCATTGAGAAGAAAGCTGAGGAAGCTTTGTCACTTGAGGAAAAGTTTTACCGCGACACCATTTGGATGCTTTGTGAATCTTTCTTCCGCCCCGAGATTTATAACTACCTCAAAGAAATGACCGAGCTCTTTGTGAGTGAAAGTCGCGCAGAGCGTAAGGAACCGGACGACAATGATCAGATTACGGCAGTCAACTTTGTTGAAAAAATTCACGGAAAAAACGCTGATATTAAAAAAGCGCCCAAAGACAAAATCGGAAAATCAAACGCGGCACTTCAATACCAAAAACTCTGCGGAGCTATAGGGTGTGAAGATTTCATTGGAACAAAAAATACTCCTCACTTACGCAATCAGTACGTTTGGGAGCACTCAGAACATGGCCAATTGATCGTTGACTATTTCCGCCATGGATGTCCCGTCTTACCTGGGAACCTGTTAAGAATTGCGATGGGTGCAATCACCCGCTTCATCCCAGGATGGATTCTTACTCTAGACTTGGCTGTGAGAAGTGGAGAGTGTGTTGCTCCTGAATATGAGCAGATGCTTCGAGCTAAAGCTGCCCGTGGACAAGGGGATCTGTATGTGAATCACCAACGTAGAATTCCCGGTGGAGTTGAAAACGAATGGGATCGTGTAGAGGCGATTGAAGGGTTACAAATTACGCATCCCAATGAATTTGTACTCACTCAATCAGTTGAGGGGTCCTTATTTAAGCGGCAAGCACCATTTGAGAATGTCACGACGTTTGAAGGATTGATCGATGCGTTTATCGCAACGTATAGCCAACCAGATAAAGTGGGAAATCACGCTCAGAACATGCTGCCTAGAGTTTTTTGGGATCGGGATTACTGGGGACGTATGACGCTCAATGAAAAGGGAATTGCGTATCTCAAAAGCTTGAAAGGAAAACTCCAAGTCTTACATCAGTTCTTTTTTGATGGGCGTAAAGACATTGCGTTTGATGGTGTGTCTCCAGTGGATGACGAAGAAGCTTATCAATTGCGCGAGTGGCAAGTGTTTATCGAACTTTGCTATTCCTTTATGCGCAAAGACCTTCTCTTTACTCTTTCAAAAGAGAGTGGGTTTATCATCACTTCGATGAAAGACATCTGTAAAGACAAGCTCGATCGCGGTGGAAATGAAGCGAAGAACGAAGATGAAATCGCTTACTACATGATAGGTGACACGAGTGATGAAAGATTTGAGGAGACCCTTTACCAACTCCTTGGACCACCAATCTTAGTGAAGAAAAAAGAAGCCATCCCACGTCGCTTAAAGCCTGGTTTAGCCATGTCTCAATTCCTCTATGGTTTGCCTGGTCAAAAGAAATTGGCCATGAAACAATTGGGGAAAGAGCTGTTTGGTGGCTGGGAGATGAAAGATGTCGTGGTGCGCAAACGTCTTGGGCAAACGGCTTTCCCAGAAGAGAAAACAGCACGTACAAAAGAAGAGTTCCGCGCCTACCTCTACTCTGAAGGGGTGAGAGAGCCTGATGAAGTTGATGAAATTTTACGAAGGAAGTTTGATCCTGTTCTGTTAAAAGAAGCGACTGAGCCGGAAGAAGTTTATAGCTATTTAGAATTGGTGCAACCTAAAGCTTACTTTTCGACAGCTGAAACGCAAGTTCAAGCCAATGTGAAGCCCTATCAATTAAAACCAGGGATCAATAAGGTCAAACTTTTCGAACAAATTAATAAAGATTTAGTTCGTGATCATGGTGGAGCAAGTCGAGTCTTTTTAAATGGCAGGGTTGTTAAAAGTGCGCAGGAACTTTTTGATGCTTTGTCACTCTGTTCAAAAAGTGCTGACGAAGTCCTGGGTTGGATGTCACTTATTCAACAGGGAGTTTTCGCTGGAGTTGAACAAGCGATGTGGAGTGATTTGGAAATTGAAGGATTCGATTCAGGGTTTCAGATTCGCGGCCACGGTCCGACTGTTGAAAAAAAGCCAGCAGTTCGCAGTTACAATATTACAACTGAAGAAGGCCGCAAGCCAAACATCGTTGCGTCGTCGTACTATGAGTTGATTTCAAGTGATATTGAGAAAGTTAAGATCTTCAGGAGAGATCCTTATGCAGTGCTCTTTGCTCAAGTCAAAGTGGATTTTGAGATGAATCGAGCGCTTTCAACGTGGCAAGTCGACGCAGCCACTGATGATCTCTAGAAGTTGAATGACGCGCGAGTTGTCAGTCCATGCAATGCAATGAGACCCGAATTTAACCATGTCTCTTTAGCATCTATTGAAGTTGAACCAGTTGAGCGAAAAACTTCTTGCAAGTTGGACCAAATCGTCAATTCATAGCCTGCAAAAATCTCAAGGCGCCACCAGTCGAAACTTTTTTGGTAAGAAGGTCTGACCAAAAATTGCATGGTGAAGGCCATGCGGTAGTCTTTATAGCGCGCATCGCGAATGGGAATATTGGGATTGTCTCCAGGATTTGAAGGGATGTTGGTTGTCTGCTTTGCATGATTGCGGTAGCGGCCCATTGTCAGAGCTGTTGAAAAGGTTCCCGTTGCATAAATGTCTTTGCCCCAGTACCAGTCAAAACCTGTTCCGACGCGTAGTCCCATGCCCCAATAACGCCAACGGTTACGTGTTGTTGTGACATTATCGTTGAACCCGATATAGCGCACACGCCATCCTTGATGTAGCCAAACTGTGGTGACTCCTCCTGCTAGACGAAGACGAAGGTGAGGGTTGTCAAATGGGTGAAAGACCCGATTAGCTAGAAGGTTGAAGAGTTGATAGTGGAGGTGAATGCTGCTTGTAGCATGATGCATTGGACCCAATAGGTATTGGGGAAAGGTTCCATTGATGTACTTGGCTTCGTCGACAGAAGTTGGTTTCACGCGATTGAAGCCTTTGACATGGAGAAAAGTGTATTCACCTAAAACTTCCCAGAAATTTTCGGCTCGGTAGTAGCCGAGAGAAAAGCGGTAGCCGGGATCCCAGTCAAACTCTGCACGCTCAAAATCTCCTTGAGCAAAGGAAGGTGTTGGGCCCCAAGAACGGTTACGCATGCGGATGGCGTAATCGAGTGCACCTTCTTGGACATTCCAATAGATGAATTCTCCGTTGATGAGAAAACCAGGTTCATTTTTATTGAAGAGTTGCGCTTCTTTCTCTGGATCAGGTGGAGGCGAGGGTGGTGCGGTTAACATCCTTTTGTCAGCAAAGAGAAAGCAAGGAAGTAAACTGAGGAGAAGGAAGCTTTTTTTCATGGTAGTAGATCCTTTGAAGGCATTAAAAGGGTAAGTTCGGGGGTCACTTCAGGAAGCAATTTTGAAGCGATGAAGTTCAAGACAACTTCGTTTTCATGGTGAGCAGGAATGATCATGTCTGCAAACACTTTGCTAGGTGCAATGAATTTGAAAAACATGGGCCTGACTGTTGCGAAATATTGGTTTTGGATGTCTTGAAAAGTGCGACCTCGCTCTTTTTGATCTCGTTGAATCCGCCTCATTAAGCAGATATCGAGATCAGTATCGACAAATAGTTTGATGTCGAGGAGGTCACGGATTTCAGGAATTGCCAAAAGTAAACACCCTTCCACAATGAGGATTTTTTTTGCTTCAACTTCGGCTGTTTTATTTGTGCGTGAATTTGTTGTGAAGTCATAGACGGGCTGCAAGATGTTTTTTCCCTCTTTGAGTGCAAGAATCTGCGTGCGCATCAGCTCAAAATCAATGGAACTCGGATGGTCGAAATTCGTTTGAGTGCGTTCTTGAGGGGGTAGATGCGAAAGATCTCGATAGTAACTATCTTGACAGATCAGTGTCGCATGCTGGCCCAAACTCTGAACAAGCTTACGCGCAAGGGTTGTTTTTCCAGCACCTGAAGCTCCAGCAATTCCGACAACCAATGTTTCAGAGGCGAAGGAATGACAGAAGAGAAGAAGAAAAAGACAACCTAACAGCCGCTTCATGCTTACTCCTCGAAATCGCGATCCATGACCGTTTTGCGTCCATCAGCCTTTGCTTTTTCAATCGCACGTAGACAAGCTCTTTCAACGATATCAGTCAAAGCATCTTTTGCAGCATCCGAAGTGTTCATTCCTGCACTATCTTTGATGAATTTTTTAACTTTACTAACGACAACTAGCGTTTCTTTCATCATAGCCTCATGGGGTAAGGATTTGTTAAACCCCTGCGTTATATCAAATTTTGATTTCATAACAAACTCTAAGTTTCATTTTAGAGGAAGAGCCTGTTCTGTTAAAATCTTTGAGGAGGGGATTTTTGATAGATTTTTTCATCAGAATTATTTTTTCGACGATCCCATAGCCAAAGGTGTTATAGGTAAGGAGAAAAAATGATTATTAGGGAAAAAGACATAAAAGACCCCAAAAGAGATTAGCAGAATAGGTTCAAAACCTGTATACTTTTACGGCATGAAGCAGCAGGAATTAGCCGGTCAATGGACCCTCAGTCGTAAAGTCTTTGATAGAGAGCGCAGGCTTGTTGGAGGCATGTGGGGCAAGGTATTGTTTGAAAAAATTGACCAAAATCAGCTGCTTTATCAAGAAACTGTTTGGAATATTTCAGGAGAGTCAACCCGCTTTTTGGCGAGGCAAACTTATCTTTATCTTTTTAATGAAGAGGGGATCGAGATCCATCGCCACGGTCAAAAGCAAGACGTTCCTTTTTTAACTTTGCCTTACGGAAAAAAAGTTGTAGATGGCCATTATTCTTGCAAGCCCGACCTCTATGCCTTGCGCTGGGTTTGGGTGAATTCCCATCTTTTTTACACCCGTTTTTCTGTGAAAGGCATCCGAAAAGATCACACTTTGGAGACACTTTTTAGACGATGAATGATCAGCCACTTATTATGGGGAAAAACTGTCTCAGCGAAGTACTGAAAACAAATCCCAAATCGATTCAGAAGATTTTTACTTCAAAAGAAAACGATCCTGTTTTGAAAAAAGCAAAGGGTCTTAATATTCCGATTCAATTTGTTCCCAAGCCACGTCTTTCTGCCATGGTTAATTCAGAATCACATCAAGGAGTTGTGGCAAGGCTACATGCAAGAGCCTATCCCGAGCTCCGCTCTTTTTTACGCACCCCAAAAGAAAAGTCGCTCATCTTGATGTGTGATGGCATCACCGATCCACAAAATTTTGGAGCAATTCTCCGTGCAGCCGAATGTTTTGGCGTCGATTGTGTGGTGTTTTCAAAAAACCGCAGCGTTGAAATCACTCCTGTTGTGACCAAAGCAAGTGTAGGAGCTTCTGAACTTGTGCCGCTCTTAAGAGTTTCCAATTTGGCTGAGACGATGAAGCGGTTTCAAGAAGCTGGATTCACAGCCATTGCCGCAGATGTAGGAGAGCATTCCAAGCCACTCGATGAGTTCATCTTTCCTAACAAAACCCTTCTCATTTTAGGAGCGGAAGGACGAGGAGTACAGCCACTGCTCAAAAAGAAAGCCGATGGCTGCGTTGAAATCCCTCTGAAGGGGCAGATCGATTCCTTAAACGTCTCTCAAGCAGCGTCCATTTTACTCTTTAAAGCCCGCGGGTAAGTCCACCGTCACAAACGATGGCTTGACCGGTGATATAGGCCGCTTGCTCCGATCCTAGAAAAGTGGCAAGTGCTGCAAACTCTTCGGGTCTTCCCAATCTCCCAGCGGGAATTTTGGCAATGAGTTCTTCTTCTGGAATGATGAAGTCTTCAAGCCGCTTTGTTTTGGTGTACCCAGGCATGATGATGTTGGCAGTGATTTGGTCTGCCGCAACTTCTTCGCTAACTGTTTTCATCACCCCAACAAGCCCTGCACGATAGCCATTTGAAATCGAAAGCTTAGGAACGGGTTCCTTGGCTGCAAAGGAGGTGCACATGATGATCCGGCCCCATTTCCGTTCTTGCATTTGTGGTAAAACAGTGTGGACGGCATCGATGGCGCTGCGCCAGAGTCCATAATAGCCTGCATCCCAATCTTCTCCTTTGAGCTCATTAAAATGTCCTGTTTTAGGGCCACCAGCATTGGTCACAAGGATATCAATGCCCCCAAGGGCAAGAGGTTTGGAAACGGTTTGGACAAGCTGTTTACCTGCGCTTGGTTGTAGAAGGTTACACATGAAAGGCATTGAACCTGGAATTTTCTCGGATGCTTCTTCTGCGCGGTGCATTTCACGTGAAGTGACACCCACAATGGCACCTTCGTCAGCAAATGCTTTAGCAATCGCAAATCCAATCCCTGTAGAGGATCCCAGAACGAGAACCCGCTTATTTTCTAATTTGAAATCCATAGCCTGTTACTCACTAAACTTAAAAAGATCTATTAAAGCGAGTGCAACGCCATTTGTCCATCCAAAATCTTTTCGGAGTCCGTTCTAAGGTCGTTAGAATTCACTCTGACACAAAAAGCTATTGAAATAAATGAACCCCAAGCTAGTATTACATGCCGTTTAACAAATCATGAGTAAGTTTTAATGAGAACCTATTCCCTATATAAATCCAAAAAGATTTTACTAGCTGCATTTCATCAGCTTCAAAAAGCTAAAAAGGCCTATTCTTCTGATAGGAGAAAGTCTGTGCTGAGCAAACTAAAATCTTTACAGGATGAGATTCTAAGGGGAGATAGAGCTGCTGCTTCGAAACTAGCCAAAGAAGTTGAGGCGTTAAGCCATAGACCGCGAACGTTATCACTTATAAAAAACTTTGTTTTATCCCTTTGTATTGCATTAGCTGTTGCTGGGGTAGTAAGGCAAATGTGGTTTGAGCTTTATGAAATTCCCACAGGTTCCATGCGGCCGACCTTCAAAGAAAAAGATCGGCTCATTGTTTCAAAGAGCAAGCTAGGCATCAATATTCCATTCCTAACAAAGCACTTATATTTTAATCCTGACTTATGTAAACGGATGAGTGCAATTGTTTTTACCTCAAAAAATATGGATGTTGCCGACAATGATACTATGTATTTTTATCTTTTTCCTGGAAAAAAACAGTTTATTAAACGACTTATTGGAAAACCTGGCGACACTCTCTATTTTTATGGAGGCTTGATTTATGGGATCGATAAAGACGGAAAAGACATTTCTCCAGAGCTTCAGCAAGAAAAATTTGCTTCTATTGAGCACACCCCATTTATACGATTTGAGGGAAGATGGAAGCAAAAAGGGCGCTCGACAGTGACGATGGATCAGATGGGTTTTCCTCTGGTTGAATTCACGCCCACAATGTTTAACACTTACTCTGGGAAAACAATCAATTCAGGCATTTTGCATGAAGAAGCTGAGAATGCAGATTTTAGAGATCTGTTAGGGATAAAGAATTACGTGATGGTTCGTTTGCTATCATTTGATGAAATGCCTAGTAGATTGCATCATCAATTGGACCCTGATTGCCTTTATCTTCAGATTCAACATCCTCCAAACTTAAAAAGTGCCCGATCATATGTAGACAAGTCTGGAAAACAATACCCACTCATTTCTTACGATCTTTCATACATACCAATCCGTAAAGAGCTTCAAGAAAAGCTCTCTCAGAGCCTTTACACAGCTCGTTTCATTGTTCAAGATGGGTACATTTTTCGCTATGGGAGTTCTATTCAAAGGCAACTTAAATTAGAGGGTATTCCTAATGGTACATATGAGTTTTATAACGGGGTTGCTTATCAAATAGACTGGACTGGAACAGCAAGGAAACTTTCGCGATCTCATCCATTGTATAAATGCGCTTTGGAAAAGATTCAGTTTTTCTTTAATCAAGGGATAGATTTTTTTCCTTATTTTTCTAGTCCTAGCAACCAGAATCATTTTCCTTCAAGGTACGCTTACTTTAGAGAGGGAAGCCTGTACTTAATGGGGGCGCCAATTTTAGGACCTGAAGATCCAGCGTTGATAAACTTCGTTGCAGTAGAAAACCAAAAAGCTGCTGCTCAATCTGGATATTATCCATTTGTAGATTATCATCCACCGCTTAAAGAAGGGAACTTAGATATAAAAGTGATCAAACAATTTGGGCTCAAAGTTCCTGAAGGACACTACTTAGTTTTGGGAGATAATCATGCGATGAGTGCTGATAGCCGTGACTTTGGTTTTGTTCCTGAAAAAAACATTAAGGGCACTCCTTCATTCATTTTTTGGCCATTTGGGGACCGTTTTGGTTTTCCAAGCCAAGTAGTGATTCCTTTTTTTACATTCTCAAACGTTATCATATGGGCTTTAGGAATTTTGTTTATTTTTCTGAGCACAATTTATTCTAGGAGGAAAAACAAATTCCCAATTGATTTTTCAGCTTTTCAGTTGGATTAAAAGGAGTGCGTCATATAGATTTGCCTTTCTAACATCAATTTTTTCGCAAGGAGGGATTGCGATGAAGACTAAATCTATGTTTATATTATTGTTTGTTTTGCCAGTTTTTGCTTTTGCAGAAGGCGATGATGAGTGCTCTGATAGCAACGATGAAGGGAGCGATGCATATTATGATTCTCATGGCAACGAAGTTGCTATTCCTGATGAATGGCCTGCTGATTTAGAAGTCCCACCAAGCATTGAATCTGGGGAAGCAAAGCCTGGATTATGGTGAATAAGAGTGAGAAGGGGGTTATTCAAAGAGATCGATGAGCGCAAGTGCAACGCCATTTGTCCATCCAAAACCTTCTTGAAGGGTGTACTCGCCACGTGCAACTTCAGATGAGCACTCGCGGACATTGTACTTTTCAAGCATCTTGCCTGTTGCCGCGTATATTTCACGATTGAGCTGGATCCAACGTTTAGCGGCTTCTTTTGCTAAATGGTCCATTCCATAGTTTTGAAGACCTTTAATCGTGATCCATTGGAGGGGTGCCCAACCATTGGGTTTGTCCCATTGATGGATGCCTTCATATAGTGTAGTGGTGAACCCTCCCGGGAGGAGGAACTTGTCTTCAAGATGTTTGCCCACTGCTTGCGCTTGCTCGAGCGTTGCGAGTTGGTTGAAAAGAGGGGTGCTAGCTGCAAGCGACCAGGTTTTTGTTTGGTTTTGCGTCTGAAAATTGTAGTCAAAGTAGAATTGTTTCTCTTCATTCCAAAAAATACAGTGAATCGCTTCTTTCCTGAGGTCTGCAAGAGTTTGATAACGTTTGGCTTTTTCAGGATCGTTTAAACGCTTAGCAAAGTCAGCGAGAGTGGATTCCAAATGGTGGATTAAACAGTTGAGGTCGATGGGGACGATGTCGAGAGCTTGGACTGTTTGGAAATCTTGAGGGTCGGCAAACCAACGGGAGCTAAAGTCCCATCCCGAAGAGCAAACCGTGCGCAAGTTCCGGAAGAACTCGGGAGGAGGGTTTCCTTTGGCAAGCTCTGTTTCACGCATGTAAGCTTCAGGTCTTGGGATGTCGAGCTGATCGTAATAGCGGTTGAGCAGGGTATTTTCATCGATACGCACGACGTGCTGGGTGGCGGTTCCAGGTTTAGAAAGGGTGGCAGCGCCATCCATCCAAAATTTGTACTCAGCTTCTAGCTGGGGCATAAAACTGAGAACCCACTCTTCATCGATATGGCCCTGAAGGAGGGTCAATAGATAGGAGAAGTAAGGAGGTTGGGTACGTGAGGTGAAGTAGACACGGTTGCCATTAGGGATGAAGCCGAATGTGTCGATGAGGAAGGCAAAGTTTTCGACCATGTCTTTGATCGACTCGATTTCTCCTGCAACGGCCAACCCCACTGCGGTAAAGTAGCTATCCCAGTAAAAGCATTCACGGAAACGGCCTCCAGGGACAATGTGCGGTTTGGGGAGAGCGATGAGTGTACTATAAGGTGAAGGGGGCGTCATTTCTTTTTGCAAGATATCCCACATAAGAGAAATGTGATCTGTCATTGAGGTGGATTTGGGGATGTCATGACGCTCTTCTTTCGGAAAGGCAAAATGGGTCGAGACAAATTGGATCAGATCAAATCCATCTCGTTTTTTTTCTTTTTGATAGGCCTTGAGGATATCTTGTGGATTTTCAAGGGGATACGCGTCGACAAAGGTTTTTGCGTCGGCAAAAAGACGCTCTTTTTGGACCGCTTCAAAAAGAGGCCCAGCAACCTGGATGTAATCTTCTAAATTCATAATTATTTTCATAATCAAAAACAAATAAAATTCAACATTTTAAAATTAAACAAAATTAATTTGGATATTTAATAATTGACAAACGTCGAATTCATCGCGATAAGGAAGACAGATAGGGGGACTAATCGAGAAACTCTCCCGACAGTAACACAATAAAGTGTAGGTGGAGGCGAAATGTCGGATCATCAACCTTTTGATCATAAAAAGGCTAATCCCATATCTCACTTCATCCGTCAAAAGTTGGTGATCAACCCATACTATTTTGTGCTGCTGCTCGTTGGACTTTTTGGGCTAAACTTTTACCATGTTTTTGGCTTCGAGAAGGAATTGAGTTTTTCACCGTTCTTTTTCTTGGCTTATGCGATAGGTCAAAGTTTACTAGAAGTACTAGTATTAGCCTTCGTGGCGAATCTTATCCGGAAGTATCTCCATAGGTCCCTCTATTACCTTTTCATCAGCTTATGCTTCTTATGCATATTTATGCATTACGTCGACTTTCTCCTCGTTCGATTTATGGATTTTTCGCTGTTTTTTGGGATCGATATCGTTTTGGACGAGACTTTAGATAACTTCATTGAATTATTACACTTAACGGGAATCAGTATCAATTCATGGATTTTTGCAGGAATCGCCGTTGTTCTCTTTTTACCGATGATTGCGATGATATTGCACTATTTAACATCGAAACTCGCTCGCACAAAACCGATTGGAATTTCTCATGGTCTCATGCTCAAAGCGCTTTTTTGTATTCCACTTGGCCTTGTTGTACTCGATCTCACTTTTTCGCCGCTTGTCGATAAGGAAGAGTTTCGGTTTTATCAGCGCGTTCTTCCGTGGAAATCGACGTTGATAACCCCCAAAGAGCAGCTGTTAGAATTGACCCGTTCGCTTCGGGTGCATCTCTCAGAGAAGGAGGCTTTAAAAGAGCTTCATTCTGTCCCAATTACTCTCGAAAAGAAGCCGAACATTTACCTCGTGATAGCCGAAAGCTTGCGCGAAGACTTTCTCACAAGTGAGACTGCCCCCAATGTGGTGCAATTTCGCGATGAAAATATCCGCTTAGGACAGACACTCTCCAATGCCAACTGCACGCAGCTTTCTTGGTATTCGATTTTTCACTCTCAATATCCTTTAGGGTGGGCTAGCAAGAAGAAAACGTGGAAGTCGGGGAGTATTCCCCTACAAACACTGAAAAAATTAGGCTACAAGATCCGCCTTTATTCAGCAGCGCAACTTAAATACTATGGAGCAGGGGAGCTCATCCTAGGAAAGAAACATCACTTAGTAGATACTTACCATCTCTACACCCACTATGCACCCGTTACAGCGGCTGAAACAGATGAAAAAGTGATGCAAAAGTTAGAGCAAGATCTTCAGAAGAAATGGGCAAAGGAAGGGAATGTCTTTCTGATTTTTTTAGACTCGACGCATTTCAACTATAGCTGGCCAAAAGATTGGCCGTTGAAGTTCACGCCTATTTCAGATGAAAAAACAGATTTACGCGTGTCGAATTCACTCCGTGATATTGAACTGATCAAAAATCGGTACCGCAACTCTATTCACTTCGTCGATTCCCTTTTTGGACGTCTAGTTACTCGTCTGAAGGAGCAAAAACTCTATGAGGACTCGTTGATTGTCTTCACAGGAGACCATGGCGAAGAGTTTTTCGAAGAGGGGCAGCTGTTTCACGCATCGCACTTAAGTCACATGCAAACCAATGCTCCTATCTACTATAAGTTAGGGGATAATCGCTGCGTCGAAGGTTTGGAGACGGAAAAAATCTTATCATCTCATGTCGACATCTTTCCAACCATTTTAGACAACTTGATCGGGGAAAAGCCTTTTTTCAAACTTTTTGATGGGGAGTCGCTTTTCAAAGAAGATCGTTTCCCTTTTGTAGTCTCAGGTCGACACAATGGGGGACGTAATCCTGCAGAATTTTTCATCCATGATGGAGAGAAAAAAGTGATCGCAAAATTTACCCCTTCAAAGAAAATCCATCAATCCAAAGCTTTGGAGATCATTTCCCTTAAAGATCTCAGCGGGAAAACATTAGATGTTGGGTCGCCCAAGCAAACGGAAGCTTACATCCGTTCTCATTACCAAGAGGCGATCAATCGCCTTTTTTCAGCTGAATAAATAAAGTTTTCTCAGAAGTCTTGGCCGAAATTCAAGAGCTTGCTATAGATAAAATTTTTACCAATCCCAAACAAGGATCAAAGATGGCCAAAAAGAAAAAGAAAGCTAAGAAAAAAAGCGAGCTCCTCATCAAGAAAAGTCTCGTTCAAGATTATATCAAGAGCAAAGGTGACTTTAGAGTTTCTAAAGAGAGCTTTGAAGCTCTTTCAGATCTTGTCATGGATCTTTGCGACGAAGCAATGGATCGTGCTGAAATGAACAGAAGAAAGACTCTTCAAAAACAAGATTTCTAAGTGATTCTTTCAAGCCCTCCTTTTCTGAAGGAAAAGGAGGGGCATTTTCTAGATGATGGCACTCTTTAGTTGCTTTCCTTATCAGAACTTGTGTGCGTTTCGTTGAGATATTCTTCTGCATCTTTGGCTTTTGTATTTAGATCGCTGATGTCTGTATTTGTTGGATCGTTAGCTAAAATTTTCTCACAACATGCCTTAATGCTATCTATCAAATTTAATTTTTCTGCTTCTTCTCCTTGATCGTATGTCAGAAAAGTTGAAGTTAAATCTAATACTTCTTTCCAAGAATCTTTGAGCATTACTGGGTCGATTTTTTTTGCTTCGAAAAGAATAGGAATGAATTCCACAGAAAGAGGAGTATGATTTGTGCTTATTGCTGTAAAATTTACTAACAAAGAGGCTATTTTTTCAAGCGTTTCTACTTTATTATTTAATGTGACTTTCTCAATTTCTTCTTTATAACCTATATTATTCTCATCCCAATCAGTATCATCAAATTGAGACTTTGAATTAAGCTTTTTTATTAATGACTCATCTTCAAAAGCAGTAAGTGGCTCTTGATCAGTAGACAAGCTGAGAATCTTCTCTTTCACAACTTTTAAATACAGCTTTATGTCTGGAATTTCATGTTCAATAGCAGCAGAGGCGAGTTTTGCAATCACCTTATCTAGCTTTTGTAAGTCGGTCTCAGGCGGGATAACTCTAGACCTTTTTTTTGTCTCGCTCTCCATCGGGCTTCCGGTTCTCTTAGAGCCGCTCTCTAGTAAGGGAGGTTGAGGAGAAGATGTAGATAGACATGGGTTGAAACTTGCCATTTTTTTCCTCCAGATGCAAATTTTCGGAAATGATAGTAAATTGGCTTGTTAAGTACCAAGAAATTGGCGAAAGCTTAGTCTTAAAATGACTTAGACATTGAAGTTTAGTTGGTTACAATTTTTTCATTATGACTGTTGACATGTAATGTTGTAATGGTGTAACATTACAGTATAACAAAGAGGGTTTTTTATGGATGAAGATGGTTGGTGGCGATTTATTCGCCTCTGCTTGAAAGCCAAAACTCCTGAGAAGCTCAGTGACCTTTTTCACGTTTTTTTAACGCCTGAAGAGCGGGCAGACCTTTCCAAACGGATCTTGATTGTCCAAGAACTTTTGAAAGGGGAAAAAACGCAACGGGAAATGGCAAAAGACCTCGAAGTGAGCATTGCTAAAATCACACGGGGATCGAATGAGCTCAAGGGAATTGATGAAAAGTTAAAACAGTTTTTGAAAAGAAGCCTCTGAATTGATATGGGTAAAACATGTTTGCAAGTTTAAGTTTAACGCAGTTCCAAAAGCTCGCTGAAAAAGGAAAGCGCGTCGCAGTGTTCAAGGAATTTTCCTCGGATCTCATCACCCCAATGACTGCGCAAAAAGCATTAGCGCACGATGAGCCTGAGCTCATCATGCTTGAGTCGGGTGAAAAATCGAAGATTGTTGGGCGCTACTCCCACATCGGCTTTAAACCTTTTGCAGAGATCCAAGCTAATGGGCTTGAATCGATTGTCCGAGAAGGTGAGGAGCGGTACACTTACGAAGGCGATCCCTTTATTCTGTTGCGTGAGCTACACGAAAAATATAAATGCGTTTCTGAGAAAGATTTAATTGGATTAGCAGGTGGTACGGCCGGGTACGTTGCATACGATGCGATTCGGTATGTTGAAAACATTCCTGACTCCCATGAAGATCAGCGTACGATGCCTGATCTTTTTTTTTCAGTTTTTTGATCAGAGCATCTCTTTTGACCACTTCAAAGGAATTGTTGTGATTGTGAAAGTGATTGAAGTCAAGGGAGATTTAGAAAAGGCATATCAACAAGCAATGGAAGCCATTGATTCCATTCACCAAAAAATGACCACGCTTCCAAAGATTTCACCGCAGAAGAAACAAGATGTGAAACTGGATGTGAAAATTATTCCCGATGACGAAGAGTTTAAGCGCATCATCGCTAAAGCTATTGATTATATTCACATTGGTGATGCTTTTCAAATTGTTCCATCTCGTCGGTTTCAAGTTCCACTCACTGTATCTCCAGCTGAAGTTTATAGATCTATGAGGCTCATTACACCTTCTCCCTATATGTTTTTCTTTCAGCAGAAAGACTTTTCGATTGCTGGAGCTTCCCCTGAAAAGCTTATCAGTCTGCGAGGAAAAGAGCTTGAATCTATTCCTCTTGCAGGAACAGTTCCGAGAGGAAAAACAGAGGATGAAGATAAGCAAATTGAGCAGGAGTTTTTAAATGATCCAAAAGAAACAGCTGAACATATGATGCTTGTTGATTTAGGAAGAAATGATTTAGGAATCGTTTCAAAGCCTGGAACTGTTGAAGTTAAGCAACTCAAGGTTGTTCAGCGGTTTTCTCACGTCATGCATTTAGCAAGCTTCATTAATGGAGAGATACGTGAAGACTGTGATGCTTTTGATGCTCTTAAAGCGACGTTTCCTGCAGGAACTCTTAGTGGAGCTCCCAAGATACGTGCGATGGAAATTATTGATGAACTCGAACCCTATAGAAGAGGTCCTTATGGGGGGACGATTTGCTTTTTCGACCACAAGGGAGATCTTGAGTCGTGTATCGGGATTCGTATGGCAGTGATTCAAAATGGAGTGGCAACGATTCAAGCGGGTATGGGAGTTGTCTATGATTCAGATCCTCAAAAAGAGGCTGATGAGTCTCGCCATAAAGCGCGAGGAGTTTTAGAGGCGATTCGAGCCGCTGAGGCAGGTGAAATATGATTATTATCATCGATAACTACGATAGCTTTACATACAATCTATACCAAATTGTTGCAAAGCACACCCACGTCCGAGTCATTCGAAATGATGCAATGACTGTCGAAGAAATTGAAGAACTTAATCCAGAAGGTATCATCATTTCACCAGGTCCAGGGATGCCGAAAGATGCGGGTGTTTGCATTGAACTCTACCAAAAACTCAAAGGACGTATACCTGTTTTGGGTGTCTGTTTAGGCCATCAAGCATTAGCAGAGGCTTTTGGAGGAAAGGTGGTTCATGCTGGAGAAGTCATTCATGGAAAGCCTGCAACAGTTTTTCATACACGTAAAGAACTATTTTCTAAGATGCCACTTCCTTTTCAAGCTGGTAGATATCACTCCCTAATTGTTGAACGCCCAACACTTCCTAAAACTTTTGTTATCGAAGCAGAAATGGAAAATGGAGCCATTATGGGGATGAAGCATGTGGAATATCCTTACTATGGATTGCAGTTTCACCCGGAATCGATTTTAACACCTGAGGGAGAAAAGCTCGTCTTAGCTTTTCTCAAAATATGTGAGGGGAATAGACGTGCTTAAACAGGCGATCGAACAGCTCATCGAGGGTAAGGATCTCACACATGAAGTCTGTGAGACGGTCATCGAGGAAATGATTGCTGGAAAAAATGAAAGTCAGATGGCGGCCTTTCTCGTTTTGATGAGCCAAAAAGGAGAAACAGCTGATGAACTATTTGGCATAGTGAAAGCCATGTGAAAACAAATGATACCTGTTTCAATTGAGACACCTGTCCTTGATATTGTGGGAACAGGAGGAGATCAATCCCATTCTGTCAACATTTCTACAGGATCGTCGATCTTAGCCGCTGCGTGTGGCGTTAAAGTCGCAAAACATGGCAATCGCGCTTCTTCGTCGAAGTGTGGCTCGGCCGATGTTTTAGAAGCGATGGGGCTACCTATCGAAATGGCACCGGAAAAGATGTTACAAGCTTTAGATGAATTCAATGTGGGGTTCATGTTTGCCCCATTTTATCATCCGGCATTTAAAAAAATCGCAAAAGTGCGTAAGGAGCTCGGAATTCGTACCCTCTTTAATTTTATTGGTCCCCTGCTCAATCCTGCCGAGCCTCCTTTCCATCTTTTGGGAGTTGCAAGAGAGGAGTTGATCGATTTAATTGCAGATGTCTTTCTCTTACTTGAAACCAAGCGCGCTCTCATTTTTCACTGCGAAGGTTTGGATGAACTCACTCCCGTTGGTCCTTGCGATATTGTCGAGGTCACAGAAGGGCAAAAGATCCGCTTTACTCTCGATCCCAAAGAGCTTGGGTTTGAGCGGTGCACACAAAAAGATTTAGAAGGGGGTGACCCCAAATTAAACGCTCAGCTTCTGTTGGAAGCTTTTCAAGGCAAACCAGGGCCGATTGCAGATACACTGATTTTAAATGCTGGGGTTGCAGTTTATGTCTATGGTCTTGCAAGCTCTATTGAAGAGGGAATTGAAAAAGCACGCACGGCGCAGCAAACAGGAAAAGCCATGGAGGTGATTGAAAAGTGGAAAACCTTCTAGAAAAAATTCTTAATTACAAAGTGCAAGAAGTTGCCACACTTAAAGAAGAGGTTGCAGCAGATCCTAAGCATCCGATCCATGAGATTTTGGAAAAAGGACGCCCTTTTAAAAAGCGCTTCTTTGAAACAGCCTTAAAAGAGCCAGGATTGTCTGTGATTGCAGAGGTGAAACGAAAATCTCCTTCAGAAGGCTCTATTGGTGAAATCCCTTCTGCTGCGGACATAGCCCTTCTTTATGCTGAAGGAGGAGCAGCAGCGATTTCTGTTTTAACAGATGGGCCGAGTTTTGGGGGATCTCTTGCCGATTTACAGGCCGTTCACGAAAAAAGCCCCTTACCACTCCTTCGTAAGGATTTCACAATCGACCCGATCCAAATTGCTGAAGCTGCGGTTAGTGGAGCGAATGCAGTGCTCATCATTGTTGCTGCTGTGAAAGATAAGACCAAGGAGCTGATTGCTGAAGCCGAAAGAATGGGTATGGAAGCTTTAGTCGAAGTGACAAATGAAGAAGAGCTCACAATTGCACTTGCTGCTGAGGCTCGGATCATTGGTGTCAATAATCGGGATCTCAAAACGTTCAAAGTCGACATTCAAACAGCTCTCAACCTCAAATCTTTCATGCCTGATAATGTGACCACTGTTGCGGCATCGGGAATTAAGGGTCCTGACGATGCTAAAAAAATGCGTGAAGTCGGCTACGATGCGATCTTAGTGGGACAATCCGTTGTTGAGTCAGGTGATCCTCGCTCCTACATTAAGCAACTCCGAGGGTTGGAATGATTCTCGTGAAGATTTGTGGCATCACCGATTCCAAAACAGCAGCCCTAGCAGCAAAAGAAGGCGCATCCTTTATTGGTCTGATTTTTGAAAAGAGCTCTCATCGGTACGTGACGCTTAAGCAGGCCAAAGAAATTGCCGATAAGACCAAAAAAGCTGGAGCCATTCCGGTGGGAGTGTTCACAGATCACAAAGCAGACGAGATTCAAAAAATTGTCGAAGAAGTGGGTCTAGAAGTGATTCAGCTTCATGGAGAAAATGCCCGCCTTGCCTCGCAAAATTTGCCCCATCATTTGACCCGTTTGTTTGTTTTGCATGTTCATGCAAACGGAACAATTGAAGCGGCAGATCTATCTTCCCTTGATGAGAAACGGGATTTCCTTTTGTACGATGGAATGGTCCCTGGAAGCGGCGAGACCTTCAATTGGGATAACTTTCATCCAATTAAGCAGTTTCGTTTTTTTCTCGCTGGAGGATTGAATGCTGAAAATGTCCAACTTGCCATTAAGCTGAAACAGCCGACAGCTGTGGATGTGTCGAGCGGAGTTGAAAACCCCAAAACTAAGCAAAAAGACCCGGAGAAAATCCATCTTTTTATACAAAAGGTCCGAGAAGTCGCATGAAAGGACGTTATGGCCCATTTGGTGGCGCGTACATTCCTGAAATCTTTGTCACTCCCATGGAAGAACTCAAACAGATGTGGGAAACGGTGCAATCATCTCCTGAGTTTTTGGATGAGCTTCGTCACATTTTAAAAACCTATGCAGGGCGTCCTACGACTCTGACAGAAGTCAAGCACTTTGCCAAAGCTATTGATGGTCCGCGCATTTTCTTAAAAAGAGAAGACTTGTTACATACCGGAGCCCATAAGATCAACAACACACTAGGGCAATGTCTCATTGCAAAAAAAATGGGAAAAAAGCGGATCATTGCTGAAACGGGAGCAGGTCAACATGGAGTTGCGACGGCAACTGCTTGTGCATTTATGGGGATGGAGTGCGTTGTTTACATGGGGAAAAAAGATGTGATCCGACAAGCGCCCAATGTGAAAAAAATGCAGCTTTTAGGGGCCGAGGTTGTCGCTGTCGAAAAGGGAGGACAAACCTTAAAAGATGCCATCAATGAAGCGATGCGCGATTGGTCCCGGACATATGAAGATAGTCATTATTGTTTAGGGTCTGCACTTGGCCCTCACCCTTATCCCGAAATGGTCGCCTTTTTCCAAAAAGTGATTGGAGAAGAGGCGAAAAAGCAATTGCTCGAGCAGGAAAAACAGCTTCCAGATTTGGTGACAACTTGTCTTGGAGGAGGATCAAACGCCATTGGACTTTTCGCAGCATTTATCCCTGAAAAAAAGGTGAAGCTCGTTGGGGTGGAAGGTGGTGGTCATTCGAAAAAACTTGGAGAGCATGCCGCTCGATTTAGTGGAGGATCGCCAGGAATTTTGCACGGCACCCATTCTTATGTTTTGCAAGATGAAAATGGTCAGATTGCTCCGACATCATCGATTTCTGCAGGGCTTGATTATCCAGGTGTGGGGCCTGAGCATGCGCACTTACATGAAATGAAACGGGCTGAGTATGTCTCTGCAACAAATAACGAAGCGCTTGAAGCATTTAAGCTTCTTTCAAAAACTGAAGGAATCATTCCTGCATTAGAAAGCGCTCATGCACTTGCCTATGTGATAAAAGTTGCGAAGAGTTATCCGAAAGATGCTATCATTTTAATTAATCTTTCTGGTCGAGGTGAAAAAGATCTGCCAGATCTCTTTGATAGGGGGCTTTTATGATTCGTGAACTCTTCGCAAACAAAAAAGCTTATATCGGCTATCTCACAGTTGGTGATGGAGGGCTTGACCATACAGAAAAAATGGCACTTGCTCTCATTGAAGGAGGGGTTGACCTCTTAGAATTAGGCATTCCTTTTTCCGAACCCATTGCTGATGGTCCCGTCATTCAAGATGCTGTTGAGCGGGCCCTCAATCAAGGAACCACGCCTCATCAGGCTTTAGAACTTGTTTCTCGATTGCGCAAGAAAACCGATGTTCCCATTGTTTTAATGACTTATTTCAACCCGATCTTTGTCGCCGGTCAAGCCTTTTTAAAAGAGGCGAAAGCTGCAGGCGTTAATGGGATGCTGATTGTAGACCTTCCACCAGAAGAAGCAGGCGACTATTTGACATGGATGAAAGAGGCGCAGCTTGAAACCATCTTTATCGTTGCACCTTCGACACCCGAAGAGAGGATTCCTGCGATTTGCAAGGTTTCAACAGGATTTATCTATTACGCTTGTCGCAAAGGCACCACGGGAATGAAAAAAGGAGTGCCAGAAGACTTGCCCGAGAAAATTGCCCAAATCCGCCGACACACGGACCTTCCTATTGCAGTTGGGTTTGGCGTTTCTTCCGCTGAAACTGCAGGAGAGATTTTGACGCATGCAGATGGATTCATTGTGGGGTCTTTTCTCGTTCAAGCAGCCTATGAGCAAACCAATCCCACAGAATTGACGAGGCTTGCAGCCTCACTAGATCCCAGGAGCTTATCATGATTATCGTGTTGAAAAAAGATGCCACCTTAGCCGACTGTGAACAGCTGATTGAAAAGCTCGAATGGATGGGATTTGAAGCGCGCCTTTCAGAAGCACATGGCCAGTTCACGATTGCCATCATCAAAGGGATCGATGAATTAACAGACATCAGTCAATTCAAAGGTCTGCCTCATGTTGCAGAAATCACTGATTTCAAACATCCATTCAAGTTAGCCGCTCGCGAGTTTCAACCCAAAGACACGGTGATTTCGATCAAAGGTGTCGAAATTGGAGGAAACACGCTTGCTGTCATGGCTGGTCCCTGCTCAATCGAATCGAAAGAACAGATCATGGAGTCTGCTGAAATCATTGCTGGTGAAGGTGTACGTATTTTGCGAGGGGGAGCATTTAAACCTCGCACTTCGCCTTACTCTTTTCAAGGGCTTGAAGAAAAAGGACTGCAGTACATGAAAGAAGCAGCAGAAAAGTACAATCTCATCACCATTTCTGAAGTGATGGATGGCGATCAAATTGAGCTCATGTCAGAGTATGTGGACATTTTGCAAATCGGCGCGCGCAACATGCAAAACTTCACCCTTCTTAAAAAACTCGGCAATACCAAATGCGCCATCTTTTTAAAGCGGGGACTTTCGGCGACCTATCAGGATCTTCTCATGTCTGCAGAATATGTTCTCGATAAAGGGAATCCCAACGTCATGCTTTGTGAGCGGGGGATTCGCACCTTTGAAACCTATAGTCGGAATACGTTGGATCTCGCAGCTGTTCCCATTTTGCAAGATCTTACTCATCTTCCCATCATTGTTGATCCCAGTCATGGCACAGGCATTCGCAAAATGGTTTGCCCTATGGCACTAGCAGGTGTTGCAGCTGGAGCAGATGGTCTCATGATCGAGATGCATCCAGAGCCGGATAAAGCAGTTTCTGATAAGCAACAAACCATCAGTCCCGAAGCCTTTCGAGACATGATGCAAAAACTGCGCACGATCGGGCCTGCAGTGAACATGAAAATTCCATCCAATTAAAATATTAAATATTATTAACTTATAATATTAATTATGTTATTATTTTTAATAAAAATAGAGAGAAAGGGGATGATTAAAATACAATCTTTGTTTAATTTTTCTCGTAAAGACATTCAGCCTTCAGTCGAAGAGCAAAAGCGGCTTGAATTGGATCAGGCGATTCAGCTGTTTGCATCTCGTATCGATTCCTCATTAAATACAGTTTCATCAATTAAAAATTTTATTTACCCCGACTACACGACATCTCATCTATTCCATTTCGAAAATCGTGAGATCATGCATGGCACGGTTGAAACCTTTCTCAAAGCTCGAGCAAGTTATTTGGCAGCTGTCACAAGTTGGGCACAAAGAAAATTGCCTGATGGAACGTTAGGAGAGCATGTTGAATTTGCTCGAGATTCTTTGCGTCAAATTGACCCCAGACTTGTCGGAGAAAAGAGATATGAAAAGACAGATCATCATGTTGTCAGGTTTGCTAAATGGGCCTTTTACGCACTTTCTCGTACGTTTACAGCTGATGAGAAGATTGAGAAGCGCACAAGACGCCTAGATGTGTTAGAAAGAAGACATAGTCTTGAGCAAGACCGAGTAACCGCTCTAGAACTCTTTGAGCAAGAAATGCAAGAGTTTCTTCCTGTGCAAGCGCCTTCGACACTTCCTGAAATTGCAAGCTATTTCCAAAATCAATATGTGAACCTTTCTCCGAGAGAGTTAATGGAAGTGCGAACGGAATTCACAGCCTTTCAACAAGCTAAAAAATCCTACTTCAAAAAACTGACTCAGCTCGATCATACTCTTGATGAAATTTTTGGACGAAGCCCACTTCGCCGCGCCATTGAAGAAGTGACTGAAACAGAAGCAGAAGATACTGATGATGAAGTTGAGCAGCCTATTGAACATGCTGATCGCACGATTTATAAAGGAAGCTTAATTCAACCACATGTCAGAAAGACTGTGATTGATGCATTAACATCTGCTGGTGGTGATCGAGAAACTGCAGAGTTTGTCGCAAGGCATCTCGTTCCAACAGGAATTAAAGAGTTTGTCCTCTACAAAAACGAGAAGAAATGCGAAATCCATTTTGACAACCCAAAAGAGGGAACCAACTCTAAGTCTGAAACAAAAGATAGGAAATATCTTGTCGATCAAAAGCTTGTCGTTACCTTTAACGAAGGAGGAAAGATCGAGTTTGAAAATGGGGGCTACCGCATTGGAGTTGTTTCAAAGGACTTAGAATGCCACCTTGAAAAAGCGCCTAGGCTTCTGCGTAGCTCTGCCAAAGCAGCGCTTGGAGACTATCTCGAAAAAGGGCTCAAGCTTTCACTCGACTTAACCGGGATTACCTTAACCAAAGAGGGCATACGCTTGCACATCTCGCCAATCACAGGTGATCGAGAAGTTCCTATGGAAGGAGGGCTTGTCCCCTCAGGAGTGATCGGAAGCTTGATCCAAAGGTTCACCTCTCACGATGACGTTCCATTTGAAGAAATGGAGAAGAGTTACACCCATTTTGTCTGGAAATAATCAGAAGTCTTAGAGAGCCAAGATGTTCCATGTAACTCTCTTAGACTCAGTCTTGTTTTTTTTAACTTCTTAATAATTAACAATATACGAAACAATCTACTTTAAATTAATTATTAATCATGTTATAATGAGTCCATTGGGGGTGAAGGAAAGGAAGAAATGAGTGTCAAGTTCGATACTTCTAATGCACCAGTTATTCAGGACCAAAAGCCTTTAAAAGGCATTTTAAAGAGAGATGAAAGCCAAAAATCAGATCCTAAAAGAGTTGTGTTTTCATTAGAAGCTGAAGTTCAGCAAGTTTGGGATGATTCTAAGGAATTACGCACTACCGCATATCAAAGTAATCGTGCACGCCTTTATAAAATCGACCCTGCATCAGTCGGACAGTCACGTTGGACTGGTTCATGCCTCACTACTATTTTTCATTGGATTGGAAGTGCTTTCTCTAGTTGGTGGAATCAAGATGAGATCAAGACTTTGCAAGCAGCTAACAAGGTTTTAAGCGACCCTACGTCTATACGAGATTTAAGATCTAAAAGAAAATGGGGCTCTGCCCTAGTTCAAGCATTGAATGACTCCAAAATAAGCGACCAAGATCAGAAAAAATTCCATGGAGTTATTAAATCGATTAGTCAACTTCAGAAAATACATGGATTTGAATCTGAATTAACACCCGAAGAAAGATTAGAGATGCGGACCTTTTCAAGAAAAGCAGGCTACAAAAGAGTTATCTATGGGCAAATTCGTGCACAAGGCCGCTTAAATCATGATCCTAAGTGTGGAACTTATGACTTTTCTGACGTTGATAAAAGAGATATAATTGACCAATCAGAAATCAATTTGGATTACTACAAAAGTAAAAAACCTCGCAAAAGAAAAGACATAGACCAGGTCAACCGCGACTGGAATAAAGAATACGGAGCGTAGTAAAAGTGTCACTTCATTCTAAACACGATTGACACGAAACAGCTTTTCAAGCGATACTCTGATGGCTTTAAAATTAGGAGGTCATCAGATGAAAAAAACTCTTATCGCACTCTTCATTGGATTATTTTTCAGCAGCAGCCAGCTCTTGGCAAACGATTGGGATTTACCCATTCCTCAAAACTTGTTTTTTGCAAAAATCGAGGAATGCTTTTCTTCCCTTCCTTCGACTCCTTATTTAAGAAAAGGGACAGGCGAAGCCATGATCAATGGCGTCGTAGATCCTATTTTAGACGATGAGACGTTCAGCTTGGTTTTTCTAGAAGCCGAATTTCGGAATCAACTTGTTCCGACAAAAGGAATGGTTGCAGTTTCTTTTGATAAAGCGACTCAAACCTGTCATGCTAGACTTCTTTGCTTAACCGATAGCGATCTTTTTTCACCGGTCTTATTCTTCGATATTATTAATGGACCAGAGCTTTCATTGCTTTGTCCAGAAGCAGTAGAGTTGGTCATGCAGGAAGAAGGGCTAGTTTTCGTTCATACAGATCAAGAGATGAGCGGAGACGAGACGCGTGTTCAGGTTTGGACCTTCTACAATACCTCTGTAAGCTATGACATCCAAGTGTTTCTCCATGCAGATGGGCAAGGAGGGACTTACTTTACCCTTAAAAGACCCTAAGCTTTCCCGAAGCTTTTCGCGACATGATGCAAGAAGTGCGCATGATTGGGCCTGCCGTTAATATAAAGCTCCACGCAATTAAAATACCAGAACTGACGCATCAAAATTCTCCTAAAAGACACTTTCTCCGAAAATCTGGGGAATAGGCAACTTTCTTTTTTTGATAATCATCTTGTTTTTAGACTCTATTTGCTTGAGTAATGAGAGTCCCAATTTTCGCAATAAGGATAGGTTTGCTGCTGCATTTCTATCATGTTTTTGACAAGCATCTTCCTGGAAATGAATATCTAATGTTCGATGTAGTTGGTTTTCAATATGCCAATGATCTCTTGATAACTTCAACAGATGACCAGCTTCCCAATCTAAGCTCGTAATGTAATATCTGTTTTCAGTTTTAACCTCTCCATCGTTTTTTTCGATCAATCCAATCAGCACTTGCCTTCGTTCCCTTTCGAAGTTCCACTTGCCCTCGGTTTTTTTCTAGTGTTCTGCTGCTACTCATTCCCAATTCTACTTCGGAAAAATAGAGTTCAACATCCTCAAATAGACTTCCTTGATTTCCCTTTAGAGCCATAAAGTAATCTCCTCTTTGCTCAATAATTGTGGCTGCAATTTCTGTTTGGGTCATCATTGCATCTACTGTTATTATGGTTTTTTCTAAATGCAATTTCTTTAAAAGCTTAGGTGCAGCAGAGATTTCATTCGCCTTGCAATCAATCGATAACTGACCTGCAAATTTTTGTTCACTACAATCCCAAGCATTCAGAATATGCAGCTTTTACTCATTGATTTTCCAAGAAAGCCCTCGCACCGACTTGCCATCTAAAAGCTATAACTCTCTGATTGTGAGAACATTTCTTTCCTTAATGGGGAGCAGTATACCATCTAATAATACAAGCTTCAAAGTCTTCGGGGTTAATCAAAGAAAAGACTCTTCGAAAAGTATCGTGACTAGGAACTCCTGATGAGATATCAAGAAATTCTGCAAACCATTCTAGTGTTTCCTCGCAGAACATTTGCATTTGATACCACGATTCTTGCCCAGCAAGAGTTGAAACAAATGAAAAAACCAAGATGTTTACAAGAGGGTACTTTTTAGATCGTTCTATTCTTGGGTCTTCGATCATTGAAAACTGTTCGACAAGGGTTGCTGTCTCTAATTGACTACTTAAATTCATTTATCCTCCTTGGAATTTTCCAAGGAGGATAACAAAATCAAGTAAAATCGCAGCCCTAAAATTTTCTATCCCCGCAGCAAGCATGCGGGGCATTACGAAAATTTTCCCTACGGGACGACCTGCTTATCTCTCCCTTTCGCAGCAAGCTGCGGGGAATTAGACCCACAGAGATTAAATTTTTGATGCGTCAGTTCTAATTAAAATAATAACTGTTATTTCGTTTTAATATCTTTTGTGTCATTATTTATATAAATAAACAAGATGGAGTAGAAGGGGATGAATATAGTGCACAACTGGCTTATGTTGCCTTTTGAAAACACGCAGCTGTCTTTAGAGGATGAAAAGCGTCTCGGGCTAGATCAAGCGATTCAAATGTTTACATCACACGTTGATCCCTCTTTGAATTCTACTCGTGAAATTAAAAATTTTATCTACAGTGACTACATGAAGGCTCCTCTGTTTCGAGCCGAAAACGCTGAGGTCGTACACGAAGCTGTTGAAAATTATCTCATGGCTGAAGCGGACTACTTAGCTGTAGCTTCTAGTTAGGCAGAAAAAAAACTCCCAAATGCAGCGTTAGGAGATCATGTTGAGTTGGCTCGCGACTGTATACGTCAAATAGATCCCAATCTTGTTGGAGAAAAGCGGTATAAGGAGACAGATTTTCAAGTTGTCAAATTGGGTAAGTGGGCATTTTATGCTCTTTCTCACAATTTGACCTCCACCAAGAAAATTGAGGCATGCACAAGGCGCTTAGAGGTATTAGAACGAAACTATAGTTCAGAGCTAGACCGAACTAAAGCGGTGCGGCTTTTCAGAAGGACATGAAAGAGTTTTTATTGGAGCCTTCTCCTTCGAATCTTTCGGAAATTGCAGCTTTTTTTCAAACTCGTTATGTGGACTATAGTCCCATTGAGTTGATGCAAGTTCAATCTGAGACCATAGCATTTCAAAAAGCAAAAACTGCCTACTTTACAAATCTTAGTAAGCTCGATCATTCTCTTAGTGAGATTTTTGGCAAAGGTTCAATGCGTCGTGAGATTCAAGAAGTTCATAAAAGTCATCCGACTCCTTTAAAAGGGATTTTAAAGAATAGAAATTTAAAAAGTTCTACAAAACAAGAGAGACAAACTCAGATAATCGATAAAGTTGTACAGCTTTGGGATGATGCTAAACACTTACGTTCTAGCGCAATCCAAAATAATAACGCACGTCTTTATGAAATTGACCCGAAGTTAGTAGGGGAGTCACGCTGGGGTAACTCTTGGGTTCCTAATATTTTCAAGTATGTTGGAAGTGTTTTTTTAAGCTGGTGGAATAAAGAGGAAATCAAGGCCTTGGAAGTTGCGAATATTGTTTTGAATCAATCAGCTTTCACTCAAGATTTTGAGTCAGAAAAAAAATGGGGATCAGCAGCAGTACAAGCATTTGACCATTCTATCATCACAGATTCTGACCGTGAAAAAGTTAATGAGCTAACAAAAACACTCGGAGAAATCTTAATACTCCGTATTAGCTGGGCAGATTCCAAGCAAAAAGATCTATATGAAGAACGTTGCTTTACACTGTCAAAATCCGAAAAAATGGAAAAAAAGCAAATTAATTTCGAAGTTGGCAGACAAAGATTTCATTATCTCCAACAAAGGTACTCAGGAGAGATGGAAGATGACCCAAGAAGGAAGACTGGTATCTTTGCTAAAGAGTCCTGACTTTGGGTCTATTATAGCTTAAATTGCTAACTGTTCATGGTTTTATGCCAACTCTACTTTCGCTACGTTGAAAAGAGATTAGGCAAAAGTAAGCTTTGCACAAAACTTCCTTTATTCTACGACTTTGTGTAGAGAAGGAATACTAGTAGACGATCCGGTTTGCGGAACCTATTACAGAAGAGGTGAGAAAGGTTCTGTAGCTTTGCCGAATACAGCTTCAAAAGAGGAAGTAGACTATCGAGGCGACTAATCGACAGTGGTATGCGTATTATTCAACTGAAAGCTAGTACTTATGAGGGATGATCGCATCTGAAAAGGCTTCAGTGAAGGAGGAAAAGATCTTTTCATTGAAGTCACTTGGCAGCTCTTCTGAGGTTGCAGAAGCTAAGAGGAGTTGCAAGATGTCAACGACTCCTTCGCGCATTTCTTCTGGAGAAATTTCTTCGAAGGTCATGAGAAAAAGAATGGCAACACGGGCGGCTTTTGCGAGGTCGTCCCATTCATAACCTGATTGCCAAAGATTGGTGATTCCCTTGGTAAATTCTTGAAGACGCCGAGGTGTGGGTTTGCCGTCTCGTGGGGGGCGGACGGACTCGAGCTTTTTGGCCTCGAGTGCAAGGATGCCGGAGCGCGCTTCGAGAGCAAGGTCAATGAAGGGAACAAGTAGTGATTCAAAAAGAGGAGCAAAGGTTTCTTCAGGAAGAAATGGTTCGTCTGTTTGCGCAATGACGTAGTTAAGGGTTGTGAGAATCGCTTCTCTTTTTTGCTCTGCAGACATTTCTGTGCAATTTTGCAAATAATCCAATCCAATTTGAATCATGATGGCGTAGTCTTTCCAGGCAAATCCTGATTGGTAGGATTCATGAAGGACATGGGCAAGGTAAAAGAGGTCTTCGCGGGTGGCTTTTTTATCAGGAGGAGTGGGGAGAGAAAAGGGAGTTTCAAGCACTTCCACTCCATCGACAACGATCGAGTCTTTTAAGGTTTCAGCTTCTTCGATGTAAGGAATAAGGGGTTCTTCATCTATCGTCTCTGGAGGTAAGTCGTGTACCATTTGTTTTCCTAGAGCGTTGTGTGGTTTGAAAGAGCACTAAGTTAGAGGTTTTAACATTAAATGTTAACTCAAAATTTCATCGAGCTCGGACTGGTACTTTGGATGCCGCTGCAAGTGGTTGTGCTTCCCTTCTTCGAGGGGAATGAGGTTGGCATCGAGTTTGTTTTTTAGAAGCTTGAGTAAGCGAGTGCTTGAATCATAAGGGACAAGCTCGTCTTGCGTTCCATGAAAGATGTGAATAGGTGAGCGCACTTTTACAATCCATTTATCTGTGCGGAGGTGATACTTGAGGATGAGAGGCACAAGAAAACGGGGAAGGTAGGGCATTTGGCGAGGAGTGAGATCGAGAATACTAAAGTAGGGCGATTCGAGCACGAGCATTTTGGGATTTTTATGCGATGCAACGAAGGTGGCAATCCCAGTTCCAAGAGAACGTCCGTAAACGACGATTTGACTTTCGGGATAGATGTCTTGAAGGTATTCGTAGCATTTGGTTGCATCACTACAGAGGGCTTTTTCGGTGAGCTTTCCCGAGCTTTTTCCAAACCCCCGGTAGTCCATGATGAAGAAGTCATAGCCGCGGCTTGTGAATTCACGAGAAAACTTTCCCCAACGGTCGTCGAGATTTCCTCCTCGTCCATGGAAATAGAGGACGACTCCCTTGGGGCGAAATGTTTTAAAATAGAGGGCGTTGATGCGAGCTCCCTTTTCTGTTTGTATGAAGAGTTCTTCAAAGGGTTCGTCATAGGAAAAAACGTGATCTTGTGAGAGGGTGGCTTTTTGGAAAAGGAGGTTTTCTTGCACAAAGTAGACGTAAGCGGTTCCCGCAAAGATGATCACCCCAAGTGACAAGATGGAAAAGAGCAGGAGTTGCTTGATGAAACGCTCTTTAGGCGTGTCACTCCGCGGTCTTAAAAATAAAAAAACTTTTTTCCAATCTAGTTTCATTGTTCTTTTTCCCTAACAAGGTCAATGAGGCTCCAGCGGACCCTTTTTATCACAGGGGAGTGGCCAAGCATCCAGTATTCATACATTTCTTTATTAAATCCCCGATTATGTGCGAGGTTAATCCAGGAATTTAGATAAAAGATAAAGGCAAAGGCGTTAAATTTCACGGGGAAAGCGAGAAATG
Organism: Simkania sp.; assembly: GCF_965215465.1. Classification (GTDB taxonomy): domain Bacteria; phylum Chlamydiota; class Chlamydiia; order Chlamydiales; family Simkaniaceae; genus Simkania. The sequence goes on along the minus strand of NZ_OZ244056.1, from coordinate 1,525,895 downwards.
AGTCACCAATTGTTTGTCCGTAGTCCATGACGATGTATTCGGGGTTCCGTTTACAGTATTCTTGCGCTTGTGCCAGTTCCCAATACATGGCATCAATGATTCCTTCGTCGAGAGCATGAGAAATGTGCCAGCTGTCGATGATTTCAACGCTTTTGGCAAAGGGAAAGTAGCGTTTGGAAATGATCTGGAAGTAACTAAGATTTCCAATGATGAGATTGGGGTTGTCTTGAAGGGATTTTAAACTGATGAATTCATCCTTTCTCTGACGTAGGACGATGAGAATGTTGCGTTGCTGAAAGTAGAATTGAGGAAAGTTCATTCCTCGACGGCTTGCGGCCGATAATAGGACGGGTGAGACGGCAATATCGATGATGTTGTTTTCAAGCATTTCCCCGAGATGGCTGTAGTAAAAGGGAATGAAGACAGGAGTGACGTTGAGGTCATGTGCGAGCTGATATGCAGAGGCGATATCGTATCCAACGAGTTCTCCTTTTTTATTGAAATAACTAAACGGTGGAAGGTGGGGGTGGTAGCCGACAAAGAGTTGATTTGTAGTGAAAATTCGGGTCATGGGGTCTTCAATCGAAGCGCGAAATTTAATATCAGGAAGTTTATCTCCATACTTGTAGACCTTCGCAGGCTGGAAATATGGAAGGACTGTTGCCATTGAGAGCGAGTCCCCAATAGATTCAGGTTTATGATAGCGTGAGACGATTTTTTGACTGATGAAAATACCAAAGATCAGAATAAACACGATGGGAAAGAAGTGCTTAAAAAAGTGGGCAATTTTGAAGGTGAGACGGTTGTAATAGCCCAAAAGTAAGATGATTGCAAACGTGGTCATGCTGGCAACACTGAGCAGCACCTGGAAGTTTTGGGTGATGATGGACGTTTTGTCAAAAAGTAGCAAAGCCGTATCAGGAAAGCCCAGCTTTTCAATCAAGAAACTGACAGAATTGACAGCAAGCTCCGGTCCTCCAAACGACATGGGAATCGTGAGAAGACTCACAAGAGCTTGGTCAAGCCAGTCCAGTCGCAAGCCGAAGTAGTAGGAGAGGAACATGATGAAAAATAGGATCAGCAGGTTTCCAACTTGCGTAAAGGTATAGGTGAGAGGGACAATCATTTGTGAGGTGTTATGGAGTTCTTTGTCTTTGATGTCGTATTTATCGGCAGTCCTTTTGATGCATTGATTCAAGAAGGGGATGGCGATACTTGGAGAACCGATGACAAATGCTAGGAGGCAAGTGGTGCGAAATTCATTGATGATTTCTCGATATTTCAGTGGCGTATATGCTTTCAAAAGAGCAGGAAGAGCCCAAAACGTGAAGATGCAGACGAGGATGATGAGTGGAAAGATGTAGAAACCAAAATTGATCACATCCTTAAAAAAGAGGTTTCCCGTGACATTGGCAAAAATAGCTGCAACCCCAAATGGAGAAATGACGGTGATTCCTTTGAGGACTTTTTCGATGGTGTTGTTGATCCGTTCCAAGAAGGAAATGAGAGGTTCTTTATGGGTGAGGTGCATGAGGGCAACTCCCATAATAATTGCAAAAATGGCGATCGCAGGGATGATGTTATTTGCCAAATCATAAATCGGGTTTTTCGGAACGAGGTAACTCAAGAAACTTTCTTCAAACTTCGAGTGGGTTTTAGAAGCGTCGAAGATGATTTCCATTTTTGGAAAGATATTGTTGAGAAGAAAGATCGCGAGGAAAATGAGCGCCCAAATGAAAAGAAGAAAGACCCACCCTTTGCGGAAAAGATGACGGGCGACAGCAGGGGATGTTGAGCCGAGTCCATGGATAATCGAAGAGGGAATATAGAGGAGGATCACCATTTGGATGAACATGATGAACGCGGTCCCAACCGGTTCAAAAATTGAGCAAATAGGGCCGAGGAAAATGCCGAGGATCGTTCCAACGCAGATGGCAATGACGATTTGAAGGGGAAGGCTGATCCTGGGCATGAACCTATCTCGCTCTAGAGGACGATGTAACCGATTTGTTTCATCACTCCAAGTTCATTCCATACCTCATTGATGTGGGAGATTTTTCCTCCATCAAAGGTGAAAATAGCAAACACTTTGATCACTACAGGTTTATTGGTCGCCTCTACTCCAAGAAAAGACCCAGTTTGGACTCCTGTCATTTGGACACGAGCCATCACTTTGTTGCCATCAGCCATCATTTCAATGATTTTGATGTCGAGATCGCGAAAAGCTTTGTGCAAAGAAGCAAGACGGACTTTCATGTTTTTGCTAAAGGCATCGTATTTGCTGTAGGCAGAGTCGAAAACTACTGTTGAATCTTGGACTCCATAATTGTTTTTGAGCAGTTCGTCTAAAGCTTGAGGATTATTCTTTTGGAAAGCGGTGTAGAAATCCTTAACGGTCTCTTTATTATATGTTTGGGGGTTGGTTTCTCCTCGAGGTGTGACGATTTGGGAGATTAGTGGCTCCTCAGCAAAAGCAAAAAGAGGCAAGAGCAATAAGACTAATAAGAACCTTCTCATGGGACGGTGACCTCATCCTAATTCCTGTTTTTTTTTCCTTTTCTCATATCTATTTTTTAAACTCAAATAGACTCAAAAAGGATCGGAAGAGTGAGCTCTAAGATTCTTATATTTAGAGGGTAAAAAAAAGAGCGCTCAATGCCACTTTTTTTGCAGCCATGTCTGCGCTCTTGTAGTTTTTGACTACTGATTTTTAGGATGTTGCGTCCTTATCTTACTGAAATGATCAGTAGTTCATCCCAGCTGACTTCAGAGCTTTGATTTTCAGTAGCTTCACTAGAGTTAGTGTTAAGAAAAATACGCATAATTTCCTCCCAATTAGATTCCTTCTTAAGCTAATTTTAACTATTTCTTTATTTAGTGGAAATATTTTTTTAACTTATTAATTCTGAATCTATTGTAAAGAGTTTCCTTATAAGTTTTTGATAGTGAGGAGATTGAGACTTCTCTTTAGGGGTGGTGAAAGGACCTTCCCTGGGGACGGTGCTGAAAGTGGTGATCTCCTTGCTGAGGGTGAGGATGCTCATGAGGATGAGAATGTTCATGTGTGTGTGGATGATCGTGAGAGGGGAACTGTCCGGAATGGTGAGGCCAGCTTTTATTGTGTTTATATGGGAAATTCGGGTCGTTCTTATGCTTGTTGTAGTAGCCTTGCCACTTTTGGCTCCAAGTAGTGTGCCAATAATTGTTCCAGTGGTTGTTCCAGTTGACATTTTTTACATAAACATTGGTATGTCCATTCCAATAATATCCATTATGTCCAACCCAATACCCATCCCACCACATAAAACCCATCATGAAGAGAGTGAAGTAAATGCTAGCATTCTGTCCTTGGTTTGCATTCCCAACATCAACCTGCTGAGTTTGCGGGTTATAGGGGAAGACTTGTTGGCTCATGTTTCCATTTCCATCAACGACAATTGCGTTGACTTGGCTGGAAGTTGTTGTGATATTTGTAGCGCCTTCGATATTGATAACGTCTCCAAATACATACATTGAAACAAAAACAAAGAGAAAAAAGAGCGCAGCTCTAAGCATCTTGAGACCTCCAAGCAAAGAAGAATATATTTTTCGATATAGGTGAAAGACGGAATATCCTCAAGAAACTTCAATCTTGAGAAGGGAGGTTGATCGAAACCTGTTTGGTGGCATTTGATAGGGGAAGAGAAGGATAGCATTCGGGTTTAGATGTTTCACAAATACTTAATAATCAGGTAAATACGGTTTTCAGTCCTAGGTCTCAGTTTATCAAGGTCAACTACAATTCTTTTATAATTCTGTAATCTATTAATAGTCAAAGACAAGAATGTTTATTTTATAATTTAACTAAATTAATTACTTATTTTAAATATTATTTATGATATAATATATTTTTAAGGTTAGTTTTGTCCATATTTAATTCTCATTGAATTTCGATAGCTACTTCTTTGGGGATATGGGGCCTGACAAGAAGGTATGGAAAAAGGGGAGAAAAGCATGTCTATTTCAAATATGTGTTCAAAAACACATGGTTCTGATTTTCACGGTTTATCCAAGCAATCAATTGATCATGATCAAGAGAGCCATGATACGTCACAACCAGTTCATACAAAAGAGCGTCGTGACAAAAAGCCTGAACTTTCAGCTCGGCATATTACAGTAGAATGTGGCAGTTGTGAAAAAGAAAGTCCTGAATGGGCACAACGATCTCTTCAGACTACGGAAGGATATAGAGGAGAAGAAGATTCAGAAGAGACCGAATTGCCAAGGAAAGCTTCTACTCATGGAGAAACACGAAAAGCTCTATCTAAAC